>CAXTNQ010000001.1:0-13746 GCA_964245745.1 uncultured Jatrophihabitantaceae bacterium
GTTCGATGATGCTGCGCAGCCGGTCGGCGATCTGCTTGGGAGTCTCGGGGTCGTCGTCGGGCCGGTACGCAATCCCGAGACCGCCACCGAGGTTGATCTCGTCGACGGCGACGCCGTAGCGGTCGCGCAGCTGAGCCGCGAACCCGACGACCCGGTGCGCGGCGACCTCGAACCCGGAGGTGTCGAAGATCTGGGAGCCGATGTGTGAGTGCAGTCCGGCGAAGCGCAGCGAGGCTGCGCCGAGCACCGCGGTCACCGCCTGCTCGGCCGCGCCTCCGGTCAGCGAGAAGCCGAACTTCTGGTCCTCGTGCGCGGTGGCGATGAACTCGTGCGTGTGCGCCTCGACGCCGACCGTGACGCGGACCAGCACGCGCTGTCGAACGCCGTGCTCTGCGGCGACCGCCGCCAGTCGGGCGATCTCGGTCAGAGAATCGACGATCACCGTGCCTACGCCGGCACGCACCGCGGATACGAGCTCGGCGCCACTCTTGTTGTTGCCGTGCACGGCGATGCGGTCGGGCGGGAAAGCTGCCGCCTGCGCGACGCGCAGCTCGCCGCCGGTGCACACGTCGAGGCCGAGACCCTCTTCGGCGAGCCACCGCGCGACGTCGACGCTCAGGAACGCCTTGCCCGCATAGAACACGTCCGCATCGCCAAACGCGGCCACGTAGTCGCGGGCCCGTCGGCGCAGGTCGTCCTCGTCGAGTAGGAACACCGGCGTGCCGAAGCGAGCCGCCAGGGAGGCGACGCTCGCGCCGCCGATCTGCACGGCACCGGCAACGCGTCCGACGGACTCCGGCCACACGTTCCTGGCCAGGTCGTTCACGTCCGGCGGGGGGGCGGCCGGCGCCGGATCGACGCGGACGTCGGCATGCCGCGGTCCGGCCGGATGCGCCCTCACTCCACGTCCCCGATCACCGCGAGTTCACATGCGGTCCGGGGCACTGACCCCGAGCAGACCGAGACCACTGGCCAACACCACGTGCACGGCCTCGTTCAACCAGGCTCGCGTGCGATTGGTGGCGGTGATCGGCTCGTCGCCCTTGGGCAGCACGCGGCACTCGTCCGTGTCGTACCAGCGGTGGTAGCTACCGGCCAGCTGCTCCAGGTAATGCGCGACCCGATGTGGAGCGCGCAGCTCCGCCGCGGTGGCCACGACGCGGGGATAGTCGCTGAGCGCAGTGAGCAACACCGTGTCCGCCGGATTGGTCAGCAGCTCCGGGTGGAAGTCGTCGAGTCCGATGCCGACCGACGCGGCGTTGTTTGCGATCTGCCGCGTCCGCGCGTGCGCGTACTGCACGTAGAACACCGGGTTGTCGTTGGTCCGGCGCGCCCAGAGGTCGAGGTCGAGGTCGATCGTCTGGTCGGTCGAGTAACGGGCCAAGGCGTAGCGCGCCGCGTCCACGCCGATGGCCTCGACCAGATCGGACATCAGGACGAGGGTGCCGGCCCGCTTGCTCAACCGAAGTGGCTCACCGTCCTTGATCAGGTAGACCAGCTGGCCGATCAGGATCTCCAGCGTCTGCTCGGGATCGTCGCCGAAGCAGATCACCATTGCGCGCAGCCGATTCACGTAGCCGTGGTGGTCGGCGCCCAGCATCATGACAACCTTGTCGAAGCCGCGCTCGCGCTTGTCCAGGTAGTAGGCGCAGTCGGCGGCGAAGTAGGTCCACTCCCCGTTGCTACGCACCAGGACGCGATCCTTGTCGTCCCCGAACGCGCTCGTGCGCAACCAGGTCGCGCCGTCGGCCTCATAAGTATTGCCCTGATCGCGCAACCGTTTCAACGCCGCCGACAACTCGTCGTTGTCGTGCAATTCGCGCTCGTTGAAGTAGACGTCGAACACCACACCGAAGTCGGCCAAGGAGGTCTTGATCTCGTCGAACATGAGCTCGACGCCGTCGCGGCGGAACACCGCGGTCTGTTCGTCGTCCGGACGTCCCAGCAGACCGGGATTCTGTGCCACGACCGCGCGCGCGACGTCGTCGATGTAGCTGCCCGCGTAGCCGTCGTCCGGGACCGGGCGACCGTTGGCCACTTCGCGCAGGCTGGCCGCGAAGCGCTCGATCTGGCTGCCGGCGTCGTTGAAGTAGTACTCCCGGGTCACTCGTGCGCCACTGGCGAGCAGCAGGCGGGCCAGCGCGTCACCGACCGCCGCCCAGCGCACGGCGCCGATGTGCACCGGACCGGTGGGGTTGGACGAGACGAATTCGAGGTTCAGGTTCTGGCCGGCCAGTTCGGTGCCGTGCCCGTAGCGGTCACCGGCTTCGACGATGGTGGCCGCGATCGCGCCGAGCGCGGCCGCAACCAGCGTGATGTTCAGGAATCCCGGACCTGCGACGTCGACCCGTGCGATGGTCGGCGTCTCGCGAAGTCGAGCCGCAATCGCCTCGGCCACCTCACGGGGTGGACGCCCGGCTCCGCGGGCCAGACGCAGGGCGACGTTGGTCGCGTAGTCGCCGTATTCGCGGCTGCGCGGACGCTCGACCGACACGTCGTCAGGAGCCGCGCCGCCGAAGTCGCCGGCGTCCAGGCACGCCTGCACCGCCGCCCGTACGACGGCCGCCAGCTGCGCGGGATTCACCGCCCAGATGTTACGGGGCGTGACCAACGACCCGGTGAGTGTCTCCAACGTCGCGTTCCGAGGGATGGTTACTACTCCCACCTCATCCTCAGACTGCCCACCTACACTGGCCGCGGCGCCGGTCGAAGCATGCGCCCCTTCGTGAAGGCAGGTCGATGGCGCAGCGCAAGTCGCCGAGTTCGGTCCGTAATGCCTCGTCGAAGTCGGCGCGCCCGGCCCAGAGCGGGTCGGGAGCCCGTCCGACCCGCACAACGTCCTCCGGTAATAGCGCGTCCCCACCTTCGGCGAACAAGCGGCCCCCGAACAAGCCGGGGCGCTCGATCGTCAACCAGCGCCAGACCCCGTGGGGCATGATCATCGCCGCCGTGCTCGTTGTCGTCTTCGCAGCCGGCGTCATCACCTTCGCGGTGACGCGCTCGGGCGGCTCTTCCTCCGGCATCAAGCCGGCCACGGCGACTCCCGAGCAAATTGCGCAGATCTCTGGCATCGCCCATCGCGACATCACCGCGCGCAGCCACGTGACGACGACGGTGGACTACGGCGCCGACAGCCCACCGTTCGGTGGCAACCACAATGCGTACTGGGCGCAGTGCACCGGCATCGTGTACGACCACCAACTGGCCAACGAGAACGCCGTCCACACCCTCGAGCACGGTGCCATCTGGATCACCTACCAGCCGGGGCTCGACCAGGCGAGCATCACCAAGCTGTCGGACAAGGTGCTGGGCAAGAACTACATGCTGATGACGCCCTACGCCGGCCTCAAGACGCCGATCTCCCTGCAGGCGTGGGGATACCAGCTGTTCGTGCAGTCGGCTGACGACCCACGCATCGACCAGTTCATCACCGACCTACGGCTCAACCCGAACACGATTCCTGAGTACGGCGCGAGTTGCGACGATCCTCAATTCCAGGCGAGCAAGAGCACGCCCGGTCACCCGTTCAACGGCCAGTGACGGCGGTCGTCACGTCGTCCACCGCCGTCCCGTCCGCGCCGGCGCGTAGCGGGCTGCGTGTCGTATTGGCCGTGGTCATCGCCTTTGGGCTGCTGGTCACGGCCGGAGTCGTCGGATACCTCCTTCATTCGAGCTCGTCGGACGGGCGCCCGACCGTCACGTCCGTCGACGCCGGTTTCGCCCGGGACATGGCCACGCATCACACCCAGGCCGTGTCGATGGCCGGCACGACCCGCGACCGCACCTCCGACCCGGCCGTGGCCAGTCTGGCTTTCGACATCGAAACGTCCCAGCAGTTTCAGACCGGGCAGATGGACGGCTGGCTGGCCTCCTGGGGACTGTCACGTACCGCGGACGTGGCGCAGATGGCGTGGATGGGCGGGCACGACCACACGCAGGCGAACGGACTGATGCCGGGGATGGCCACCCCCGCCGAGGTGGCCCGGTTGCAGACCCTGTCCGGCCGCGACCTGGACATCGACTTCCTGCAGCTCATGCTGCGCCACCACCAGGGCGGCGTGCCGATGGCGCAGTACGCGGCCACGCATGCGCAGCTGGACTACGTCCGCAACCTCGCGCAGAAGATGGTGCAGGCGCAGAGCAGCGAAATCATCACCATGGAGCAGATGTTGCGTGAACGCGGTGCCGCTCCTCTGCCGCCGCCGCAGACCTGATCGCCCGGATTGGCGACCGATCCGGACGCGCTCGACTGCTAGGCTGACGCGGTCCTCGCGGCCGTCGGCCCCCGTAGCTCAGGGGATAGAGCACCGCCCTCCGGAGGCGGGTGCGCAGGTTCGAATCCTGCCGGGGGCACCACGCCACAGGTCCCATTCGTGTGGCATGTGTTGTATCTGCACTCGGTCCATGACTGCGAAGTTGACTGCGGGTACACATGGCAAACACCAGGATCAAGCTTCCGATCGCCAACGCTCCCCCCGACGCGGACGCCAGGAAAACGAGGTCGTCTGGCCTCTTGTCGCGCACGTGCTCTCGGCGAGCGGGTCGACCAGGAAACGCGGGATCGGCACCTCGCGCTTCTCCATGTCCCTTCGGTGTTGCCCATGAGTCGAGCCAAGCAGCGTGACCGACTCCGCGATCATTGCGCGCGACGACGGAGGAAGTCGATGCGCCGGACGTGTAGCGCCGCCATCTCGCCGAAGCGAACGCCAGCGGAGGCAAGGAACAGCAAGATGGGCCGGTATTGATCGTTTGCCGCTCGTCGAGCCGCCGCTAATTGCTCGGGTACGCCAGGCCGGCCGCAGCTCGGGCGAGCTCGTGCACCTGGTCGTGGGTGAGGTAACACTGCTCGCGGGACTGCGGGGGCGGCAGCTTGCTGTCGGCCGCGGGGTTACGGATCAGCCGTCCGTCGCGGACGGCGAACATCAGGATTTAGCGACAGGACGCGATGGATGTTGCGGACGGTCGCCAGTTCGGCGTGGCGGCTCAGCATGGTGATTCAAGTAACCAGGCCGAGTATAGCTACTGGATTAGTTAGCTCTTGACCAACTAATCCAATACCGTTAGGCCATGGCCACCGTGAGGACGAGAACGGCGGTGCCGCGAGAACTTGCCGCCACGCCGCTACGGACACTGCGCCCTCGGGACGCGGAAGGCGTGTACGCGCAGCCGCGCGGCGAGATGCGTCGTCTTGAGCGACGCGGCGTCCTCCACCGGCTGGCACACGGCTACTACGTGGTCGTGCCACAGGATCAGACGCGGACCGGGTGGATGCCCACGCTCGAGGCCGGCGCAGCCGGCATCGCCACCGCCGAGTTCGGACCGGCCAACGCGATCCTGATGGGAGTATCGGCTGCTCGTTTACACGGTGCGATCCCGCGCGCACTCGGCACAGCCGTCGTCGCCGTACCTGCGCAGCGCGCCACGATCAACTTGGCAGACCGCGTAGCGAACGTACGGTTCGTCAAGCGCGACACCGCTCGTCTCGATGCCGAACGGATGAGCACCGAGCTCGGTCCGACGCTGGTGACGACACCCGAACAGACCATCCTGGATCTGGCGCGCCGACCTGACCTCGGCGGCGTGGAGGATCAGGTGCGCGATGCGGTCAGAATCTTGATCGCGCGCGCTGACGACGACTTGCTCGACGAACTGGCGAACGCGCAGCGCGCTCGCGCGTCACTGCGCCGCGCGCAGGATTGGGCGCGCGAGCAGTGACCGGTTTCGGGCTTGACGACGGTGAGGCACGAACGGTCGCCGACACATTCGGGGTCGCGATCGAGCAGGTCCGTCGCGACCACCTGATCTCGCACATCCTTGCTGCGCTCAGCGCCTCCCACGCTGATCAGGTGGTCTTCTTCGGCGGCACCGCACTCGCTCGCACCGTTCTCCCGGCTGGGCGGTTGAGCGAGGACATCGACCTCATCGCGACAGGCGCTCGACGCGAGACTGCGGCGGCGATCGAGCAGACACTCGACCGCGCGTTACGCCGCAGCCACGGCCGCGTGTCGTGGAGTCCCGGGCTGACCGCGGTTCGCGACACAGCGGCCGCCGTGCTTCTTGCCGGTGACGGGCGACTCACCGTGCGAGTGCAACTGCTCGACCACCTCGGCTACCCGCCCTGGCCCACCGAGTTGCACTCGATCCAACAGCGCTATGCCGACGCCGCTCCGGCGACTCTCCGTGTGCCGACGGGACCCGCGTTCGCTGCGTGGAAGACAGTCGCCTGGCACGACCGAGGCGCTCCGCGCGACCTCTGGGATCTGTGGGCTCTGGCGGAGCGAGGCGAGATCACCAAGCGCGCGGCAGAGCTGTTCGTCGCGCATGGGCCGATCGGCAACACTCCTCAGCCGTGGATGTTCACCTCGGCACCAACAGAGGAACGTTGGCAGGCACAGCTCGCCGGCCAGACACGCCTGACCATCAGTGCGGCAGAAGCCCTGGGAGTGATCGCCGACGCCTGGGCGCGTACGAGCGTGGAGAACGCGTCCTGACTAGTTAGAAATATAAGTTGATCAGAGCCCTTGAGCCGAATCGAACAGTGATCTTGGGCGAGTTCATGTTCGCTGGTACACATGGGGTACGTACCAGGGCATACAACAGCTAATACTTGTCAACGAGAGCAGAAGCACGGAGGCCAACAAAATCCGGAGCCTGCAGGCACTCATCAACTATCCTGAGAAACCCAAGAATGGCCCTCCGGAGGCGGGTGCGCAGGTTCGAAGCCTGCCGGAGCACCCAGTTCGAGGCTCGGGGAATTTGCAGGGTCGTAAGCGTTTGAGCGCGAGGCGCCAAGCCGAAGGCGCGGCACGTGCGGTCAGGTGCTGCCTCGATGCTGCGTACGGACCGGCGTACGTGATCGGGACAGGTCAGCGTGCTGCAAGCCGGCCATGGTGGCTGGTCTGCACGTTGCCGGCGTCGACCCCGTGTCCACCGGTCGTACGGAGGAGGTCGGAGCTTGCATCGACGCGACAGCTACGACAGGCCGACCGCGTACCCGGCAATGAGCGCGACCCCGAGAACGACAATCCCCGCAATCACAAAGACGACCCCGCCGGCACGCGAGGAGTGTTGCGTGTCGCACCACGGCGGCAAGGCGGCCAGTCCAGCAACAGCAGTCGCAACAAAGACGACGACCGCGCTGATGTATGCCGCCGCGACATCTGACCTTCCCTCAGGTGTCCCTAGGGCTGCTGCTCATCTGCGTCGCTGTCTTCGTCCTACCTCTGTCGGCGCTGATCAATGAGTGGGCGCATCGCAAGCGGGAGAGCGGCAGTACGAACCCGATGTTCCAAAGTTGGCGTTCGTTCAGGGGCTTGCCCCGAAAGCATCCGGGCATCGACGTTCGCCGGCTAGTGATTTCCGGAACCGTGGTCGTAGTGCTCGGACTCATGCTCATAGCGACAGGGCACTAGGGCCGGAACCATTCTCGCGGCGGTCGAGGCAGAAACGCTCGGTCCTACGCGGTGGGCGCGTCGTCGCCTTGGGCGTTCAGGCGGTCCAGCTCTTCTTGCTTTGTCCTCCGCTCCACTTCCAGGTCCCACCGGTTCACGTCGACACCGCCCGGCACGTCCTCTGCTTCTTTCTGGCGGATGTCGGCAATCTCGCGCTCCAGCTGCTCGACCCTGCTCTGACGGTCATCG
The DNA here is from genome assembly GCA_964245745.1 of uncultured Jatrophihabitantaceae bacterium. Taxonomy (GTDB): domain Bacteria; phylum Actinomycetota; class Actinomycetes; order Mycobacteriales; family Jatrophihabitantaceae; genus CAXTNQ01. The sequence goes on from CAXTNQ010000001.1 coordinate 7,641, forward strand.
GTGTCCATTCGTGCATCCTGCACCTGGCGCTTCGTGCGGGCGACACAAGGGGCCGAACGGAGGCCCTCGGACGATGATCGCTGCGTGGTGCTCGATACGAACCAGCCGGCCGCCGGCGATAGGCTCCGCTTCCCGCCGACCTCTCGGAGGAACCCGCCGCCATGAGCCCTGATCTCACAGGTCGGATCGCGTTGATCACCGGAGCGTCCGGAGGCATCGGAGTGGCGTCGGCTCAAGCCCTGGCGGCTGCGGGCGCCACTGTCGTCGTGTCGGACCTGAAACCGGAGCCCGGTACGAGCGTGGTGCGAGACCTGACCGCGTCGGGCAGTAAGGCCAGCTTCGTAGCCTGCGACGTCACCGACGAAGCCGCGGTCAGGCAGTTGGTGCGCAGCGTGGTCGACGACTACGGACGCCTCGACATCGCGCACAACAACGCCGGCATCACGGGCAAGCCAGGGCCGTTGTCCGAGCAGACGACCGGTTCCTGGAATGCCGTCGTGGCGGTCAACCTGACCGGCGTCTTTCTGTGCATGCGCGAGGAGCTTGCGATCATGCGGGAACAACGCGGCGGGGTCATCATCAACACGGCGTCCAACGCGGGTGTCCACGGCGTACCGAACATGGCGCCCTACGCGGCCACGAAGTTCGCGGTGATCGGTATGACGCGTTGTGCGGCTATCGAGAACGGGCCGTTCGGGATTCGGATCAACGCCGTCTGTCCGGGGTTCACCCGGACGCCCATGCTGTTCGACGCGAGCTCGCAGGACCCTGACATCGAGCGGCGGATCAACCAGATGGTGCCTCTGGGGCGAATCGGTGAACCCGACGAAATCGCGCAGGTCGTGCTCTGGCTGGCATCCGACGCCTCGTCCTACGTCACGGGAGTTGCGCTCGTCGCCGATGGCGGCCGGACCGCGGGTTAGCGATCGTCCCTAGGCGGAGGTCGTCTCGGACGGTAGCGTGCGTGCGCAACCCGACGAGACGCCTGCCCCCTCGGCAGGGGCACGGGCGGGACGTCTTGGTCGGGACCGTTCCGACGGCCGATGGCGCGTGAGAGGGAGTCGGCGACATGTCAGATGTTCTCTCCGAACGGCACGGTCCCGTCCTGCTGTTGCGGTTGAACCGGCCGGACCGCAACAACGCCATCGGTGGCACGCTGATGCGCGACCTGGTCACCGCAGCCACCGATGCCGCCGCCGACGACACCGTCCGGGTCGTCGTGACCACCGGTGTCGGCCGCGCCTATTGCGTCGGCGGCGACCTCGACGAGATCGGCAGCCCGCTCGACGGCATCGCACCCACGCACATCCTGAACTCGGCCGAGTTCGGCGGCGAGAAGGGCTTGCGGGAGTTGTCTCCGCAGCAGGAAGCCATGGAGGACCTCGCCGTCGGTCGCTGGGCCATGCGCTTTCGCGAGCTGGAGAAGCCCAGCATCGCGGCGATCAACGGGCCGGTGGCCGGAGGAGGTCTCGCCATCGCGCTGCTGCACGACTTTCGGTGGGCGGCCGCGTCGGCGATGATGACCACGGGCTTCAATCGCGTAGGGCTGACCGGCGAAATGGGGATGACCTTCCAGCTGCCCCGCGTCGTCGGCTATCAACGCGCCGCGGAGCTCATGTACACGGCCCGTCCGATCGGCGCCGAAGAAGCCGCCGAGGTGGGACTCGTCGATCGAGTCCTGCCGGACGAGGAACTGGTCGACGGCGCGCTGGAGTTCGCGGCGCAGTTGGCTCGTCGTCCCACCGTCGCGCTGCAGATGACCAAACGCCTGCTGCGCTCGGCGGCCGACGTCAGCTTCGACGAGCAGCTTCGCCGCGAGTACCAGGCTGCGCTCGTCCTCTACGCGAACGCGGAGACTCGCGAGGCTCTCGCCGAGACCCGACGGCGAGTCACCGGGCGGCAGTGACCTGCAGCGAAGAGGAGCGGACGGTCGCAACATGACGACGCAAGCCACCTCGCAGCTGGACGAGCTGGCCAGGCAGGTTCGTGAGCTGCGGGATGTCGAGGAGATTCGCCTGCTGATCGCGCGCTACCACGCGGCGTCCGACGGGACGCTGGCGACCGGGACGCACCGGGACCCCCAGGCTATCGCCGATCTGTTCACCCCTGACGGCGTGTGGAACGTCCCGGGTGGGCCGTTCACCGGTCCGACGGAGATCCTGGCCAAGGCTCGCGAACTGCAGTCGATCCCGTCCATCGTCCACGTGCCCGTCGTGCACATGCTGACGGTTGACGGTGATGTGGCCCGCGGTGAGTTCAAATGCGTCGCGGCTTCACGGCGCTCGCCGACCAGCCCGCCCAGTTGGTCGATCGGCACCTACCACACTGTCGCGGTGCGCACCCCGCAGGGCTGGCGCCTGCAGGAGCTCTCGTGGGAACACCTGGTCAAGCACGACCCCCCGATCTGAGGCGGCGGCCGGTTACTGCGTCGCGCCGGTATCGGCCATGCCCCCGATCAGGTTCTGCCAGCGATGCAGGAACGGACCCCACCGGCGGTCGAGGGCGTCTGCTCGTCGCTGCGCGGCCTGCTGCCGACGCGGTGAATACCGATGTCGCGCCCAGGGTGATCCGGGACGGGCCAGCCGCGCCGCCCCGATCAGCGCGACGGCGAGCAGCGGGAGACCGAGCAGGGCCATCCCGAACTTGCCCTTCGCAATGCAAACGACAACGAGCACCAGGTGCAGGATCAAGACTCCGGTACCGCTCAGCCGCACCGCGAGCTCGGCGGTCCCGACGTTGTCGACGCCCACCGGACTGATCCCGACGACGGCCAGGCCGAGGCAGGCGGCGGTCAGACACACCGCGTCGACGGACGTCCGGCCCTGTGCCGTCCAATAGTCGTCCTTTAGATGCAGGATGAGGGCGAACTCGTCGAGCACCAACGACACGCCTACGCCGATGAGGACCGCGCCGATCGACCGCCAGGGCTGGGCGGTCGTCCCCACCGTGGTGAAGGCGCCGGCGATCAGCAGGACGAGTCCGGGAACCGCGTGGTGGATGTGCACCCCGCCGCTGGTGACGTTGTGGAAGGGTCCGCGGCCGGCGCGGATGAGTCGCGTTATCGTGCGGGTGACCAGAAAGGTCACGACGAACGCCAACAGACACAGCATGAGCGGCAACTTGCCGCCGTCGATCACGTCCCGCTGCCACCACGTACCCACGGCATCACCCTAGGAAACCGGCGCGTGATCCAACGCCGTCCTCGGGGAATGACCAAGACCTACCGACAAGGAGCCCTTAATGCGTGCTGTCCGTTTCGACCACTACGGGCGGGTCGATGTCCTCTACATCGCCGAGATCAACCGACCGGAGCCCGGTCCCGGCGAGGTTCTCGTGGAGGTCGTCGCCGCTGGCATCAACCCGGGCGAAAGCAAGATCCGCGACGGATCACTGGACGCGGTGTTCCCCGCGACCTTCCCGTCCGGACAAGGTTCGGACTTCGCCGGTCGCGTGGCGGAACTCGGCGACGGCGTCACGGAGTGGAGCGAGGGTGACGAGGTGATCGGCTGGAGCGACGGACGTAACTCGCACGCCGACTACCTCGCGGTGCCTGCAGACCAGCTCACGCCCAAGCCGTCCACCGTGGACTGGGACGCGGCAGGTGCGCTGGCCGTGGCGGGCAAGACCGCCTTCGCGACCGTGCGCGCGATCGCTCCGCAGGACAACGAGACCGTGGCGATCAGTTCGGCCGCGGGCGGCGTCGGGTCGCTCGCCGTTCAGCTGACCCGGCTGACCGGAGCACAGGTCGTCGGCATCGCGAGTCAGAACAACCGAGAGTGGCTGGAGTCGTTCGGGGTCGCCCCCGTCGCGTACGGCGACGGGCTCGCCGACCGGTTGCGCACCATGGCACCGCTCGGCATCGACGCCTTCATCGACACGCACGGCGACGGCTACGTGCAGCTTGCCGTCGACGTCGGGGTGCGGCCCGAGCGGGTCGTCACCGTCGTCGATTACGAGGCGGCACCCCGGCTCGGCGCGCGGGTCACGGGCGGCGCGGAGGCGAACAGCGCGACCGTCCTCGCCCAGCTCGCCGAACTGATCGCCGCCGGACGGCTCACCGTTCCGGTCGCGGCTACCTACCCGCTCGAGCAGGTGCAGGCGGCATACACCGAACTGGCCGACGGACACACCCGCGGCAAGATCGTGCTGCGGATGCGTTAGCGGGCCGCAGCGAGCAGGCCGGAGTCGAGCGCGAGCTCCGTGGACAGCGTGCGGTAGCCCGCGGACTCGAACAGCACGACGACCCGATCGTTCTCGTGCTGCTGGACGATTCCGGTTCCCCCCTCGCGGTGGATCACGCGCGTCCCGACGGCGAACGGACTGTCGTCGTCGGGACGCGACGTGCCGGCGTCACAGTTGTCGCAGTTCCCACATGCCTTCGTCCGCTCCTCGCCGAGCAGCTGCAGGATGAGCCGCCGTCGGCAGTCCGTGGTCTCGGCGTAGTGCCGCATCAACTCGACCCCGGTCGTCGACCGGGTGCGGGCGTGCTCGGCCCGCCGCACGGCGCTCGCGATGAGCTCATCGGCGTCTTCGGGCGCCGCACTGCGCTGCACGCCCGTGCGGCTCTCGCGCACCGCGTCGACACCGACCAGGGCGTTGACCGCCCGACGGACTCGGGGCGCCGAAAGCGTCGCCCGCGCCGCGAGGTCGGCGGGACGCCGCGACCCGGACGCCAGCGTGTCCCAGACGGCGCGCAGGTCGGCCTCGTCGACCGGGCTGCGCGCCGCGAAGTACTTCGGGAGCTGATAACCGGACGGCCGGCTGAGCAGTACGGCCTCGGCCGGTCGACCGTCCCGGCCCGCTCGGCCGATCTGCTGGTAGTAGTCGTCGAGGTCCTCGGGTGGATCGAGGTGCGCGACCAGCCGCACGTCCGGCTTGTCCACCCCGAGGCCGAACGCGCTGGTCGCGACGATCAGCCGGGCGTCTCCGCGGTGGAAGGCGCGGTGCAGGCGGTCGCGTTCGCGCCGCGGCAACGTCCCGTGATAGGCGTCGGCCGGCAAGCCGCACGCGGTGAGCACCGCTGCCGTCTCCTCCGCCCGACGCCGGCTACCGACGTAGACCAGGGCCGCGCCCGATTCCGAAGTCACGTGCGCCGCCACCGTCCGCGTCAGTACGTCACGGGCGGCCGCGTCGTCGGCGACCACCCGAGCGCCCAGCCAGATGTTCGGCCGATCGGTTTCGCCGACGATCACCGCCGGGTCGCGCATCCGCAGCGCAGCCACGATCTCGCGGCGCATCGTCGGGGACGCGGTGGCGGTCAGGGCCAGCACGCGAGGTCGGCCCAGCGTATCGATCACGGTGGGCAGGTGCAGGTAGTCCGGACGGAAGTCCTGCCCCCATGTGCTGACGCAGTGGGCCTCGTCGACGGCGAACAGCCGCACGTCGGCCTGCACGAGCGCATCGAGAACGGCTGGCTTCTGCAGCTGTTCCGGCGCGAGCAGCACGAACGCGAGCGTGCCGTCCGCCAGCTGTTCCAGCGTGGCGCGCTGCTCCCTCGCCGGGACGAGGCTGTTGAGTGCGGCGGCCGGCGGCCCGGCCGCACGCAGCGCGGCGAGCTGATCAGCCTGTAGCGCCACCGTGGGCGACACGACGACCGTCACGCCTCCGAAGAGCCGCCCGACCACCCGATAGACCAGGGACTTGCCGCCGCCGGTCGGCAGGACCGCCAACACGTCGCGCAACAGTGCAGCGTCGATCGCCTCCTGCTGGCCGGCCCGGAACGGCACATCACCCAAAATCTCGCCGGCTGCCTGGCGGATGCTGATCACCGTGCCGTCATACCCGATCTGCGCGACGCGGTTCCCCGCGCGAATGATGTGGGTAGCCCGCTGATGATCCGTCGAGAGGACGAAGACCACCATGCCGATGTCGCGCACCACCCGCCGACTGCCCGAAGCGCTCGATCAGGTCGTCGCCAAGATCGAACGGACGCAGACGCTCGACGCGGTGAGCGCGCGGTTGGCGCCGCTGGTCGAGCGCCTCGTGCCCGCTGGCGACGGTCTCGACGCTCAGGCTGTCGGATTGCAGGAGCTTGCGAAGCTGGTTGCTGCTGTCGGCATCGTCGTCGACGATCAGGAGCCTTCGGCGCATGGAGTCCTCTCTGCAC
>CAXTNQ010000001.1:13756-15995 GCA_964245745.1 uncultured Jatrophihabitantaceae bacterium
GGTCAGCCACCCGGTGCATCCGGCTCTGGTCGCGATCCCGATCGGAGCGTGGACGGCGGCCAGCTACCTCGACCTTACCGGCGGCGACGCCGGCGCGGCTCGCCGGCTGATCGGGCTGGGGAATCTTGTCGCCCTGCCGACGATCGTGACCGGACTCAGCGACTGGGCGTTCACGGCTGGCGGCGAGCAGCGAGTCGGCGTCGTCCACGCGTCGCTCAACGCCACGGCGCTCGGGCTCTACTCGGCGAGCTGGGCCGCCCGGCGGCGAGGTCGGCGGGGACGCGGGGTGGTCTACGCCCTGGCCGGGGCCGCAGTGCTGACCGCGTCCGGCTGGCTCGGCGGTCACATGGCATACGCGCAGGGCGTCGGCGTGGACACGACCGCCTTCCAGAAGTTCCCGGCGGACTGGACGGACGTGGCCGCCGCCCCGGACGTACCGACCACCGGTGCGATCATGCGCGAGGCTGGCGGCGTCCCCATCCTGTTGGCGTGGCACGACGGCCAGATCCGCGCGCTGGCCGATCGATGCACACACCGAGGTGCACCCTTGCACGAGGGCGAGATCGCTGCCGGATGCGTGACATGTCCGTGGCACGGCAGCATATTTGCCCTCGACACCGGCGACGTCCTCGAGGGTCCGGCCAACCGTCCGCAAGCCGCGCTCGAGGTCCGTGTGGTCGAGGGTCGCGTACAGGTACGGCTGACGGCTCAGGAGCGCTCGTTGCGCAGCAACCCGGTTGGAATTTAGTTGCGTCTCTCGCGTAAGCGCGACTCGTGGAGACACGGGATCTAACACAACACGACCGCCGACCCCTGGGAGGGCCGGCGGTCGTGAAGTTGGTTCAGCTGGGGCGTTGCACGTCGCCGCGCCAGGCACCCGTTTCGCTGCCTTGGCTCTCGATGAACGACTTGAACCGCTTGAGGTCGGCGCCGACCTGACGGTCGTCGACGCCGATCGCTGCGCCGGCCTTCTCGACGAAGCCCTCCGGCTGCCAATCGATCTGGACGGTGACGCGGGTCTGGTCGTCGGACAGCCGGTAGAACGTCACCGCGCCGGCGTTGGTCGTGCCGTCGGTGCTCTTCCAGGCGACCCGCTCGTCGGGGTGCTGCTCGGTGATCACCGTGTCGTACTCGCGCTCGACCCCGCCGACCTTGGTCTTCCAGTGCAGGTGGGTGTCGTCGGTCTGCGTGATCGACTCCACGCCGTGCATGAACTGCGGGAACGACTCGAACTGCGTCCACTGGTTGTACGCGGTCGAGACGGGGACGTCGACGTCGATCGAATCTTCGACTGAGGCCATGACTCATGCTCCTCGGCGGATAGGGGTACAGGGGCCACTTGTCCTATGCCCGAAACTGCGCGAGTCCTCACATCAGTGCATGAGCGCGCAGCGGCTCGGAACGGTCGGGCGCTGCTGGTCGCCGGACCGCGTGCGGCTCCATCGGCCGACCGCACGCGACCGAAATGTCGTCGCCGGGGCATGCTTGGATGCTCTGGTGACCGCAGCGCCGACCTCGGCCGCAGGTCCGGTGGCCGCCGACGCCGGCCGGATCGTCGTCGATGACCTGACCAAGGTATTCGGCGGACGGGTCCGGGCCGTCGACCACCTGAGCTTCACCGTCGAAGCCGGCTCGGTGACCGGCTTCCTCGGACCGAACGGCGCGGGCAAGACCACGACGCTGCGCATGTTGTTAGGGCTGGTCACGCCGACGTCCGGTCGGGCGACGATCGGTGGTCTGCCGTACGGACGGTTGCATGACCCGATCCGGGTGGTCGGTGCGGCCCTGGAGGCGTCGAGCTTCCACCCGGCCCGAACAGCGCGCAATCACCTGCTCGTCTACTGTGCCGCGGCCAACCTGCCGGACCGGCGCGCCGACGAGGTGCTCGACTTGGTCGGGCTGACCGACGCCGCGCGTCGCAAGGTGCGCGGCTTCTCGATGGGTATGCGACAGCGCCTCGGGCTCGCGGCCACGCTGCTCGGCGATCCGGGCATCCTGATCCTGGACGAGCCCGCCAACGGCCTCGATCCGGAGGGGATTCGCTGGCTTCGTGGGTTCTTCCGGCACCTGGCCGACGAGGGCCGCACCGTGCTGGTGTCGAGCCACCTGCTCAACGAGGTGCAGGAGTTCGCGGACCGGGTGGTCATCCTCGACCGCGGCCGACTCGTGCGCGCCGGCTCGATCGCCGAGCTCACCGCGGGCACCGACAGCGTCGTCGTGCGAGCTCCAGAGGCCGACC
>CAXTNQ010000001.1:16005-24888 GCA_964245745.1 uncultured Jatrophihabitantaceae bacterium
GGCTCGCGCAGGTGCTCACTGCGGCCGGCCTGCCCGGGGAGCGGATCGACGGCCAGACCCTCCGCGTCAGGATCGACGACCCGGCCCGCGTCGGGCGCCTGGCCTTCACTTCGGGCATCGAGGTCCACGAGCTGCGCGTCGACAAGTTCGACCTCGAGCAGCTGTTCTTCGCGCTCACCGAGGGCGAGTTCGCTACCAGGGACGGTGCGCGATGACCGTGGTCGACGCGGACGTGACGCCCCCGCCGGCGTCGCTGCTACGCGCCGAGCGTCGCAAGCTCTTCTCCACGCAGGTGTGGTTCTGGCTACTGCTGGCTTCGCTGGCGCTCACGGCCATTGCCGTGGTGGCCCAGATCGCCGGCTCGAGCGACGCCGACCTGCAGCGCAACGTGCGTGACGTCCTGGCCTCGGCGGGCAGCGGTTATGTCGCCGTCTTCGTCCTCGGCGTGCTCGGCGTCACGACGGAGTTCCGGTACCAGACGATCACTCCGACCGTCCTCGCCACGCCGTCACGGTGGCGCATCATCACGGCGAAGATAGTGGCCTACGTCCTGACCGGAGCAGGCTTTGCCGTCGCCGGCATCGTCCTCGCCGTCGCCATGGCCGCGCCGTGGCTCAGTGCACGAGGAATCGACGTCGGCGCGGGCGACTACGGCCACACGCTCGTCGCAGTGTTCGCGGAGATCGTGCTGTACGGGCTGCTCGGGCTCGGTCTCGGCGCACTCCTGAAGAACCAGATCGTGGCCGTCAGCGTCGGCCTGCTCGTCATCCTCGTCGTCCAGAACCTGGTCCTGGCCATACCGGGTGTGAAGTACGTGTATCCCTACCTGCCCAGCGGGGCCGCAGCAGCGATCAACGCCAACACGCCAGAGGATCGGGTGGTCAATCACGTGCACCTGTTGCCCGGCTGGGCGGGCGTCGTGGTGCTGTTGGTGTGGGGGGTGGGCCTGGCCGTGTTGGGCGCCGGGATCACCATGCGTCGCGATATCACCTGACCCTTTCGTCCACTGACCAAACCGGGCGGCGGCCGTAGACTGAGGGACCGAGAGGGACCTCTCGATATCAAGACACCTAGCATGGGACGGCCAGGACGGTGGCGACCACGGAGCAGACCCAGTCAGCTGAGCGCACAACACCGGTCGGCGACTTCGGAGCCAATGAGTGGCTCGTCGAAGAGATGTACGACCGCTACCGCGCCGACCCGAGCAGTGTCGACGCAGCCTGGCACGACTTCTTTGCCGACTACCGGGCGCCCGGCACGCCGGCCGCTCCGCCGGACGGCAATCCGGTCTCGAGCCCGCCAGCTTCGGCGTCTTCGGCGACGGCCTCTTCGCCGACGACGTCCCCCGTGACGACCTCGCCGGTCGAGCGGCCCGCTCCGGCGGACGAACCCACCGATGCCACGGCACCGCCGCGACGGACGGGGACCGCAGCTCCTTCCACGCCACAGGCCACCCGCATCGACACCGCCGCGCCAGAGGCGGCCCCGGTGCCGAAGCCCGCAACGCCGACAACTGCGCCTCGCGCCGCCGGCTCAGCGGACGGCGACGAGACGGCGACCCTGCGCGGTGCGGCCGCCCGCGTCGTGACGAACATGACGACGTCCCTCGGCGTGCCGACGGCGACGAGCGTGCGCGCGGTGCCGGCCAAGCTCCTGGCCGACAACCGGGTCGTGATCAACAACCATCTGCGGCGCTCTCGCGGCGGGAAGGTCAGCTTCACCCACGTCATCGGGTACGCGGTCGTGCGCGCCGTCGCCACGCACCCCGAGATGAACAGCCACTTCGCCGAGGTCGACGGCAAACCCGCGCTGGTGCGCCCGCCGCACGTCAACCTCGGCATCGCCATCGACCTGGAGAACAAGGACGGGTCCCGGGCGCTCGTCGTCGCGAGCATAAAGGCCGCCGACCAGATGGACTTCGCGGCGTTCTGGACCGCGTACGAGGACATCATCCGTCGGGCCCGGTCCGGCAAGCTGACCGCGGACGACTTCGCGGGCACGACGATCAGCCTGACCAACCCGGGCACCATCGGCACGAACCACTCGGTCCCAAGGCTCATGCAGGGTCAGGGCACGATCGTGGGGGTCGGGGCGCTCGAGTACCCCGCTGAGTTCAGCGGCATGAGCGAGGACCGCCTGGCGCAGAGTGCGGTCAGCAAGATCATGACGCTGACGTCGACCTACGACCACCGCATCATCCAGGGCGCGCAGTCCGGTGAATTCCTGGCTCGCGTCCACCAGCTGCTGCTCGCCGACGACTTCTACGACGACATCTTCGCGTCGCTGCGGATCCCCTACGAGCCGGTGCGTTGGCTGGTCGATCGCGAGTTCAGTCACGAAGGCCAGATCGACAAGAGCGCGCGGGTCATCGAGCTCATCAACGCGTACCGCACGAACGGCCACCTCATGGCCGACACCGACCCGCTCGAATTCACGGTCCGCACGCACCCCGACCTCGACATCACGCGCCACGGTCTGACCCTGTGGGACCTCGACCGCGAGTTCCCGGTTGACGGCTTCGCCGGCGAGAAGCTCATGAAGCTGCGCGACATCTTGGGTGTGCTGCGTGACGCGTACTGCCGCCGCGTCGGCGTCGAGTACATGCACATCACCGACCCTGAGCAACGGCGGTGGCTCCAGACCCGCATCGAGGTCAAGAACGACGCCCCTACCCGGGACGAGCAGCTGCACATCCTCGGCCGGCTCAACGTGGCCGAGGCCTTCGAGACGTTCCTGCAGACCAAGTACGTGGGACAGAAGCGGTTCAGCCTCGAGGGCGCCGAGACGGTCATCGCGCTGCTGGATGCCGTGCTGTGCCAGGCGACCGACCAGAACCTCGACGAGGTCGTGGTGGGTATGCCGCACCGTGGACGGTTGAACGTGCTGGCGAACATCGTCGGCAAGCCGTACGCGAAGATCTTCAACGAGTTCGAGGGCAACATCGACCCGGGCACCGCGCAGGGCTCCGGCGACGTCAAGTACCACCTGGGCGCGACGGGACGATTCCAAGCCCCGGACGGCGGCGAGGTTGCCGTCTCGCTGACCGCCAATCCCTCCCACCTCGAAGCGGTCGACCCGGTGCTCGAAGGCATCGTGCGGGCCAAGCAGGACGTGCTCAACAAGGGCGAGGACGGCTTCACCGTGCTGCCCGTCCTGCTGCACGGCGACGCCGCGTTCGCCGGTCAGGGCGTCGTCGCCGAGACGCTCAACCTGTCGCAGCTGCGGGGTTACCGCACGGGCGGCACGGTGCACGTGGTCGTCAACAACCAGGTCGGGTTCACCACGTCGCCGTCGGCGTCGCGCTCGAGCCTGTACAGCACCGACGTCGCGCGCATGATCGCCGCGCCGATCTTCCACGTCAACGGCGACGACCCCGAGGCGTGCGTGCGGGTGGCGAAGCTCGCCGTGCAGTTCCGGCGAGACTTCAAGAAGGACGTCGTCATCGACATGGTCTGCTACCGGCGACGCGGCCACAACGAAGCCGACAACCCGTCGTTCACGCAGCCGCTGATGTACGACATCATCGACAGCAAACGGAGCGTCCGAAAGCTGTACACCGAAGCGCTGGTCGGACGCGGTGATATCACCATCGAGGACGCCGAGGCCGCCCTCAAGGACTTCCAGCAGCAGCTGGAGAAAGTCTTCCTCGAGACCCGGAACGCCACGGGACGGCCGACCCCCGAACCGGTCATGGACGACGTAGCGCCGGTGTCCGCGGCCCCCACCGCGGTCACCCTGGAGGTGATCAAGCGGATCGCCGAGGCGTACGGCAACCCGCCGGACGGGTTCACCGTCCACCCGCGGCTCAAGCCGCAGATCGACCGCCGCGTGGCGATGGCCAGCAGCGGTGGCGTCGACTGGGCCACCGCGGAGCTGTTCGCGTTCGGGTCGCTGGTCATGGAGGGACGCGCCGTGCGACTCTCCGGCCAGGACTCACGTCGCGGGACGTTCACCCAGCGGCACGCCGTCCTCATCGATCGCAACTCGGGCTCCGAGTACACGCCACTGCGCGAACTGTCACCGGACCAGGCCCCGTTCTGGGCGTACGACTCACTGCTGTCCGAATTCGCGGCCATGGGCTTCGAGTACGGCTACTCGGTCGTCCGGGACGACGTCCTGGTGTGCTGGGAGGCCCAGTTCGGTGACTTCGCCGACGGCGCGCAGACCATCATCGACGAGTTCATCGCCGCCGGTGAGAGCAAATGGGGGCAGCGCTCGGGCGTTTCGTTGCTGCTGCCGCACGGCTACGAGGGACAAGGCCCGGACCATTCGAGCGGACGGCCGGAACGGTTCCTGCAGCTGGCCGCCGAGAACAATATGACGGTGGCCGTGTGTTCGACGCCGGCCAGTTACTTTCATCTGCTGCGCCGCCAGGGCCTCTCCCCCGTCCAGCGGCCGTTGATCGCTTTCACACCGAAGTCGCTGCTGCGCCTCAAGGCCGCGGTGAGCGAGGTCGACGACTTCACCTCCGGCACGTTCCGTCCGGTCATCGACGACACGGTCGAACCGGCCGGGGTACGGCGCGTGGTGCTGTGCAGCGGCAAGATCTACTACGACCTCCTGGCCGAGCGGGACCGGGCGCAGCGCACCGACGTCGCGCTGGTCCGCGTCGAGCAGCTCTATCCGCTACCCGGGGCCGAGATCACGCAGGCGCTGGCCCGCTATCCCGACGCCGAGTTGGTCTGGACCCAGGAGGAGCCAGCCAACCAGGGTGCCTGGTCGTTCATCGCCCTCAACCTGCCCGAACAACTGGCGGCGGCCGATGACCGCCGTCCCCTGCTCCGAGCGTCCCGGCCGGCCGCCGCGTCACCCGCGGTGGGTTCGGCCACCGTGCACGAAGCGCAGCAACGCTCGGTCGTCGCCACTGCACTGGGCTAAGCCGCCGCGCGGCGCGGCCATCTGATCCGCCGGCGATGAGCTTCGGCTCTCCGGCTGGTCTGACAGTGTGACCGCACTACGAGCAGGAGGCTCTCGTGACCGCTACCACCGCGCGCATCAGCCAGATTGCCAACGTCGTCATTTCCGTCGAGGACACCGACCGGGCAATCGACTTCTACACCGGCCCGCTCGGGCTGGACAAGCGCACCGACATCGCCTTCGCCGGTAACCACCGCTGGGTCGAAGTGGCCCCGGCCGGCGCGCAGACGGTGATCGCGATCGCACCTCCCCCTCCCGGCGGGACGACCGGAGGGCGGGAGACCGGCATCTGCCTGCAGACCAACGACGTCGACGCAGTTCACGCCTCGCTCAAGGCCGCGGGGGTGGACGTCGACGCCGAGGTCAGCCGGATGGGTGACCCCATTCCGCCGATGTTCTGGCTGCGCGACCCGGAGGGCAACTCACTGGTGGTCGTCGAGATCCGCTGACCCCGCACAGGAGTCGACGAAGGCCCGCAACCGGGCCGCGAAGCGGCCCGGTTCGGCCAGGTGGACGAAGTGCCCGCGTTCGGGCCACTCCTCGAGCTGCACAGCTGGCAGGAGCTGACGCAAGTAGTCCCGCTCGTCGGTAGCGAGCCGGTGTCCGGACACGGCCAGCACCGGCACGTCGATAACTGCCGCGACCTTCTCGACGAAGGTCCGGAGCTGCGCGGGTTCGGAGCGAAGCAGCATTTCCCAGTAGCCGAGGACGACGTCCTGCCGAATCTGTTGCGCGGCGAGCACCTCGGATCGCAGCGGTTCGGATATGCGCTCGAAGCCCATGCCCTGCTGGAACGGCTCGAAGGCTTGCCGGAAGCCTGGGCCGCGCAGCGCGGGTTCGAAGCGCTGCACCAGTTCGGCGAAGGGAACCAGGTCCACCGGGGAGTCCACGGTGACGACGCCACGCGTCGGGTAGGACGCCGCGTAGATCATCGCCGTCCCGCCCGACATCGAATGCCCGACGACGACCGGCTTGTCGACGCCGAGGCCCGTGACGAGGTCGTGGACGCGAGCCGCCAATCCGGCGAGGTCGCACGGCGCGCCCGTGCTGTCGCCCTGCGCGGGTAGGTCGACCGCGATCGTGTCCACGCCTTCCCCGAGGCGCTCGACGATCGGGCGCCAGGTCCGGCGCTCGAAGGTGAGGCCGGGGAGCAGGACGATCGGCACGCCGGAGCCCCGGCGGTCGAAGGCCAACGTCGTCTCGGTCGTGGTAGTCATGTCCGTCCTCTCGTTTCGGTACGGCGTAACGTAACAGCGTTGCGGTATCGTGTCGAGGCAATATGGGACGCCCCCGAGAACACGACGAACGCACGGCCGTCGCGCTGCTGACGGCCGCCGAACGCGCCGTCGAGGCCGGCGGAGTCGAAGCCCTCGCGGTGCGCGCCGTCGCCAGCGAGGTCGGGACGACCACGCGCGCCGTCTACAGCCTGTTCGGCTCGAAGGACGGCCTGTTCGCCGCACTCGGGGCGCGCGCCTTCGACTTACTGCGCACCGGGCTCCAAGCGCTGCCGCCCACCGATGACCCGGCGGCCGATCTCGTCGAGGTCGGTCTCGTGTTCCGCCGCCTGGCCGTCGAGCGCCCCGCGCTCTACGCGATCGGCATCCAACGCGACGTCCCGGGACAACCGCCGTGGCAATCGGTGTGCGCCGCCGCGGACTCCGCGTTCGCCGTGCTCACGGACCGCGTCGCCCGGCTTGCCGACCGCGGACTGATCGGCGAGCGCACCGTCACCGAGGCCACGCTGCAGTTCCACGCCCTCTGCGAAGGACTGGCCATGCTCGAACGGCGTGGCCCCCGCCGGGCGATCGACGCCGAGCACCTTTGGCGCGGCGCGCTTGCTTCGCTCATCGCTGGCTTCGCCGTGCGGCCGCCGGCCACGGTGGGCACGGCGTAACTTCCGGCGTGAGCGGTCGCTCAGCGGCCGCCCACCGCGGATGCGCGACGACCGTTACCTTGCCTGCATGGCGACGCCACTTCCGTCCGAACGACCGGTGCGCTGGGGAATCATGGGTGCCGGCACGATTGCTCACACGGTCGGCGCCGACATCGCCGCGTCCGAGAGCAGCGAGGTCCGTGCGGTGGCCGCGCGTGACCTCGACCGCGCCGGCGCACTGGCGACGGAGCTCGACGCGCCGGCGGCCTACGCCTCGTACGCCCAGCTCGCCGACGATCCGGACGTCGACGTCGTGTACATCGCCACCACGCACGCGCAGCACCACGACCAGGCCTTGCTCGCGTTGCGAGCTGACAAACCCGTGCTCGTCGAGAAGGCGTTCACCCTCAACGCCCGGCAGGCGACGGACGTCGTCCAGGCCGCTCGCGAGCGTGACCTGTTCGCGATGGAAGCCATGTGGATGCGATTCAACCCGTTACTTCGCCGCGCCCAGGACCTGATCGCCGACGGAGCGATCGGCGACGTCGTGAGCGTCCGCGCGGACCTGTCTGCCGCGTTTCCGTACGACCCGAGCCACCGCCTCTACGACCTCAGCGTCGGTGGCGGCGCTCTGCTCGATCTGGGCGTCTATCCCGTCAACTTCGCGTGGGTGTTCCTCGGCCGTCCGGAGGACGTGCAGGCGGCGGGTCAGCTCTCCCCCACCGGATCCGACATGACGACCGCTCAGCAGTGGTGGTACGCAGACGGCCGGTTCGCCCAGGTCGCATGTACGACGCTGGCCCCGAACCCGCAACCCGGCCTGGTGTCCGGGACGGAAGGCTGGCTGTCGCTCACGCCGCGCCTGCATCGTCCGCAGGAGCTGACCGTGCACACCGAAGATGGCGATCAGACGATTCTGGCCGCCGAGATCGGTGGATCCGAAGGCAATGGTTACCGGCCGCAGGTCGCCGAGGTGGAACGTTGCCTGCGAGCCGGTGTGACGGAGAGTCCGGTCGTCCCGCTGGATACCACCGTCGCAATCATGCAGCTGCTCGACCAGGTCCGAGCCCAGGTCGGCGTGCGCTACGACGTCGACGACGAGAGCGAGTGAGCGTGTACTTCACGGACCGAGGCATCGAGGAGCTGGCCGACCGGCGAGGCGAGGAGGAGGTGTCGCTCGCCTGGCTGGCCGACCGTCTGCAGGCCTTCGTCGACGCGTACCCGCAATTCGAGACGCCGATCGACCGCCTCGCCACCTGGTTGGCGCGCACCGACGACGACGAGTAACCCGCCGCGAGTGCCTTGGGGTTGCGCCGATAGCTGCCGGCCTCACTGCGGACGGTTGTGCGCGAAGTCCTTCTGGCGGATCGTGCTGAAGGCGACGACCGCCGCGCCCAGTGCGATGATCGCGGCCACCAGCAAGATGTGGTTGAGGCCACTGGTGAAGGCGGTCGTCGTCAGCTGCCGGACCTGACCTCGGGCGGACGGCGGGAGGCCGCCGACGAGCTGACCGACCGAGCCGGACTGCACGGCGGACGCGATGGCCGGCCCTCGCCCGGCCAGACCCGGTGTGCCGCCGACGAGCCGCAAAACCTCGTCGTGGACGCGGCTGCTGAACAGTGTGCCGAGCAGCGCGATCCCGGTGGCGATCCCCACCTGGCGGAACGTCGAGTTGATGCCGGACGCCATGCCCGCCTGCCGCGGCTGCACCACCCCGATGGCGGTCGACGCGAGCGGCGGATTGACCAAGCCGACGCCGAGGCCGGACACGACCAGTCCGGGGAGGAGGTCGGTCCAGGTCGAGCTCGCGTTCAGCCCGCGCATCAGCAGCAGTCCGACGCCGACCAGCACGAGCCCGGGACCGATCAACCAGCGAACCGGGACGCGGGAGCTCAGCCGTCCCGCGACCGCCGAGGTGAGCAGGATGCCGGCGGACACCACGAGCAGGCGGACGCCCGTCTGGAGAGCGCTCAGCCCGAGAACGTCCTGCAGGTACAGCACCAGGTACAGGAACATCGCGAAGATCGACGCGCTCAGGCCGAACGCCGCCACCGAGCCACCGGTGAAGGTCGGCAGACGGAACAGCGACAGGT
>CAXTNQ010000001.1:24898-25680 GCA_964245745.1 uncultured Jatrophihabitantaceae bacterium
CCCGAGCACCACGCCGTCGTCGAACGAACGCTGGTTGGACTCGATCAGCCCGTAGACGAGCGCGGCGAGCGCGAGGGTGAAGGTCGCGAAGCCGGCCCAGTCGGGTCGTCGGGGGCGTGAATCGCGAGACTCGGCCACGCGCAGGAAGCACAGGACGACAGCTGCGATTCCCACCGGCAGGTTCACGAAGAAGATCCACCGCCACGACAGCCCCGAGGTCAGGATGCCGCCGAGCAGCGGCCCGACCGCGACGGCCAAACCGGTCACGGCCCCCCAGACCCCGAACGCCACGCCGCGGTCCCTACCGTGGAAAGCGCTGGCCAGAAGGGCGAGCGACACGGAGAACATGATCGCGCCACCGATGCCCTGCAGGGCGCGCGACAGTTGCAGCATGAGCGTCGTCTGCGCCGCACCGCACAGCGCCGAGGCCGCCGTGAATACGGTGAGGCCGATTAGGTACAGCAGGCGGCGACCGTACATATCGGCGACGCTGCCGGCCGTGAGCAGAAACGCGGCCAGCGTAAGCGCGTAGGCGTCGACGACCCACTGCAGATCGGAGAAGCTGGCCGACAGGGAGGTCTGAATGTCGGGTAACGCCACGTTCACGATGGTCACGTCGACCAGGAGCATGAACGTGCCGAGGCAGACCGCGACGAGCGTCCACCACTTGCCGTCCGTCGGGGCTTCGCCGGGCCGACCGTTCTCCGTCGTCGCCGCCTGGGAGCGCTCCGCGTGACCGCCGGTCGTCGCCGCCAGCTGCGCGACCTCGGCCACGGCCACCG
>CAXTNQ010000001.1:25690-33163 GCA_964245745.1 uncultured Jatrophihabitantaceae bacterium
CACCGAGGGCTCGTGCCGGCCTCCGACGGTCGGACGGGAGGCGTGACCGTTGCTTGCGCCGGCTACCCCGTCGACCGCCTCGCCGCGCACCGAGCGGTCGTCGCGTTGTGTCATCGAATCTCCCCTGGCCACCGGCCCGTGTGTCTCAAGTAGTCCCCGCGCAGCTGTTGCCGCGACTCGCGCTATGACGAGAAGGACGACGAGCCCCTGGTAATTCCGAGATTAGCCGTGGCCGCCGACAACGCTCTCCGCGCCGTGCGCCTCCTGTGTCGCAGTCGGGTCCCGCTGCATCGATTCCTGGGTCGCGGAGGCGGTCGGTGCGCCTGCGGACGCGCCGGTGCGATCGAAGACGCGGAGGAACACCTGCGCCAGTGGCCCGATCGCGAGCGCGAAGGCCAAGGTTCCGATCCCGACGGTGCCGCCGAGCAGCCAGCCCCCGGCCAGCACGGTCAGTTCGATGCCGGTGCGAACGAGGCGGATGGAAGCGCCGGTGCGCCGCGCCAGTCCGGTCATGAGCCCGTCCCGTGGGCCCGGGCCGAGGTCCGCGCCGATGTACATGCCCGTGGCGACACCGCACAGCACAATGCCGGCGACCAGGAAGCCGATTCGGAGCGCGAGGACGTGCGGCGTCGGCAACACGGACAGCGACGCGTCCAGCGCGGCGCCGACGAGTACGACGTTGCTCAGCGTGCCGAGACCTGGACGCTGGCGCAGCGGGATCCAGGCCAGCAGGACGAGCACACCGACGCCGATGACGACACTGCCGATGGACAGGTGCAGGTGCCGGGCCAGGCCCTGGTGAAGGACGTCCCACGGATCGAGCCCGAGGCCGCCGCGTAGTTGCAGCGCAGTGGCCAGGCCGTAGAGCAGGAGGCCGGCATAGAGCTGCAGCAGACGCGTTGCCATGCGGGCCATTACTGCAGTCTGGCAGACCACTCGGCGCCTCTCATCGGCCATTCGGTGTCCAGTGGCCTGGCCAATTAGCCACAGGGAGGCGCAGAATGGCCCGGTGACCGGCCGTCCCACTGCGCACCTGAGCGCCCGAGCCCTCGCGGTCCAGCTTCCGGACGTCCGGACCCTTCCCGGACCGGTCTACGCCGCGCTGGCCGACGCCGTCGTCGCTCTCGTCCTCGACGGCCGCGTGGCGCCGGACGCGCGACTGCCTTCAGAGCGGGACCTGGCCACGCACCTCGAGTTGAGCCGGGCGACGGTCACGGCCGCCTACGATCGCTTGCGGAGCGATGGCTTTCTGCACAGCCGCACGGGAGCCGGCAGCTATGTCACCGTCCCCCCGAGCCGCCGGCTCACCACGTCGCGCTGGTCCGGAGCGCCCACCGCCGACGACATCGACCTGTCCTGCGCGGCGATGCCCGCGCCGGCCGGCTGGCTCACATCGGCCCTGACCGTAGCCGCACAGCGGCTGCCGGCGCTGGCCGCAGGACCCGGCTATGACCCGCTCGGACTGTCCGACCTGCGGGCAGCGGTCGCGCAGCGCTACACCGACCGCGGGGTGGCGACCAGCGCCGATCAGATCGTCGTGACCAACGGCTCCCTGCACGCCCTCGACCTCGCCCTGCGACTGCTCGTCGGCCCCGGCGATCGGGTGCTGACCGAGCTGCCGACGTACCCGGGTGCGCTCGACGCACTACGCGCGAACGGAGCGCGGCTGGTGGTCGTCCCGATCGCGGCCGAAGGAGGCTGGCAGGTCGCGGCCATGCACGCCACGCTGCGCCAGACCGCACCACGGCTCGCCTATCTCATTCCGGACTTCCACAACCCGACCGGCGCCCTGGTCAGCGCCGATGATCGTCGACAGGTGCTAAGGGCCGCGCGCCAGGCCGGCACGACGGTCATCGTCGACGAGTCGTTCGTCGACCTCGGCTACGACGCCCCGGCGATCACCACGGCGGCGCTCGACCCGTCGGTGATCAGCGTCGGCTCGTTGTCCAAGCCGGTGTGGGGCGGCATCCGGGTGGGCTGGCTACGCGCGTCGCCCGACCTCGTCCGGCGCATCGCCGCTCTGCGTGCGGCCACCGACATGGCGGGCTCGGTGCTCGACCAGCTCGTCGGCGCCGCGCTGTTCGCGGACCTCGACGGCATCGCCGCGCAGCGGCGCGCCGAGCTACACCCGCGGCGCGATGCCCTGCTCGCCGCGTTGGCCCGGGAACTGCCGGAGTGGCACGCGCCGGTGCCCGCCGGCGGGTTGTCGGTCTGGGTCGAGCTCGACGCGCCGCTCGCCACACCCCTCACCCTGGCCGCGGCGAGCCAGGGCGTGCACCTGGTGCCCGGCTCACGCTTCGGCGTCGACAACACGCTCGAGCGCTTCGTCCGGCTGCCGTTCGCCCAGCCTGCGGACCGGCTGGACGAGGCCGTCCGGCGGATCGCCGCCGCGTGGCACGGGCTGGACCGATCGCGGCACTCCGCGCGTCCGCTCGTGGTCGCCTGACCGTTTGCGAGAGGTGATCAGGCCAGCAACTCCCGCACCACCGCGTCGGCGAGCAGCCGGCCGCGCTGGGTGAGGACGAGCCGGTCCTGCCGTCCGGCGGACGGGTCGAGCAGACCCCACGAGGTGAGCGCCGGCACCCGAGCCTGCGCGGCGGGCGGCAGGTCCAGAGCCGACAGGCCGTCACGCAACCGCACCTGCAGCATGACCTGTTCGGTCAACCGAGCCGAGACATCGAGGACTTCGCGCGCAGCGGCCGGGCTCTCCCCCGCGTCGACCAGTGCCGTGTAACGCGCCGGGTGCTTCACGTTCCACCAGCGCACACCGGCGACATGGCTGTGCGCACCGGGACCGGCGCCCCACCACGAACCGTCCTGCCAGTACAGGAGATTGTGCCGGCACCGGGCCGCGGGTGAGCGCGCCCAGTTCGACACCTCGTACCACTCGAAGCCCGCCGTGGCGAGCGTGTGGTCGGCCTGCAGGTAACGGTCGGCGAGGACGTCGTCGTCGACCGGCGGCACCACGCCGGACGCCACCTGGCGGGCCAGCGCCGTGCCCGGTTCGACCACCAGGGCATACGCGCTGATGTGATCCGGGCCGGCGGCGACGGCCGCGTCCAGGGACGCCTGCCAGTCCGCCTCGGTCTCGTGCGGGGCACCGTAGATCAGATCGAGGTTGACGTGATCGAAGCCGGCGGCGCGGGCCTCGGCCACGGCCTGCTCAGGACGTCCGGGACGGTGCCGGCGATCGAGGACCTCGAGCACATGCGGGATGGCCGACTGCATGCCAAGCGAGACGCGGGTGAAGCCCGCCGCGCGCAAGGTGGCGAAGTACGCCGGCGTCACGGACTCGGGGTTCGCCTCGGTGGTGACCTCGACGTCCGACGCCGTGCCGAACAGCTCGCGGATCTCGTTGACGATCAGCCCAAGGTGCTCGGCGGGAAGCACCGTCGGCGTACCGCCACCGAAAAAGATGCTCGAAACGGGCGGCGTCGCGTCGCGCAGGACGTGCCGAGCGAGCCGCAGTTCGGCGAGCACCGTGTCGGCGTACCGGCCCCGGCTTACACCCGGGCCCAGCTCCGGCGCGGTGAAGGTGTTGAAATCGCAGTAGCCACAGCGCGTTTCGCAGAACGGCACGTGCACGTAGATGCCGAACGGTCGCTCGCGGGCGGCGGCGCGGACGGTGGCGGGCAGCCGCCCGTCCCGAGGCGCCGGATCACCGGGAGGGAGCGCGGAGGGCACCCGTCCAGTGTTCCTGGCCGGTGGTAACGGTGGCTCGCGACCCGCCGGTTCAGCCGAACGGCCCGCGCACGACGACCGGTCGCGGTCCGCCGGCGGTCTCCTGCTGCGCCGCGTGCAGCACGGCCTCGATGACCCGTCGGTCGCGAGGCGGCAATTGGGACGACGCTCGCCAAACGAGGATCACCGGCCCGGGCGGCAGCCACGAGAGGTCGCGCAGGACGTCGGCCAGCCCGTCCAGGTTCGGGGCCGCCCACGGCGGCGCGTCGAGCGCGGCGAAGATGGCCGTGATCGCCCGCCGCCGGCTCGGCGCCGGCCGCACCACACGGTCGGTCACCAGTCCGCCCGCGGCAGGGAGCGACCGCAGGTCATCGGGCGACGTCTACGCGCACGAAGCTCTCGTAGTGGTCGGCCGTGTAGTACCACGTCCCGTTCTGGCCCGTGATCATGCGGCGGGCACCCCGGTCGGTCGCACCAGGAGTGGGCACCGTGTACTCGTGGTAGAAGCCCCGGGGCTCGGTGGGCAGGTGGCGCTCCGCGTTGCCGAACACGACTCCGTCCTGCGCGTAGGGGAACGGGCCTCCGCTCCGGACCAGGCCGACCGTCGTCGCGGCCTGCGGCGGAAGCTTGGAGAGTGCGACCGCGCCAGAGCTGGCGGGGGTGGTCAGCTCGTGGTCGCGCGCAGCGTTGGCCAGGTAGCCGATCAGGCAGGCGGCGACCAGCACGATCAACGCCAACTGCGGACGGCGCCAGTTCTGCCAACCGCGTTGGCCGCTGCGCTGCCCGCCGCTCGCCACGACCCGTCACTGTAAGCGCAGGACCGCGCCCGGTTTAGGTTCGACGCATGCTCGCCGCCTGCGCCGTCCGCGCCGACCCCGATCACCCGCTCGACGCCCTGCAGGTGACCGAGCGACCGGAGCCGGTCGCCCCGTCCGGCTGGACGACCGTCGAGGTCCGCGCCGCGAGCCTGAACCACCACGACCTGTGGACCTTGCGTGGCGTGGGGATCGCCGCAGATCGCCTGCCGATGATCCTGGGCTGCGACGCCGCCGGCGTCGACCTGGCGAGCGGTGCCGAGGTCGTGGTGCACAGCGTGATCGCGAGCGACGGCTGGACCGGCGACGAGACGCTGGACCCCGGCCGGTCGCTGCTCTCCGAGAAGTACCAGGGCACCATGGCCCGCTACGTGATCGTCCCGGCGGCCAACGTCGTACCTAAGCCTGCCGAGCTGTCCTTTGCCGAGGCGGCCTGCCTACCGACCGCATGGTTGACGGCGTACCGGATGCTGTTCGTCAACTCGGCTCTGCGTCCCGGCCAGACCGTCCTCGTGCAGGGTGCGTCCGGCGGTGTCGCCTCGGCCGCGATCGCCCTGGCCCGAACGGCCGGCTACCGGGTGTGGGCCACGGCGCGCACCGAGGCCAAGCAGCAGGTCGCTCTCGACCTCGGCGCGCACGCCGCGTTCCCGTCCGGCGCGCGGTTGCCCGATCGCGTGGACGCCGTGCTGGAGACGGTCGGCGCCGCCACTTGGCAGCACTCGGTCAAGGCGCTGCGTCCGGGCGGTCGGATCGTGATCTCCGGCGCTACCTCGGGATTCGACCCGCCCGCCGCCCTCAACCGGATCTTCTTCCTGCAGTTGTCGGTGGTCGGATCGACGATGGGCACTCGGTCCGAGCTCGGGGATCTACTCGCGATGCTTGTCGAGACCGGCCTGCGACCACGCATCGACTCCGTGCTGCCGCTGTCCGCCGCGGCCGAAGGGCTCGCCGCTATGCAGGCCGGAACGCACGTCGGCAAGATCGTGCTCGAGCCGTAGCTTCACCTGTTCAGCGGCGCGCCGCCTCCCCGGTGTCGCCCGTGGAGAGCGCAGCGATGAAGGCCTCCTGCGGAACCTCCACGCGTCCGACCATCTTCATCCGCTTCTTGCCCTCCTTCTGCTTCTCGAGCAGCTTGCGCTTGCGGGTGATGTCCCCGCCGTAGCACTTGGCGAGAACGTCCTTGCGGATCGCGCGGATGTTCTCCCGGGCGATCACCCGCGACCCGATCGCCGCCTGGATCGGCACTTCGAACTGCTGGCGGGGAATTAGCTCGCGCAGCTTCGCGGTCATGGACGTTCCGTAGCCGTAGGCCTTGTCTTTGTGAACGATCGCCGAGAACGCGTCGACGGCTTCGCCCTGCAGCAGGATGTCGACCTTGACCAGATCAGCGGTCTGTTCACCGGCGTTCTCGTAGTCGAGGCTGGCGTAACCACGGGTCCGCGACTTGAGCTGGTCGAAGAAGTCGAAGATGATCTCGGCGAGGGGCAGCGTGTACCGCAGCTCGACCCGGGTCTCCGACAGGTAGTCCAATCCGTCGAGCGATCCGCGTCGCGACTGGCACAACTCCATGATCGAGCCGATGTATTCGCTCGGCGAGATGATCATCGCCTTGACGACCGGCTCGAACACCTCGTCGATCTTCTGCCCGGTCGGCCAGTCGGACGGGTTCGTCACCGTGTGCTCGGTCCCGTCCTCGAGCACGACCCGGTAGACGACGTTGGGCGCCGTGCTGATCAGCTCGAGGTCGAACTCGCGCTCCAGACGGTCACGGGTGATCTCGAGATGCAGTAAGCCCAGGAACCCGCACCGGAAGCCGAATCCCAGTGCGGCGGACGATTCCGGTTCGTACACCAGCGCCGCATCGTTGAGCCGTAACCGGTCGAGAGCGTCGCGCAGCAACGGGTAGGCCGACCCGTCCATGGGGTACAGCCCCGAGTACACCATCGGCTTGGGGTCGCGGTAACCGCCGAGCGCCTGCCGGGCCGGCTTGGCTGCGTCGGTCACCGTGTCGCCGACGCGCGACTGCCGGACGTCCTTCACGCCGGTGATCAGGTAGCCGACCTCGCCGACGCCGAGCCCGCTGGTGGGCGTCGGTTCGGGCGAGATGACGCCGATCTCGAGCAGCTCGTGGGTCGCGCCTGTCGACATCATGCGGATCCGCTCGCGTGGCGTGAATCGTCCGTCGACGACTCGGATATAAGTGATCACGCCGCGGTAGATGTCGTAGACCGAGTCGAAGATGAGTGCGCGGGCCGGCGCCTCGGCTTCGCCCACGGGCGCCGGCACGTCACGGCAGATGACGTCGAGCAGGGCGTCCACGCCCTCACCGGTCTTGGCGCTCACCCGCAGGACGTCCTCGGGACGACAGCCGATGATGTGCGCGAGTTCGGCGGCGTAGCGTTCGGGCTCGGCGGCCGGCAGGTCGATTTTGTTGAGGACGGGGATGATCGCCAGGTCGTTCTCGAGCGCCATATAGAGATTGGCCAGTGTCTGCGCCTCGATGCCCTGAGCCGCGTCCACGAGGAGCACTGCACCTTCGCACGCGGCGAGCGATCGTGAAACCTCATAGCTGAAGTCGACGTGACCTGGGGTGTCGATCATGTGCAGCACGTACGCCACGTCGTCGTCGCGCGATGTCCACGGCATCCGCACGTTCTGCGCCTTGATCGTGATGCCGCGCTCGCGTTCGATGTCCATGCGGTCGAGGTACTGCGCACGCATGTGCCGCGGGTCGACCACGCCGGTCAACTGCAACATGCGGTCGGCCAGCGTCGACTTGCCGTGATCGATGTGGGCGATAATGCAGAAGTTGCGGATACGGGCGGGGTCGGTGCGGTCGACAGTCGGGACGGGCGCGGTCACAGCACGCTTTCACGAGATTTCACCAGGAGGACGGACCCGTCCATGGTTGCATGGCGGCGCATCCGGCAGGATGCGCGCATGAGCGGCGACACGACGGTTGCGCTGCTGATGGCCG
>CAXTNQ010000001.1:33173-50901 GCA_964245745.1 uncultured Jatrophihabitantaceae bacterium
CGCCACCCGTGCCCATCCCCTACGACCTCCCGGCCTGCGACGGAGGTGCGATGAGTCCCGCTGACCCGCGCTCGACGGTCGACATCCGCGTCCCGGCCGCCGAACTCAAGCCGGGCGATCTGGTCAACACCTCGCCCGGCAGCGACGAGGACTGGCAGCAGGTCATCGCGGTCTATCCGACGGCGGCCACCCTCGGCGCGGCAACCGAGCAGGTGCGCTCGCTCGTGAAGTCGTTGAAGGGACGGTACGTGGTGGTCGAGCTGACCGACATCGTCCCGGTCGACTCGAACGTCTACTACACCGACGACGGTGTCGCCATGGCGCTCACCGACGACGACGTCGAGGACCAGACCGTCGCCGACCTCGTGAGTCAGGACGACGGAACGCGGACCTATCTGTACACGAAGTTCGAGCTGGTCACGGTGCGCGCTCGCCAGTCGTGACGGCTCGCGCCGGTTGGGCGTAGGGCCAGGCGCTGCTACCCTGGTGAGGTTGCCCAGCCGCGTGCGACGCGTGCGTGCGGCGACATCCACCCGGAAGAAGGAACGTCGAGGCTGCTTCGTGGCGAACATCAAGTCCCAGATCAAGCGGAACCGGACCAACGAGGTCGCACGGCTGCGCAACAAGAGCGTGAAGTCGTCGCTCAAGACGGCGGTGCGGCGCTTCCGGGAGGCGGCCGACGCAGGTGACCGCGACAGTGCCGTCGTCGCCATGACTACGGCCTCGCGTCAGCTCGACAAGGCGGCGAGCAAGGGCGTGATCCACCCCAACCAGGCCGCGAACCGCAAGTCGGCGATGGCCGTACGCGTCAACGGACTCACGCCGGAGGACGAAACCGCCTGAGCCTTCGGGCGCTGCGCGTTGTGGTCGCCGTTCGAGCGCAGCGTCCCGTCACGTCCGCCGCATCGGGTCGAGCGGAATCGGCTCAGCGCAGCGTGCGCGCGGTGGCCAGCGCGGTGATCGCGCGCTCGAGCGCGAAGCCCGGGTCGACGGCCACGCCCTTGACGTCGGCGTTCAGTCCCGCGACCACGACCATCGCCTGCCGGATGCCCGCTTCTGACCACCCGCGGGACTGGCCCTGCGCGCGTTTGACCTTCCAGGGCGGCATCCCGAGCCGTTGGGCCAGCTCGTAAGAATTCGCCCGACCGCTGCTTGCGGCGCTCACCCGCGCCACGGATCGCGCGCCGTCGGCCAGGGCGTCGGCGATGACGACGGCGGGGACACCGACGCCGAGCGCCCACCGCAGATTCTCCAACGCGCCGGACACGTCGCCGACGATCGCCCGATCGGACACGGCGAACCCGCCCACCTCGGCGCGTCCACGGTGGTACGCAGCTACCCCCGCCGCGTCGCCGCGGCCCCCCGAGTCGCTGACGAGCTGACCGCACACTGCGGCCAGGTCTCGCAGGTCCGGGCCGACCGCGTCGAGGAGCGCGGCAGCTCCGTCCGGGGTGATCGAGCCCCCGGCGCGGCGGACTTCACCTCGGATGAAGTCGAGCCGCTCGTCGAACCGGCCCAGCCGGGCGCACGAGATGCGTATCGCGTGCGCGGATCGGGCCGCGTCGAGTACCGCTTTGCCGCGGGCCCCGCCGGGGTGGTGGAGCACGACCGTGACGTCGTCCGGAGGTGAGACCAGCAGAGGCACGACCTCGGGCACCGCCCCACTGCGGATCTCGTGGGCGTTGCGGACCACGAGCAGCCGATGACCGCCGAACAGGGACGGGCTCAGCACCTCGTAGATCTCGGACGGCTCGAGCTGGCTGCCGAAGCGCTCACGCACATCGAGGTCGGCGTCACGCCGCCGGGCGGAGGCGGTGACCTGCTCGACGGCCCGGCTGAGCAGCAGTTCCTCGTCGCCCTCGAGCAACACCAGGCGAGCCGTGGCGTAGAGGTCGTCCGTGTCGGGGGGGTCAGGCGCTGCCGACCCTCGCCGTACCGCACCTGCTGCCATCCGGCCATCGTGGCATGGCTCGACGACAGGTCTCCGCCGGGAGCGGAGCGCCCACCCCGTGGCGCATCGGCCAGCGCATGGCCCGTGGCGGCCCGGGTCACCGTCCGCAGCCGACCGCCGTCGGCGGCGACCGCGACATCGCCGTCCTCGTCGGTGCGGCGCACGACCGGACCGAGTCGTCGCAGCTGCGCGAGCAGTAACGGCGACGGATGGCCGTAGTCGTTGTGCCGTCCGACGGAGATAACCGCCACTTGGGCGTGGACGGCCGCGAGGAAGGCTGGCAGGAAGTACGCGCTGCCGTGGTGGGCCACCTTCAGGATGTCGGCCTGCAGGTCGACGCCCTCGCGCAAGAGCGTGTCCTGCGCCTCGATCTCGGCGTCGGCCGCAAGCAGGATGCGGCGGCCGCCGAGGGTGGCGCGCATGACAAGCGAGGAGTTATTGGGATCGGACCGGGTCCCGCGGTACGCGGTAGCCGGTCCGAGTACGTCGAGCCGCAGCGCCCCGACGTCCAACTGGCCGCCGACCGGTGCGGCGCCAACCGACAGTCCGTGCGCCCGCAGGACCGACGCCACCAATGAGACCCCGGACTGTGGGGCGGCGAGTGGACCCGTCACGACCTGCCCGACGTGCCGGCCGTGGAAGACACCGGCGACACCGCCCACGTGATCGAGGTGGTAGTGCGACAGGACGAGTAGCGGCACGTCGGAGACGTGCAGATCGTGCAAGCAGCGGTCGATGGCGACCGGGTCGGGGCCGGCATCCACGACGACGGCGCGACCTGGGCCGGCCGCCAGGACCAGACCGTCGCCCTGTCCCACGTCGCAGGCGACGAACATCCACCCGGGCGGTGGCCAACCCGAAGCGACGGATCGCACCGGGATCTGGACGACGCCGGCAACCAACACGGCCACGGCTAGCATCCGCCGGACCTGGACGCGTCGCGCCAGCATCGCCACTACTACGGTGCATGCCGCGAGCAGGCCACCGCCGTACAGACCGCCCGGCCACGGAAGGCGCGCTCCGTCCAGGCCGCCGAAGAACTCGGCCACCCCGACCAGCCATCGGCAGGGCCACCCCGCCAGCTGCGCGAAGCCGGCGCCCAGTGGCGCGTACACCGCGCCGGTCAGCGCGGCGGCGAAGCCGAACACGGTGGCGGGGGACACCACGGGCTCGGCGAGCATGTTGGCCGGAATCGCCACCAGGCTGACGGTGCCGGACACCACCGCGACGAGCGGCGCGGTGACCAGGTGGGCGGCGGCCGCCACGGCGGCAGATTCCGCGATCACCGGCGGGACGTGTCGCCTCCGCAACGCGAGGGCCCAGCCCGGGGCGATCGTCAACAGAGCGACCGTCGCCAACACCGACATCGCGAAGCCGACGTCCGTCGCCAGCTCCGGGTTCCAGGCGAGCAAGCCGATGACCGTCGCGGCCACCATCGGCAGGCCGGCCGAACGGCGTCCACTGGCGAGTGCAGCGAGCGCCACGGCCGCCATGACGGCGGCACGCAGCACGCTCGGACTCGGGCGCGCCACGACGACGAACAGCACCAGCACGAGTCCACTCAGCACGGCACACAGGCGCGGCCCACAACCGATCCGGCGCAGCACGAGGAGGACGGCACCGATCACGATCACACAATTCGTGCCGCTCACCGCCACAAGGTGGGTCAGCCCGGCAATGCGGAACCGGTCGGCGAGGACGGGATCGAGTTGCGAGGTGTCGCCCTCGACGAGGCCGGGCAGCAAGCCACGCGGCCCGGCGGGCAGTCCCGACGCGGACGCCCGTAGTCCGGCCCGGACGTCTCCGGCCAGGCGCTGGTACCAGGGCGGCCGGCCGAGCAGGACCGGGTCCGTCCGCGCCGCGAGCACCCCGGCGAGCAGTTGGTCGCCGAGGGGCGGCGCCAGCGTGCCGTCCAGCCGAACCCGCTGACCGGGCAGAACGTCGCGCCACGCCGCGGCGGGCGCCAGGACAAGCAGGTGCCCGCCGACGCGGGACGTCCGACCGCCGACCGTAACCTGCTCGAGGACGGCGTCGACGGCGACCCGCGGCGTCCCGGACGCGCCTCGGGCGGCGAGCAAGCGTGGGTCACTGGTCACCCGAAGCTGCGCCGTCACCGCCGCACGGTGGTTCGCCATCGTGGTGAGCGGAGACGCGTGCACCCCCCACAACCGAGCGGACAGCGGAAGGAGCACGACCGCGACCGAGAAAGCCACGAGCGCAAACGCGGCGAGAAGCGCACGACCGTGCACGGCAACGGCGACCACACCGACGACGAGCGTCGTCAGCCCGAGTACCGCACTCAGCGACCACGGACGCCCGAGGCATGCGGCCGCGGCGAGCCAGGCCGCCGCAGCACCTGAAGCGA
This sequence comes from uncultured Jatrophihabitantaceae bacterium, assembly GCA_964245745.1. Classification (GTDB taxonomy): domain Bacteria; phylum Actinomycetota; class Actinomycetes; order Mycobacteriales; family Jatrophihabitantaceae; genus CAXTNQ01. The sequence continues at coordinate 37,490 of CAXTNQ010000001.1, forward strand.
GCCGCAGATCGAGCGACGCGCGCAACCGCTCGATCCCGAGCGACTCGAGGCGGGAAGTCATACCGTCACCAGGGAATGCAGCGAAGCGAACTTGCTCGGACCGATACCGCTCACCTGGCGCAGCTGATCGACGGTGTCGAAGCGTCCGTGCTCGGTCCGCCACTGGACGATGTGTTGCGCGAGGACCGGACCGACGCCCGGCAGCGTGTCCAGCTGCTCGACCGTCGCCAGGTTGAGGTCGATCGGTGTGCCGGAGGTAGCGCTCGCGGCACCGGCCGGACCAGGCGGGTCGCCCGTGGCGGCCACCGGGGCGCCGCTCACGCCGACCGCAACCTGTTCCCCGTCCGCCAGCTTGCGGGCCAGGTTGAGGGTGCTGAGGTCGACACCGGCCAGCGCACCGCCCGCGGCCGCCAGGGCGTCGGCGACTCGGGATCCGGCGGGCAAGTGACAGACACCGGGACGGTGGACCTTCCCCACGACGTCGACCACCAGATCGAACGGCGACGCCCGCGCCGATCCGGCCGATGCCGACGGCGGACCGGCGCTCGACACTGCGCGTGAGGACGCGGCGCCACCGTTGGCGGTCACGGGTACGGCGGCCCCGTGGGGCCGGCCCAGCCACACCCAACCCCCGACGACGACCGCAACGACGACCGCGGCAAGCCCCATCGCCACCGCGCCGCTACGCCCGGGTGCCAACCACAGTCGGGCGTGCCAGGAGGGCAGCTCGTCCGGGGGATCTACCTGGTCCGGCCGGAGTAGCTGCCGTACGCGCTTCGCGACCTGCGTCTGCTCGCGTCGCGAACCCCGGCTGCGCACCGGCACGACGCTAGGTACCCGCGGGTGCCTGCGGTGCTTCGCGGTTCAGGTTGTGGACGGCCGGGCGCCCTGTGGACAACGGGCGCCGGATCAGCGGCGCACGACGACGGTGCCGAGCACTCCCGGCCCGAGGTGGGCCCCGACGACCGCGCCGACCTCGCTGATGACCAGGTCGCGGACGTCCGGTACGGCAACACGCAAGGCCGCGGCCAGGTCGTCGGCTCGGGCCGGTGCCGCGAGGTGGTGTACCGCGAGGTCGACCGGCCCCGCCCCGGCGGCGTCGGCGGTGAGCCGGACGAGTCGGGCCAGCGCCTTGGTCGAGGTGCGGACCTTCTCGAGGGGGGTGATCTGGCCGTCCAGCATGTGCAGCAGCGGCTTCACCGAGAGTGACGTACCGAGCAGCGCCGCCGCGGTGCCGATGCGTCCACCACGTCGCAGGTACTCCAGGGTGTCGACGTAGAAGTAGGTGCGCGTGCGGTCCACGACGGACACGGCCGCATCCTGGGCGGCGGCGGCCGACCCTCCTTCGGCCGCGACGTCAGCGGCGGCGAGGACGGCGTAACCGAGCGCCATCGCGGTGGAGCGGGAATCGACGACCCGCACCGCGCCGTAGCCGAAGTCCTGCGCGGCCAACATGGCCGACTCCCACGTCCCCGACAACGCCGACGACAGGTGTACCGACACGACGTGTTGAGCGCCGGCATCAAGCAGCGCTCGGTACGCCAGAGCGAAGTCCGCGGGCGACGGGCGAGAGGTCGTCACGAAAACCTTGTCCCGTAGGGCCTTCGTCACCTCGTCCGGAGTGACGTCGTGCCCGTCCGTTCCCGTCCGGGCGCCGATGCTGACCCGCAACGGCACGACGGTGATCTTGTGCTCGGCGGCCAGCGCGGACGGAAGGTAAGCCGTGGAATCCGTCACGACCGCTACCGCGGACGTGCGCGGCGTCATATGGGGCACTCTACTGTGAGCGCCATGCCGTTGGGCCGGTTCGTGCGCGACAGGATCGATGTGCCGTTCTCCGAGGCGGTGGCGCGCCACCAGTTTCCGCCGGCGATCGACCGCGGACTGCCGTTGCTGACTCGAGCCGCAGATCACTCGAAGCTCTGGATGGTGATCGCGGCGGCCCTGCTGGCCACTCAGCGCAGACGGCCTCGCCGGGCCGCAGCGCGCGGGCTCGCGTCGCTCGCGGTGACCAGCCTGGTCGTCAACCAGGTCGGGAAGCGCATAGTGCCCCGCGAGCGTCCCGTGCGGACCTACCTGCCGATCGGACGGCTGGCGCACCGCATTCCGCGCAGCAGCTCGTTTCCGTCCGGGCATGCTGCTTCGGCGGCGGCCTTCGCCGTCGGCGCCGCCATCGAATGCCCGCCGTTGGCCGTACCGCTGGGCACGCTGGCCGCCGCCGTCGGTTTCTCGCGGATCTACACCGGCGTGCACTACCTCAGCGACGTCGTGGCCGGAGCGGCCGTCGGCGCGACGATCGCCGGCGTCGGACGTCGGCTCGTTCCGGCCGAGCACCCACCCCGCCGGACGGGCGGCGAACCCGAGGTAACGCAGCCGGCCCGCCCGACCGGCAAGGGCGTGGTCGTGGTGTACAACCCGGCCGCCGGTCAGGGTGTCATCCGGAGCTTTCGCCACGCCATGCAGCGCGAGCTGCCGGACGCCGAGATCATCGAGCTGCGCAAAGGCGAGGAGGCACGCGACGTCTTTCGCGACATCGCCCGTCGGGCCGACGTCCTCGGCGTGGTCGGCGGCGACGGCACGGTGAACGCCGCGACGACCGTGGCCGCCGAAACCGGGCTGCCGTTGGTCGTGATCGCCGGCGGCACGTTCAATCACTTCGCCAAGGATCTCGGGCTGCCGAGGGTGGACGACTCGATCGCGGCGGTGCAGGCAGGTCACGCGGTGCGCATCGACGTCGGCGACATCAACGGCCAGCTGTTCGTCAACACCTCGAGCCTCGGTAGCTACCCCGATTTCGTGGAAGTGCGAGAGCGGTGGGAGCGACGCCTTGGCAAACCGATCGCCGGAGCCATCGCCATCGTCACCGTGTTGCGCACGTGCCCGCCGCTCGCCGTCTCCATGGACGGCGAGGCTCGCCATCTCGCCATGTTGTTCGTCGGTAGCAACGTCTACGAACCCCGCAACCTGGCGCCGCACTGGCGCGAACGCCTGGACACCGGGAGGCTCGACGTGCGCTACGTCGAGTCGCGCGGCGGTGGGACGATGGCGCGACTGGTCCTCGCCGCGCTGAGCGGTCGCTTGGAGCGCAGCGCGCGTCTGGTGACCGTGACGCCGAGCGAGCTCGACGTCACGATGACCGAGGACCCCGGCGACATGTCCCGCGACGGCGAGGTGTCGAAGGCGCCGCAGACCGCACGCTTCACCATGCGGCGTAACGCGGTCACCGTCTTTCGTCGCGCGCCCGCGTGATCAGACGACGAGGTTGACCAACCGGCCGGGCACGACGATCACCCGGCGCACCTGCCGGCCGTCGAGCGCGGCCACCACGCGGTCGTCCGTACGCGCGGCCGCTTCCATCGCGGCACGGTCGGCGTCAGCGGCCATCGTCAGCACGGCGCGCACCTTGCCGTTCACCTGCACCGGAACGTCGGCCGTCTCGTCCTCGAGCAGCGCCGGGTCGGCCGAGGGGAAGGGGTGCCAAGCCAGCGACCGGGCGTGCCCGAGCCGCGACCACAGTTCCTCGGCCGCGTGCGGCGCCAGCGGCCCGAGCATCAACACCAACGGCTGCACGACACTGCGCGGCGCGCCACCGCGCGGATAGGCCTGGGTGAGCGCGTTGTTCAGCTCGGTAAGGCGCGCGATCGACGTGTTGAACCGCAACGACTCGAACCCGTCCCGCACCGCGGCAATCGTCTTGTGCAGCAACCGATTCAGCTCGACGGACGGGTCCTCGTCCGAAACGTGGACCTTCCCGGTCTCCTCGTCGACGACCGTCCGCCAGATGCGCTGCAACAACCGGAACGAGCCGACCACCGCTTTGGTGTCCCAGGGCCGGTCCTGGTCGAGCGGGCCGGTGAACATCTCGAACAGCCGCAACGTGTCTGCGCCGTAGGCCCGGTACATGTCGTCCGGCGTCGTCACGTTCTTCAGCGACTTGCCCATCTTCCCGTACTCGCGCCGGACGACTTCCCCGTTGTACAGGTACTTCCCGTCCTGCTCGACCACGTCTTCGGCCGGCACGTAGGCACCGCGAATGTCGGTGTACGCATACGCCTGCACATAGCCCTGGTTGACGAGGCGATGGAACGGCTCGACGCTCTCGACGTACCCGAGGTCGTGCAGGACCTTGTGCCAGAACCGCGCGTACAGCAGATGCAGCACCGCATGCTCGACCCCCCCGACGTAGAGATCGACGCCCCCGAGCGGACGAGCGGCCGTAGGACCCATCCAGTAGCGCTCGAGCGCCGGGTCGACGACTTCGTGGTCGTTCGTCGGGTCGACGTAGCGCAGCTCGTACCAGCACGAGCCGGCCCAGTTCGGCATGGTGTCCGTCTCGCGGCGATAAAGCGCCGGACCGTCGCCCAGGTCCAGCGTGACGTTCACCCAGTCGGTCAATCGGCCGAGCGGGGGCTCGGGCATCGACGCCGCCTCGTCCGACGCGTACGCCGTCGGTGCGAACTGCTCGGTGTCCGGCAGCTGGACGGGCAGCATCGACTCCGGCAACGCCACCGGCAGACCGGCCCCGTCGTAGACGATCGGAAACGGTTCGCCCCAGTAACGCTGACGCGAAAACAGCCAGTCGCGCAGCCGGTAAGTGATGGCCCCGTTGCCGTGGCCGTTCTCCTCGAGCCACGCGACGATCCGCTCCTTGGCCGCAGCGACGTCCAGGCCGTCGAGGAAGCCGGAGTTCACGGCGGGTCCGTCGCCGACGTACGCCTGCCCGTCGAAGTCCGGTGGAGGCTCGACGGTACGCAGGATGGGCAGCTCGAAGGCCAGCGCGAACTCCCAGTCCCGCTGGTCCTGGCCGGGCACGGCCATGATCGCGCCGGTGCCGTACCCGGTCAGCACGTAGTCGGCAACGAATACCGGAATCTGCCGCCCGGTCAAGGGATTCGTCGCGTGCATCCCGGTGAACACGCCGGTCTTGGTGCGGTCCTCCAGCCGGCCGAGGTCGGTCTTGCCGGCCGCGGCTTCCCGGTACGCGGCGACGGCCTGGGCCGGCGTCGCGGCGCCGGCGGTCCATTGCGCCGGGACGTCGACCGGCCAACGAGCCGCGGCCAGCGCATCGACCATGGGGTGCTCGGGCGCGAGCACCAGGTACGTCGCGCCGAACACGGTGTCCGGCCGGGTGGTGAAGACCTCGATGTCGCCGACCGAAGTGGAAAACCGGATGTGCGCGCCGACGGAGCGTCCCACCCAGTTGCGCTGCATGGTTCGGACCTTGTCCGGCCAGTCGATCTGATCCAGGTCGCGAACCAGGCGGTCGGCGTACGCGGTGATGCGCAGCATCCACTGCGACAGGGGCTTGCGGAACACCGGATAGTTCCCGCGCTCACTACGTCCCTCGGCCGTCACCTCCTCGTTGGCCAGGACCGTGCCCAGTCCAGGGCACCAGTTCACGACCGACTCGGCGCGGTAGGCCAGCCGATGATTGTCGATCACTACACGGCGCTCGTAGGTGCTCAACTCGGGCCACGGCTTGCCGAAGGGATTCGTGCCCTCGACGGGAGTGCGGTAACCCGTGTCCAGCTCCGTGGTCAACGCATGGATCGGTCGCGCGCGGTCGGCATCGACGTCGTACCAGGCGTTGAAGATCTGCAGGAAGATCCACTGAGTCCAGCGGTAGTACTCAGGGTCGGTGGTCGCGAAGCTGCGTCGGCGGTCGTGTGCCAGACCCATCCGGCGCAGTTGTTGGCGAAAGATCTCGATGTTGGCGTAGGTGGTGGTCGCCGGGTGCTGTCCGGTCTGCACGGCATACTGCTCGGCCGGTAGCCCGAACGCGTCGAAGCCCATGGTGTGCAGGACGTTCTCGCCACGCATGCGCATGTAGCGCGCATAGACGTCCGTGCCGATGTAGCCGAGCGGATGGCCGACGTGCAGTCCGACGCCCGACGGGTACGGAAACATGTCCATGACGAACAGGTGTGGGCGGTGCGCCACCTCATCGAATCCGGTGCTGAGCGGCCCCACCGGATTCGGGACGTCGAAGGTCCCTTCGGCGTCCCAACGGTCCTGCCAGTGGCGCTCGATGTCGTCGGCGAGCGCCGCGGTGTAGCGGTACGGCGGGATCTCGTCCTGGTCGCTCATCACTTCCTCCTGTGCCGGCAAAGGAAAAGCCTCCGCGAAAATTCGCAGAGGCTCAGCCGCGCTGGGACGCTCGGGCGCTCAGCGCGGCCCGGTAAGGAGCAGGGACGGTCGCACGCGTCGATGTTAGCGCGTCGAGCAGGTCGCGGCCCCGTCCCCCGCGCCGGAGGGGGGTGGGCGGGGGAACGGGCCCGCTACGCACCTCGCGGCCGGTCGCGGTGCAGTGCTTCCTCCCGCCCGCGGCGTCGCGGGCCGGGCAGCTACCCGCCGCCTGTCGCGGGTGCTGCCTCCACTATGACATCCGACTGAGCGTCAGACGTGTCGTGATGGCGCCATGACGCATACTCGACAACCGGTTCGACAGGGACGTAGCCGGCGGGGGGACATACGGTGCTGCACGCACTCGGATTGCGGGATACGCAGGAGGCCGCCTACCGCTGGATGATCGAGGTGCCGTCGGCCGCGGCCAGCGAACTCGGAGCGGCACTGGGCACCAGCTCGCGACAGGCCGCGACCGTGCTGCGCGACCTCGAGGCCATCGGACTCGTCAGCCGGTCGGCGTCCGAGCACGGACGCTACGTACCGGTGCCTCCTCAGGTGGCGCTGCACAGCCTGCTGGTCGATCGGCAGACCGACCTGCGCCGCGCCGAATCCGAACTGAGCCGGCTCGTGCTGGCCTACCGGGACGCCGCAACCACCCGCTCGCGCACCGACGTCGTCGATGTGATCAACGGGCGGGAAGCCGTCAGCCGCCGGCTGGCACAGCTCCAGCGTTCCGCGCGCCGCGAGGTCCGGACGCTGGTGACGCCGCCCACCATCGCCGTCAGCCGTGCCGACAACCAAGCCACCGAGGACGAGGCGGTGGCCCGCGGTGTGCGCTACCGGGTGGTGCTGGCCCGGCCGGTACTCGACGAGCCGGGCATGGCCCACGCCGTCGCGACGTCGCTCGTCGCGGGCGAGCAGATCCGGGTAGCCGCTGAGGTGCCGGTGAAGCTCATGGTGGCTGACGATCGACTGGCGCTCGTGTCGCTAGTCGACCGGGTCGGCGACGGTCTGGTCGGCGCGCTGCTGGTACATCCCAGCGAGTTGCTCGACGCCCTGTGCGCGCTGTTCGAGCTGACGTGGCGCACCGCCCAACCCATCGAGCCGCATGCGCACGCCGGTGACGAGCTGACCGAGATCGAGCGACACGTGCTCTCGCTACTGCTCGCGGGGTTGACCGACCGGTCGGTCGCCATGCAGCTCGGCGTCTCCGAACGCAGCGTGCAGCGGCACGTCCGGGCGGTCATGGATCGCGTGGGCGCCGAATCCCGGGTGCAGCTCGGTTGGCGTGCCGCACAGCTCGGCTGGTTCTGACGAGTGGTGCTCTCCCCGCGCCCGCTGTCCGTCGCCACCGGGCGCGGGGGCACCTGGCAGAAGAGTAAACCCTTGCACGGCCGGGACAATGTCGGGGGCTCGGTGCGTTGCCTCACGCTTCCGCGTCGGGAGCATCGTCGTCGGGCGTGAGCCGCGGGACGACCGGGCCGGGCGCGCCGGCATTGTGCGCACGCAGTTGCCACACCGCTACGTCCTGCTCGCAACGCAGCTCCGACCAGTGGCAGTTGGCCAACGGACCCAGCACGTGTGGATCTTGGGGCAGCCCGAGCACGGCGGCACACAACGCCATCGCCGTGGCACTGTGCGTGACGAGTACGGCCAGGCCGACCGGAGGCAACTCACGAAAGGCCTCGAACGCACGGGCCGCGACCTCTCCCCGCGTCTCGCCGCCGCGCCGGGTGACGTCCCGGCCGGCGACCCAGTCCGCGAACTCGTCGGGGTACTGCTCCGCCACTTCGTCGCGGGTCAGTCCTTCCCAGTGACCGAGCGACCGCTCGCGCAGCCGCGAGTCGAGGCGTACGGGCTGGCCGCCCAGCTCCCCGAGCGGACCAGCGGTCTGCGCGGCCCGCAAGGCGTCCGAACTGACCACGAGTTCAGGCTGCAGCGCCGCGATGAGCAGGGCGACCTCGTAGGCCTGCGCCCGTCCTACCTCGTCCAGCGGAGGATCGGCCTGACCTTGGAAGCGTCGCTCGGCGTTCCACGCCGTCCGGCCGTGCCGCAGCACGAGCACCCGCCGCATCATCGGTTAACCACCCAGCCGCCTCACGGCGAGGCAGCGGCGAACGGAATGACCGGGCAGTCGGCCCACAACCGTTCGAGCGCGTAGAACACTCGCTCCTCCGCGTGCATGACGTGCACGACCACGTCGCCGTAGTCGAGCAGCACCCACCGTCCGTCCCGGCGGCCCTCTCGACGCAACGGTTTGACCCCGGACGCCCGCAGCCGCTCCTCGACGGCGTCCACGATGGCTACGACCTGGCGCTCGTTGTTGCCCGTCGCGATGGCGAAGACGTCGGTAATGGCCAGACGATCACTGACGTCGATCAGCACGATGTCTGTGGCGAGCTTGTCGGCGGCGGCGTCGGCAGCGAGCTCGGCGTGCCGGCGCGCCTCAGGAGTAGCGGTCATCGACGCTGCAGCCTACGGCCCGCGAGGGCGTGCGCAGCCGAACGGCCCTACGGCCGGTAGAGATCGTGCTTGGCGATGTATTGCACGACGCCGTCGGGAACCAGGTACCAGATCGGTCGCCCGTCCCGTACCCGCTCACGGCAGGCGGTCGACGAGATCGCCATCGCCGGCACGTCCACTAGCGTGACCGATTCGAGGGGCAGGTGGGCGTCGGACAGCTCGTACCCGGGCCGGGTCACCCCCACGAACTGCGCGAGCTTCATGGCTTCGTCGTGGTCTTTCCACGACAGGATCTGCGCGAGCGCGTCGGCACCGGTGATGAAGTACAGCTCCGACTGCGGCCGGACGGCGACGATGTCGCGGATGGTGTCGATCGTGTAGGTCGGTCCGGGGCGATCTACGTCCACCCGGCTCACCCAGAACCGTGGGTTGGACGCCGTGGCGATCACCGTCATGAGATAGCGATGCTCGGCCGAGCTCACCGGTGCACCAGCCTTCTGCCATGGTGCCCCCGTCGGGACGAAGATCACCTCGTCCAGGCCGAAGCGCTGGGCGACTTCGCTTGCCGCCACCAGGTGGCCGTGATGGATCGGGTCGAACGTCCCGCCCATGATGCCGACGCGGCGGCCCGGTCCGTCGCCGATCATCTGCCAGGTCCGCTGCTCCCGCGCCCGACGGCGCGGGTTCGCCGCGCAGCGGCGACCGGCGGACCAAGAAGTGACACAGCCCTTCCGGCGGTCATGACCGGGTTTGGCCCGTTCCCTCGACAATCCACTTGGTCGAGGTCAGCTCGGTCAGACCCATCGGACCGCGGGCGTGCAGCTTCTGCGTGGAAATGCCGATCTCGGCGCCGAACCCGAACTCACCCCCGTCGGTAAAGCGGGTGGACGCGTTGACCATGACCGCGGCCGCGTCCACCTGCGCCACGAACGCCTGCGCAGTCGGCAGGTCGCGCGTGACGATGGCCTCGGTGTGGCCGGAGGACCACCGGCGGATGTGCCGGATCGCCTCGTCGACGTCCGCGACGACCCGAGCGGCGATGTCCAACGACAGGTACTCGGCGGCCCAGTCGTCCTCGCCGGCGGGTTGCACGGCCGCGTCGGCCGCGCGGAACGCCTCGTCCCCGTGCACCGTGACGCCTCGCTCATGCAGAGCGGCGACGATGCGCGGCACGAACACATCGGCGACGTCACGGTGCACGAGCAAGGTCTCGGCCGCGTTGCAGACGCTCGGCCGGGACACTTTGGCGTCGAGCACAATTCGTTCGGCCATCTCGAGATCGGCGTCCGCGTCGATGTACACGTGGACGTTGCCGACCCCGGTCTCGATCACCGGCACCGTCGCGTTGCGCACGACGTAGTCGATCAGACCGGCCCCCCCACGCGGGATGACGAGGTCGACCAGGCCGCGGGCGTGCAGCAGCTCACCGATGCTGTCGCGGTCGGTGCCGGGTACCAGGGACACCGTGTCGGCCGGCAGCCCGGCTTTCTCCCCCGCCGCGGCCAGGACGTCCACAAGGACGGTGTTGGACGCGATCGCCGAGCTCGATCCGCGCAGCAGCGCGGCGTTGCCGCTCTTGACGGCCAGACCCGCCGCGTCGACGGTCACGTTCGGACGCGCCTCGTACACCATGGCGATCACGCCGAAGGGCACCCGAACCTGGCGGATGAGCAAGCCGTTGGGACGGGTGAAGCCGCGTACCACCTCCCCGATCGGATCCGGGAGCCGGGCCACGTCGCGCAGTCCCTCGGCCATCGCGGCCACCCGTTCGGGTGTGAGGGTCAACCGGTCGAGGAGCGCGTCCGACGTCCCGGCCGCCCGGCCCGCTTCGACGTCGCGGGCGTTGGCCGCGAGTACCTCGTCGACCGCACCGTCCAGCGCGTCGGCCATGGCCCGCAGCGCCTCGTCCTTGCCGGCCCGGGTGTAAGTCGCGAGTTCCTGCGCCGCGGCGCGGGCGCGCGTCGCGACCGCGGTCAGCTCGTCGCGGATCACGGCTCGAGGGTACGGGCCCTTACCCTGACGGGCATGTCGGACGCAACCCAGGCGGAGCTCGCCGCGGGTCCGACCGAGGCGGCCCCTACGGGGCCGCTGCACCCCGTGCCGTCTGCGGGGCGCGAGCGGTGGCGACGGTGGGCCCCGCACCTCGTGCCTCCGCTCGTCTACCTGGCCGCCGCCGGCTACTACTTCTGGGACTTTCTCACCGACCTCGGTCATCAGATCCCGGGCGGCGCCGACGGGGTCATCTACGGCTGGTTCTTCCAGGCCGTGGAGCAGTCCCTCGTGCACCTGCACAATCCGCTGTTCACCGACGCGATGAACGCCCCGGACGGCGTGAACGTCATGTGGAACACCTCGCTGCTCGCGGTGGCGATCGTGTGCACGCCGGTGACCGCCCTGCTCGGCGGCGCCAACACCGTGGTGCTGGTCATGGCGCTGGCGCCGGTCGTTTCGGCGACCAGCGCGTACATCGCGTTGCGCCGGATCACCGGCACGACGTGGCCGGCCGCGCTCGCCGCAGCGCTCTACGGATTCGGACCGTTCTTCGTCGGGCAGAACGGCCATCTGCATCTGACGTTCGCCTTCCTGCCGCCACTGCTGCTTCTCATCGGGTGGGAGGTGCTGGTCGTCCAGAACCGCACGCCGCTGCGTAGTGGGCTCAAGCTCGGTGTGCTGGTCGGTGTCGCGTTGCTGGTGTCCGAGGAGATCGTGGCCTTGACCGCGATCGTCACCGTGGTGGCCGTAGCCGCGCTGGCCGTCCTCTGGCCTACTCGAGTCCGCGGGCGGCTGCGCTACGCCGCGACGGCCACGGGCGTCGGCGTGGCCGTGACGGCGGTGATCGCCGGCTATCCCGTGTGGTTCCAGTTCTTCGGCCGGCAGTCCCTCAACCGTGGGCCGGTGTCGACGCAACGGCTCGACCTGGCCGGTCTGGTCCGGCCGAGTGTCCTGCAGTACTACGCCTCCCCCAGCGACATCGCCGCCAACGCTCACTATGCGGCCATCAAAGTGGAAAACACCGGCTATCTGGGCTGGCCGTTGATCGTGCTCCTGCTCGCGCTGACCGGTTGGCTGGTCGTCCGCGGAGATCGCTTCGGCTGGTGGTGGTTGATCACGGCGTGCGTGGCCGTCGTCCTGTCGGCCGGCACGCCGATCATGTTCGACGGCTCGCGTCTGGCCACCGGACCGTGGCGGCTGGTCGACGAGGTGCCGCTCTTCGAGACGGTCGTCGCCGTGCGGTTCACCCTGCTCACGACGCTGCTGGTCGCGCTGCTCCTCGCGTGGGCCCTGGCGCACGCTCGCGGTCCCGGTGTCCGGGCCGTACTGGGAATCGTCACGGTCGTCGCACTCGTCCCGCTGCGTCCGGCCGGTCGTTACGACACCGATGTCCTCATCGACACCCCTCGATTCTTCACGACGTCGGCCGTCCAGGTCATCGCGCCCGGGTCGACGGTGCTCCTGCTCCCCCGCGGTCAGTACCCGAACGACGAGGCCACGCTGATGATGTGGCAGCTACGCGCCCACAACCGCTTCAAAATCGTCGGCGGGTACGCCGTGTTCAGCATCGACGGCCAGATGTCCTACATCGCGCCGGAGCCCGCGTTCGCCCAGCTGCTGCAGGACGCCGGCGATACCGGCATCGTCCCGACCGATGGGGAGATCGCAGCGATGCGGGCCTCGCTCGACGCGTCCGGCACGCGTTACGTCGTGCTCGCAGCGGGTCAGCGCAACGCACTCGCGGTCCAACTCACGGCCGAACAGCTCACCGGCTGTACGTGGCGACCGGCGGCGGACGTCCAGCTGTGTGAGGTGCGCCGCTGATGGGTCAGAGCAGCACGAGGTCGTCACGATGGACGACCTCGCGTCGGAAGGACACGGGCAGGTCTCCGGTCTTGCGGCCGACGATGTCGGGGAGATCGGCAGCGTCGTAGCCGACCAGCCCTCGTCCGACCGGCCGGCCATCCACATCGACGAGCTCCACCGCGTCACCGGCCTCGAAATCCCCGCTGCTGCCGAGGATTCCTGCCGGCAACAGGCTGGCTCGCCGATCGACGACGGCCGCCACCGCGCCCGCGTCGAGGACGATGCGGCCGCGTGGCGTCGTCGCGTGCCGCAGCCAGAGCAGCCGCGAGGTGGTGCGCCCGGAGGTGGCGTGGAACAGCGTTCCGCCGTCCCCGTGCAGCAGCTCGGCGATCGCCGAAGCCGCGCCGACCAACGTCGGAATCCCCGCGGCAACGGCGATTCCGGCCGCTTCGATCTTCGTGGCCATGCCTCCGGTCCCGACGTCGCTGGCCGCGCGGCGGATCCGGATCTCGGCCAGGTCCGCATCGGTCCGGACGTCGGTGATCAGCTCCGCGTGCGGACGCCGCGGCTCGTCGCTGTAGAGGCCGTCGACGTCCGACAGCAGGACGAGTGCATCGGCACGGACGAGGTGCGCCACGAGCGCAGCCAAGCGGTCGTTGTCGCCGAAGCGGATCTCCTGCGTGGCCACCGTGTCGTTCTCGTTCACGACAGGCAGAATCCCCAACGCCAGCAGGCGTTCCAGCGTCCGCCGCGCATTGGCGTAGTGACCGCGACGGTGCAGGTCGTCGGCGGTGAGCAGGACCTGACCCACCTGGAGGCGGTGCCGGGCGAAGGAGGCAGCGTAGCGCTCGGCCAGCAGCAGCTGGCCGACACTCGCGGCGGCCTGTTGGGTGGCGAGGTCGCGCGGACGGGCGCGCAGGCCCAGCGGCCCGAGGCCGGCGGCGAGGTGGTGATGGTGTCGTCGGGAGCCATCGCCGCCGGCGCGGCGCCGTTCCGCCAGCCCGTCGACGAGGCCGTCCAGGCGA
>CAXTNQ010000002.1:0-14249 GCA_964245745.1 uncultured Jatrophihabitantaceae bacterium
GCCGGTGCGGTTGGGCGACGTCGCGCATGGGGTGAGCGACGTGGCCGCGATCGCGCCGGGGCGCACCCTCCGGCACGTCGGCAAGCACTACCTGCGTGACCACCGGCAGCAGCTCATGCTCGAGCGCTACGCCACGTACGCGGGGTCGGACCCCCGCCACGCGCCGGCGGCACTCGCCGCCATCCCGTACCTCGAACACGCCCACGGCGCCTGGTACATCGACGGCGGCCTGTACCGGGTGGCGGAGGCCCTCGCCGCCCGGGCCGTCGCTCGCGGGGCGCGCATCCGGACCGGGAGCCGGGTGATACGCATCGACGCCACAGGGGGACGGGTCACCGGCGTCGTGCTCGCCGACGGCTCGGCCGTCCCGGCGGACGTCGTGGTGGCCAACGCGGACGCGGCGAACGTCTATGGGCAGCTGCTACATCCCCGCCCCCGGCGCGGCCCCACGGCCGACTCGCTGAGCGGATTCGTCCTGCTGCTCGGTGTGCGCGGCCGTACACCGGGGCTGGCCCACCACAACGTGCTCTTCGGCGCCGGCGACTACGACGCAGAATTCGACGCGATCTTCGGACGACCCGGGCGGCCCGTCACCGACCCGGTGATCTACGTGAGCGCACCGGACGATCCTGCCGCCCGGCCGGACGGCCACGAAGCGTGGTTCGTCCTGGTCAACGCGCCACGGCACGGTCGGGACCGGGCCCGGGGGGAGCTCGACTGGGACAGCGCCGGCCTCGCCTCCGGCTACGCGGAGCGGATCATCTCCCTGCTGGGCGCGCGCGGGCTGCCGGTCCGCGAGCGCCTCGTGTTCACCGAGACGATCACCCCGGCCGACCTGCAACGGCGGACGGGTGCGCCCGGCGGAGCGATCTACGGGCAGGCGCTGCACGGCCTGCGCGGGGTGTTCACCCGGCCGGCCAACCGGTCGCGGGTGCCCGGGCTGTTCCTGGTCGGCGGCTCGACCCACCCGGGCGGCGGGCTGCCCCTGGTGCTGCGCTCGGCCGCGATCACCGCCGATCTGGTCGGGGCGCCCTGATCGAGCGCTTGCCCCGCAGCCACCACCAGAACTGGGCCAACCCCACGAAACCGAGCCCGGCCCACACGGACGCACAGACGGTCGCCGGCCACGCCGCCGGAGTGATCGCCTGGCAGATCAGGGCCAGACCTGCGCACACGAAACGCGTGGGCCGCTCGTCCACGGTCAACATCCGGCGCGTCGCAGGGACGATCAGCCGCAGGCCTTCGTGCGCGAGCGACGACACGGCGGGGAGTGCCGCGAGCCACCACGGCGCGCCGCAGCGCCAGATCACCGCCGCGAGCGCAACGTCGCTGATCCGGTCGGCGACGGCGTCGGCGACGGCGCCACTGCGCGTGACCCGACCGGTCGACACGGCCACGGCGCCGTCCAGGGCGTCGCAGCACGCACCGCCGAACACACACGCCAGCGCGCCGAGAGGCGCGACCGTGGCGAGCGGTACGGCCGCGACGACCAACACGACGCCGAGGACCGTCAGCGCGGTCGGCGGAACCCGCCGCAGCGGACGGGCGGTGGCCTGCACGACGCGCAGCCAGCCGCGCAGGAATGGGACCGCGTCCGGGTCGATGTCGTGGTGGACGTCGGACCACGTCGGCCCGGACATCTGCTGAGTCGCCTGGTCGCGGCTCGGCCGCGAACTCGCGCTCGCGCGCGAGGAGGGCGACGGGCTCGCGTCCTCCACCGGCTAGACGGGGGCGCCCAGCGCCAGGTTCCCCCAGACCTCGCGCGTCGCCGTCGACCGGTTGAACGTGATGAAGTGCAGGCCGGGCACGCCCTCGGCCAGCAGCCGGGCCGCCAGCAAGGACGCTTGCTCGATCCCGAGGGCACGCACCGCGGCCGGCTCGTCGGCGATCGCCGCGAACTGCGCCGCGAGAGCGGACGGGAACGGCGCGCCCGACAACTGCTCGGAGCGCTCGATCGTCCGGTACGTCGTCACCGGCATGAGCCCAGCGATGATCGGGACGTCGCAGCCGGCCCGCGCCACTCGGTCGCGCAGCCGCAGATAGTCGTCGGCGTCGAAGAACATCTGCGTGATCGCGTAGTCCGCACCGGCCCGGCACTTCTGCACGAACCGCTCGGTGTCCGCCTCGACGGAGGTCGACCGCGGATGCCGGAACGGGAACGCCGCCACGCCGACGCAGAAGTCGCCGTACCCCCGCAGCAGCTGTACGAGCTCGGCGGCGTAGGACAGGCCCGCCGGATGCGCGAGCCACTCGCCCATCGGGTCTCCCGGCGGGTCGCCGCGCAACGCCAGCAGGTTGGTGACGCCGGCGTCCGCGAGCCGTCCGGTGATGGCGCGTAGCTCGGTCACCGAGTGATTGACCGCGGTCAGGTGCGCGACCGGCAGCAAGGTGGTGTCGGCGGCGATGTGCTCGGTGATCTCGATCGTGCGGTCCCGGGTGGATCCGCCCGCGCCGTAGGTCACGGACACGAACGAGGGACGCAACGGCTCGAGCTCGCGGATCGTCTGCCAGAGCCGCCGCGCGTCCTCGTCGGTCTTCGGCGGCATGAATTCGAAGGAGAACGTCGGACTTCCGGTGGCCAAAGCCTGACGAACCGTCCGAACCATGCCTACAGCGTAATGTCGAGCGAGTGACGCAGACCGCGACGTCGACGGTCGCGGTGGCGCGTCGGATCGACGACGCACTCGTGCACTTCCTCGACGACCGGGCGCGCTCGCTCGGTGCCATCGGCGGCCCCGACCTTGAGCCGCTCGTACAGGCGGCGCGCACGTGCGTGCTCGGCGGCGGCAAGCGACTGCGGCCCGTTCTCGCCTACCTGGGGTGGCTGGCCGCCTGCGGAGGCGAGCTGGACGACGACGGCATCGTCATGACTGCCGCCAGCCTCGAGTTGCTGCACGCCTGCGCGCTCGTCCACGACGACGTGATCGACGATTCGCAGACCCGCCGGGGCCGTCCGTCGGCGCACCGCTCGTTCGCCGGGCTGCACGACACACAGCACTTCGTCGGCGACGGCACGCACTTCGGTCGGTCGGCGGCGATCATGCTCGGCGACCTGCTGCTGTGCTGGTCTGACCGCATGCTGGCCGGCGCCCCGTTGCGTCCGGTTGCGGCCCGTGCGGTACGCGACGCCTACGACGAGATGCGCGACCAGGTGATCACCGGGCAGTACCTGGACGTCCTCGTGCAGGCCCGCGGTCGGTACTCGGTCGAAGACGCCCTGCGTGTGGTCGAGTACAAGACGAGCAAGTACACGGTCGAGGGCCCGCTGCTGATCGGCGCAGCGGCCGGCGGAGCGGGACCGGAGCTCACTGGCGTACTGCGGGAATTTGCCCAGCCGGTAGGCGAGGCGTTTCAGTTGCGCGACGATGTCCTCGGGGTGTTCGGCGACCCGGCGCGCACCGGCAAGCCGGCTGGTGACGACCTGCGTCAGGGCAAGCGGACGCTGCTCGTCGTCATCGCCGCCGACCGTGCCGACGCCGCGCAGGCCGCCGTCCTGCGCCGGCACTTCGGCCGACCGGCGTTGAGCTCGTCCGGCCTGACCGCGCTGCGTGGCGTCATCGTCGACACCGGGGCGCTGGCCGAGGTCGAGGCCCGGATCATGTCCTGCACCGCGCGCGCCCGAGCCGTCCTGGCCACTGCTCAGCTGCGCCCGGAAGCTCGCGACGCCCTCGACCGCACGGCCGTGGCCGCCGCCATGCGGCACGCGTGAGGACGGTCCCCGGAGCGACCGATTCCGTGGTCGTCATCGGCGCGGGCCTCGGCGGCCTGTCGGCCGCGTTGCACCTGGCCGGCGCGGGACGCCGGGTGACGGTGCTCGAACGCGGCGCCGCGCCGGGCGGTCGGGCCGGCCAACTCGCGGACGGCGGCTATCTCTTCGACACCGGTCCGACCGTGCTGACCATGCCGGACCTCGTCGCCGACGCCCTGGGGGCGGTCGACGAATCGCTCGACGACTGGTTGACCCTGCGCCGACTCGACCCCGCGTATCGGGCCCAGTTCAGCGATGGCTCGACGATCGACGTCCAGACCGATGCGGACGCGATGACGGAGGAGATCCGGGCGTCCTGCGGACCGCGCGACGCGGATGGGTACCGGCGCCTCGTCTCCTACCTGCGCGAGCTGTACCGCCTGGAGATGGCCCGTTTCATCGACCGCAACCTCGACTCGCCCCTCGAGCTGGTCGGCCGCCCGGTGCTGGACCTGCTGCGCATGGGCGGGTTACGCCGGCTCAGCCGGACGATCGCGTCCTTCGTACCGGACGAGCGCCTGCAGCGGATCTTCTCGTTCCAGTCGATGTACGCCGGCCTCGCCCCCGAGGACGCGCTGACGATCTACGCCGTGATCACCTACATGGACTGCGTGGCCGGCGTGTACTTCCCGGTCGGCGGCATGCACGCCGTACCACGCGCGTTGGCCGGGGCGGCCGGCAAGCACGGCGTCGACATTCGCTACGGCAGCGCGGCGAACCGGATCGAGCTCGCGGGACGGCGCGCGGTGGCGGTGCACACCGCGGACGGCGAGCGCCTCCCGGCCGACGTGGTCGTGCTCAACGCCGACACGCCGACCGCGTACCGGGAGCTGTTGCCGCCCGAGTTCGGGCCGCGGCGCCGGCCGCGTTACTCGCCGTCCTGCGTGGTGCTGCACGCCGGATCGACGACGCGCTACGAGCACGCCGCGCACCACACCATTTCCTTCGGTCGGGCCTGGCGGTCGACCTTCGAGCAGATCATCGACCGGGGCGAGGTCATGAGCGACCCGTCGTTCCTGATCACCAACCCGTCGCGGACCGACCCCACGCTGGCGCCGGCCGGGCGGCAGACCTACTACGTTCTCTTTCCGGCGCCCAACCTCGACCACCCACGTCCGATCGACTGGGATCAGGACGGCGAGGCCTACCGCGACCACATGGTGGCCACGCTCGAGCAGCGCGGATACACCGGCTTCGCCTCCGGCGTAGAGGTATCCCACCTCGTCACCCCCGCCGACTGGGCGCGACAGGGCCTGGCGGCCGGAGCTCCCTTTGCCGCCGCCCACAACCTGACGCAGACCGGCCCGCTACGGCCGAGCACGCTCGACCGGCGGATCGAGAACCTCGTGCGGTGCGGCTCCAATGTCCAGCCAGGCGTCGGCGTGCCGATGGTGTTGGTGTCCGGCAAGCTGGCCGCGCAGCGAGTGACCGGCTGATCCAGGTTGCGCCGGCACGCTCGGCCATGATGGTGCGATGGGACGGTCCGAGCTGGATGCGGCGGGCATCCACGACCCGCGGTTGCGGGCCAGCTACGAGCAGTGTCGCCGCCTCAACGCTCGACACGGCCGCACATACTACCTGGCCACCCTGCTGTTGCCGCCGGCCAAGCGGCCCTACGTCCATGCCCTGTACGGATTTGCCCGCTACGCCGACGACATCGTCGACGACCTCGACCCGGGCTGGCCGGCCGAGGAACGCGCCGAGCGGCTGACCGCGTGGAGCAGCGCGTTCCTGCGCGACCTCGACGCGGGCCGGTCGCACGACGCCGTCGGCGCCGCCGTGGTCGACACCATCCGTCGGTGGGACATCCCGACGCGCTACTTCGCCGACTTCCTCGACTCCATGCGGGCCGATCTGACCGTGACGCAGTACGACACCTACGACGACCTGTACGGCTACATGTGGGGGTCGGCCGCGGTAATCGGGTTACAAATGCTGCCGATTCTCGGGCAGGCGGACCCCACGATGCCGCGCACCGAGCTGGAGCCGTACGCGATCGACCTCGGGGTCGCCTTCCAGCTCAGCAACTTCATTCGGGACGTCGGCGAAGACCTCGATCGCGGCCGCGTTTACCTTCCCCAAGCGTCCCTTCGGGCGTGTGGCGTCGACCGCGCTGACCTCGAACGGCGCCGGGTCGACGGTCCGATCCGCGCGTTGCTCCGGGCCGAGATCGGTCGAACCCGGGACATCTACCGGCGCGCCGCGCCCGGGATCGCGCTCGTCGATCCGACCTCGCGCGACTGCCTGCGCACGGCCATGACGCTCTACGGGGAGATCCTCTATGCCGTCGAACGCGCCGACTACGACGTGTTGACCCGGCGGGTACGGGTCAGTCGGCGGCGTCGTGCGAGCGTCGGGGCGCGTGGACTCGTGAGCGCGTGGCGGGCTCGGCGCCGCGGGCGCGGCGTCCGAGAAACACCCAGCCGGACAAGGTGATCAGCACCATCGCGAAGCCGAACAGAAGGTCTTCGACCGGGGCGTACGCGATGCGCAGTCCGATGATCGTGTCCGGGTCGTACCGCACGACGGGCAGGGCGGTCAGCACGCCGTTCACGACGAGCTGGAAGAACACGATGATCGCGTAGGACACCCAGAACACTCGGCGCCGGATCAAATGGGTCCGGAGCACGACCCCGTCGATCGCCAGACTGAGCAGCACGCCGAGGAGGGCAAGCACCGTGTACGTCACTCGTCCCGCCGTCCCAGCGGGTGGAGCGGCCGACGGCCGCGAGGGCGACACAGTGCGCTCACTCGTCGCCCACCACCCAGTCCGGCCGGCGCGCGCGCACGGCCTCGAGGGTGAGCACCGCACAGACGGGTACGACGACGAAGAACAGCAGCTCTTCGAGCGGAAGCCGGCCGGGCAGCCGCAGGCCGGTGATCCATCGTTCGTTGTAACTCCACTGGCCGTGCGCGATCGCGTAGACGTCCCAGGCGGTGAACAGCACGACCACGGGAAGCACGCTGAGGACCAGACGAGGCCAGCGCGCGTAGACGCGGGTCCCCAGGACGACCTCGAGCGAGGCGGTGCCGAGCAGACAGCCAGCGAGCACTGCGAGGTAGAGCAGGTGCGACATCAGTAACCGGCGGCCTGGGCCCGGCGCTTGACCTCGCGGCCTCGGTCGGCCCGCAGCGCGTCGATGGGGCGGCCGGGCAGGGTGTCGTCCGCGCGCTGCAGCCAGGCGAGGATCTCGTCGTCTGAGTAATGGGCGTCGCGCAGCAACGTGATCACGCCCGGCAGTCCTTTGACGATGGCTCCGTTGCTCAGCAGCTCGTCGGGGACCCGCAGGCTGCCTCCGACGTCCCGGGTGGCGACGAGCTGGCCGTCGCGCAGGTACTGATGCACACGGGTCACCGGGACGGCGAGCGCGTCGGCGACCTCGGCCAAGGTGAGCGCGGACCGTGAGTCGAGCATCCGTCCACCCTGCCACGACCGCGTCTCGCGGCGGCCGGCACTGACGCGATCAACCGAGCTTGACCCGCCAGGTGAAGTCCGGTGGCGTCGGGGAGCGCAGCGGGTCGTCGTCGGTCAGCGGCCGAGCGTTACCGACGAACTCGCTGAGCGCGTCGTCGGCCAGGAAGCGCACAGGGAAAGCCCCGCCGGCGGCTGCTCGAGCCAACGTGGCCACGGGCAGTCCCGAGGCGGCCGCCGCCAGTTCGAGGTTGCCGAACCGGCGCCCGCGTGCGACGGCGGCGTCCGTCGTGACGACGACCTCCGGTAGCAGCGAGCGCACCGTAGCGACGAACCGGCGGGCGTAGCGCAGTGGCGGCCCGTCGGCGATGTTGGCGAGGAACACTCCGTCGTTGCGCAGCACCCGGGTCACCTCCGTGATGAACTCCAGCGTGCCGAGATCGGCCGGCACCCGGCCGCCGGCGAAGGCGTCGAGCACGATCACGTCGGCGCTAGCTGCCGGCAACGCGGCCAATCCGCTGCGGCCGTCCGTCGCCCGCACGCGCACTCGGACGCCGCGGCGCAGCGGCAACCGTGCCCGCACGAACGCCGTCAGCTCGGCGTCCGGTTCGAAGACGATCTGCGGCGATCCCGGACGGGTCGCAGCGACGTAGCGGGCGATCGACAGCCCTCCCCCGCCGAGGTGCGTGACGGCCAGCGGCCCCGGACGCAACGCGTCGAACACGTCGGCCAGGTGCCGGGTGTACTCGAAATCCAGGTAGGTCGGGTCGTCGAGGTCGACGTAGGACTGCCGCACCCGATCGACGAGAAGGAGGTATCCGCCGGGCCGATCGGCGTCGGCCAGCAGCTCCACGTACCCGCCCGGAGTCTGCAGGCCGCCGGCTCGGGTCATCTCGTGACCAGCGTACGGGGCCCGTGTCGAGGGCCGTCCTGACCTCGTGCCCGGATCTAGAATCACCCCGTGCAGACGGCCACCGCCGATCCGCTGGTTGGTCGTGTCCTCGACGGCCGCTACCGGATCCAGTCGCGCATTGCGCGCGGTGGCATGTCCACGGTCTACAGCGCCCTCGACCTGCGCCTCGACCGCTACGTCGCGGTCAAGGTCATGTCCGGGGCGCTGTCCGCGGATCCGGCCTTCGCCGACCGCTTCGCGCGCGAGGCGCGAGCCGCGGCACGCATGGCCCACATCAATGCAGTCTCGGTGTACGACCACGGGGCGCAGCGCACCCCGGGCGGCGACATCGTGTTCCTGGTTATGGAGCTCGTCCGCGGGCGGACGCTGCGTGATCTGCTGCGGGAACGGAACCGTCTGTCGCCGGCTGAGGCGGTCTCGGTCATGGAACCCGTCCTCGCCGCTCTGGCCGTCGCGCACCGCGCCGGCATCGTCCACCGTGACATCAAGCCGGAGAACATCCTGCTGTCCGACGACGGCGTCGTGAAGGTGGCCGACTTCGGGCTGGCCAGGGCCGTCGAAGCGGAGTCCACGTCGACACGGACGGGACTGATGATGGGTACGGTCGCCTACTGCTCGCCGGAGCACGTCACCCGTGGCACCACCGATCAGCGCTCAGACGTGTACTCGGCCGGCATCGTCCTGTTCGAACTGCTCACCGGGCAGACGCCGTTCGTCGGCGAGTCGGCGATGTCTGTGGCCTATCAGCACGTGCACAGCCGGGTACCGGCCCCGTCCTCCCGCGTCCGAGGGCTTCCCGAGGAGCTGGACGACCTGGTCATCCGCACGACGGACAGCGACCGGGCCGGCCGACCGGCGGATGCCGCGGCCTTCCTGGCCGAGTTGCACGACGTCCGATCCCGTTTGGCGCTGCCGATCGTCCCGGTGCCGCGGCGGCCCAGACCGGCAATCGCCAACGGTGCTGCCGGGTCTGCCGGTGCCCCGAGCCGCTCAGGGCCACCCGGCGTCTACCTCAACCGCACTGCGGACCTGAGCAACGGGCCGCCGACGCGCCACGACACGCTCACGGCCCCCGGACCGGTCCGCCGGGACCCGCCTGCGTCACGTCCAGGAACGGCGTCTCGCCCGCTCCCTGCTCCCCCTGCCCGACCGCCGTCCGTCGCCGCGCGCCGTCGCCGCCGCCTGCTCGTCGGATGGATCATCGTCCTGTTGTTGGGGGCCGCCCTGGTCTGGGGAGGGTGGTGGTTCGCCTCCGGGCGGTACCACAACGTCCCGAACATCGTGGGTGAGCCGCGCGCGACCGCGCTGACCGCGCTACAGAACGCCGGCTTCCGGCACGTCACCGTGCAGAGCGAATTCAGCGAAAGCGTGGCGACGGACCTGGCGATCCGGACCGATCCCGACACCGGCGCCCACACGCTGCCCGGCAAGAACGTCACCCTGGTCGTGTCGTCGGGCAAGGAGCGGTTCACGGTGCCCGACGTCCACACGCGCAGTCAGGCCGACGCCACGACCGCGCTGGGCGCAGCGGTGCCGGACGCTCAGGTCGTCGCGGTGCCGCAGGCCGACGACACGGTTGCCAAGGACGGCATTATCGGTACCGATCCCAAGGCCGGCACGCCCGTCCCGCGCCGACAGGCCATCAAGTTGCTCATCTCCACCGGGCCTCCGCTGCTGACCGTCCCGGACGTCGCAGGCCGGCCCCAGGACGACGGCACCAAGACGCTCACCGACGCCGGCTTCCGGGTGGCCACCACACCGGACTACAGCGACTCGGTGGCCGCTGGCTCGGTGATCGGCGAGGATCCACAGGGGGGCAGCACTCAGCCGAAAGGCAGCACGATCACCATCGTGGTGTCACAGGGCCCGCACTTCGTGTCCGTGCCGCCGGTCGGCGGACAGTCGGCCGAACGGGCCCGCCAGATCCTCGAGGCGGCCGGCTTCCAGGTGCGGGTCAAGAAGGTCTACGGAGGCTTTCTCGACATTACGGTCGGGCTCGACGCCGACCGTAACGCGCAGGGTCAGGCCCGCTACGGCAGCACCGTCACCATCGAGGTCGCCTGAAGCGATCGTTGATCGGCGCGCACGTCGGTCCCCGGACGGTCGCAGCGGACGCCGAAGCGTGTGGCGCCGAGGTCGTGCAGATCTTCACCGGCAATCCGCGCGGTTGGGCGCCCCCGGCCGACGATCCGGCGGCAGACGAGCGACTGCGCGCGACCTGCGCCGACCGTGGCCTACCCCTGTTCGTCCACGCGCCGTACCTGATCAATCTGGGATCGCCCGATCCGGATACGGCGCGGCGGTCGACTGCCGCTCTGACCTACACGCTGTGCCGGGCCGCCGACCTGGGTGCGGCCGGCGTCGTGGTGCACGCCGGGTCGGCGGTGCACTCCGACCGTGACGACGAGGGTCGGCAGCGCGTGCGCGCCAGGCTACTGCCGCTGCTGGACGCGGTCGACCCCGCGCCCCGGGTGCTCATCGAGCCGACGGCCGGCGGCGGCGGCGCGCTCGCCTGGTCGCTGTCCAGCATCGCCACCTACTTCGCTGCACTCGATCACGATCCGCGGCTCGCGCTGTGCCTGGACACCTGCCATCTGCACGCGGCCGGCCATGACCTGTCCACGCCGCGCGGGGTGGCCCGGACGTTCGCGGCGGCGGGGCGAATCGCGCCGATCGGCTTGGTGCACGCCAACGACAGCCGGGACCCGGCCGGCTCCCGCCGCGACCGGCACACCGCGATCGGCACCGGAACCATCGGCGTCGAACCGTTCGGCGCGCTCTTCCGTTCACCGGCGCTGCGCGGCGTCCCGATCGTCGTCGAGGGACCGCCGGTCAACCGCGGGCCCGACATCGCCGTCCTCAAGCGGCTGCGTGACGGCCCACCCTAAGCCGCACAGAGCAACGGGGCCAGCACCTTGATAGCGTGCTCGACTCCGGCGTCGTCGACGTCGAGATGGGTGACCAGCCGCAGCAGCGCCGGCCCGATCGCCGATACCAGCACCCCGTCCTCGCGGGCGGCGGCCACGACGCCGGCTGCATCAGCGGCCGGAAGCAGGGTGATGTTGGTATCTACCGTGGCCGGATCGACGTCGAGGGCCTCGGCCAGCCGACGCGCGCGGGCGTGGTCGTCGGCGAGCCGATCCACGTGGTGGGCCAGCCCGTACCGTCCGGCCGCGGCCAGCACGCCGACCTGGCGCATGCCGGCGCCGTAGCGCTTGCGCCATACCCGCGCCTCGGCGATGCGGTCCGCGGACGACACCAGCACCGACCCGACCGGAGCGCCAAGTCCTTTGGACAGGCAGACCGACACCGTGTCGAAGCCCGCCGCCAAGGTCGGCAGGGCGGCACCGTTGGCGACGTGCGCGTTCCACAGTCGGGCACCGTCGAGGTGCAGACCCAATCCATGACGTTTGGCCAGCGCCTGGACGGCCGCGACCTCGCCGGCCGGCTGGACGGTGCCACCGCCGAAGTTGTGGGTGTTCTCCACCGCGATGGCACGGGTCGACACCAGGTAGGGCCCGGCGTCCGGCGTGATCAACTCGCGAATCGCCGCGGCGTCCAACCGGCCGCGTACGGCGGCCCAGGTGCGGAAGGTGATGCCGGAGAACACCGCCGCGGCGCCCAGTTCGGCTCGCGCCACGTGGGCCAGCGTGTCGCACACGAGCTCGGTGCCCGGCGGGACGAGCAGCCGCAGCCCGAGCTGGTTGCCCAGGGACCCGGACGGTACGAAGAGCCCGGCCTCGAACCCCAGTCGGGCCGCGACCTCCGCCTCCAGGGCATTGACCGTGGGGTCCTCGCCGTACACGTCGTCGCCGACCTCGGCGTCGGCCATGGCGCGGCGCATCCCGGCGGTCGGCCGCGTCACCGTGTCCGACCGCAGATCGACAAACCCCGCCTTCTGCTCGGTCACCCCGGTCGCTCGCTCGAGTGCCGCGCCGAGCCCAGGCGGTCGGCGCTCACGTCTCGGTACGCGAGCGGCGCTCGGACACCAGACGCTCAGCCACCCGGAACGCGAGCTCCAAGGACTGCTCGTTGTTCAACCGTGGGTCACACGCTGTCTCGTAGCGCCGCCCCAGGTCCGCCGCCGTGAGGTCGGCTGTCCCGCCGATGCACTCGGTCACGTCGTCGCCCGTCAGCTCGACGTGCAAACCGCCTGGGTGCGTCCCCAACTCGGCATGCACGTCGAAGAATCCGTCGACCTCGTCGATGATCCTGTCCAGGTGCCGGGTCTTGACGCCGTCCACGGTTTCCTCGGTGTTGCCGTGCATCGGGTCGCACTGCCAGACGACGAGGTGTCCGGTCGATCGCACCTTTTCGACGATCGGCGGCAGGACGTCGCGAACTCGAGCGTTCGACATCCGGCTGATCAGCGTGAGCCGTCCGGGCGTGTTGCTCGGGTCCAGCCGCTCGACGAGCTCCGCCGCGTACTCCGGCGTCGTCGAAGGGCCGAGTTTGACACCGATCGGATTGGCCAGCCTCGACACGAAGTCCAGGTGAGCCCCGTCCGGTTGACGAGTGCGCTCGCCCACCCATACGAAGTGCGCCGACAGGTCGTAGGCCGCTCCGTCCTCGACTCGGGTCAGGGCCCGCTCGTACTCGAGCACCAGGGCCTCGTGCGACGCATACAGCTCGACGCCTTCCAAGGCCGCGTCGTGGACGCCGCACGCGCGCATGAAACGCACGGCCCGGTCGATCTCGCTCGCCAACTGCTCGTAGCGTGCCCCGGTCTCCGTCGAGCGAGCGAACGCTGCGTTCCACGCGTGCACCCGGTCGAGCGAGGCGAGGCCGCCGCTGGCGTACGCGCGCAGCAGGTTCAGCGTCGAGGCCGCCGTCGAGTACGCCCGCAGGATCCGTCGCGGGTCGGGGGTGCGATCCCCGAGCAGCTCGTTGACCATGTCGCCCCGGTAGGACGGCCGGCCGTCCAGATCGGCCAGTGCGGATCGCGGCTTGGCGTATTGGCCGGCGATCCGGCCGACCTTCACTACGGGCATCGACGCTCCGTAGGTCAGCACCACGGCCATCTGCAGCAGCACACGCACCTTGCCGGCGATGTCCGCAGCGGAACTCGTCGCGAAGGTCTCGGCGCAGTCGCCGCCCTGCAGCAGGAACGCCTCGCCGCGGGCCACCGCGCCGAGCCGCTCACGCAGTTGGTGGATCTCGCTCGACACGACCAGCGGCGGCATGCCGGCCAGGGTCAGGGCCACCTCGCGCAACACGGTCTCGTCCGGCCAGTCGGGCTGTTGGGCGGCGGGCCGAGCACGCCAGGCGTCCAGATCGAGGTCGTCAAGCGCGCGGACCGATGTCACCGGCCCAGGATAGTTGGCAGCGAGGGTCAGAATCCGTCGTCCGCTGACCAATCCCCGTTCCACCGGTGATCGACCGCGACATCGGCCGGATGAAATCGGACGTCGGCCGACAGCCGCATCACGTCACTCGCATTGTCGAGCGAGGCGTGCACGAGATGCGGCGAGTGCACCACGACATCGCCGGCACGGTAGTCGGTCCACAGCCAACGGCCCCCGAGGACCTGCGCGGTCAGCGCCAGGTCGTGGCTGATCGGCCGCAGGTCGTCGGGACGGTCCGTCACCGGACGGAGCTCATTGAGCTGCTCGGGCGCCACGCGGTGCGAGCCTTCGAGGTACACCAGGCCGCCGGTCTCGATCGGGCAGTCGCCGAGCGGGATCCACATGGTGACCAGCCGGTCGGTGCCCTGACTCATGTAGTCGTAGTCGACATGCGCGCGCGACGCCTTGCCGGACCCGCGGTGGAACTGCCGGAGGATGCGCCGCGGCGTCAGCTCGGCCGACGCGTCGAGCAGCGTGCTGGCCAATTCCCGCAGCACCGGGTCGCGGGTGAACCGATCGAACTCCTCGCTGCGGACGAAGTCGTAGGCCGGGTGGCCAGCCGTCCCATACTCCGGCAGGTCGGGCATCGTCCCGGAGAACACCCCGTCGCCGGGTTGCGTGCCGGCAGCGAACAGCACCGGGTCGAAGCGGGCGAAGTACGAGGCACGGGTATCGAGCATGCGGTCGCGGGGCAGAACGTCGCGCAGCAGCACATAGCCCTCGGCGGCGAAGCGGCCGCGCAGCGCCGGCGGGTCATCGAGCAGGTCGGTGCTGGCCCGCATCGGCGCAAGGGTCGCGTCGTCGACCGGCAGCTCGAGGCCATTGGACGAC
>CAXTNQ010000002.1:14259-15937 GCA_964245745.1 uncultured Jatrophihabitantaceae bacterium
GGGTGTGGGCAGCGCGCCCGAGCATCGAGATCCCCCGTGAGCTAGGCCGGCATGGTCAGCCGTGCACTATGCCAGACCGATCGGACATGCGCCCCGATATCCGGCGTCTCGACCCTCAGGTAGCGATCAGGCGCCGATCAGGTCGGCGGCCTTCTCTCCGATCAAGATGGCCGGTGCGTTGGTGTGCCCGCGGATGATGGTCGGCATGATCGAGGCGTCGGCCACCCGCAGGTTCGTGACACCCCTCACCCGCAGCTGCGGATCGACCACCGACGCAGCGTCCGCACCCATCCGGCACGTCCCCACGGGGTGGTAGATGGTCTGACCGTACTGTTCGAGGGCCGTCGCGTAACGCACGTCGGGAGACATCCGGTCCCCGTCTTCGGGCACCAGATAGCGGCCTACGATGTCGTGGAACGCGCTCGCCGCGAACAGTTTGTCGGCCAGCTCCAGCCCGGTGAGCAGGACCTGACGGTCGGAGCCGTCCGGATCGCTCAGGTAGGCCGGGTCGATCCGAGGTTGGGCCTGCGGGTCGGCACTGGCCAGCCGCACCGTGCCGCTGCTGCGCGGCTGCAGCAGGATGGGCGCGATCGTCACGCCGTGTTGGGCGGGCGGCCGCAGCCCCTCCCCGACGAACGCGACTGGTAAGAAGATCAGCTCGAGGTCCGGCAGCTCGAGCTCCGGACGACTGCGCACGAACCCGTACGCCTCGCCGACGTTCGAGGTCAGCATGCCCCGCCGCCGGACGAGGTAGTTGGCGAGCTGGCGCGCCGTCTCCGCCGTGTACAGCGTGTCGTCGGGAACCTCGCGGATGAGGCCGCACACCAGGTGGTCGCGCAGGTTGCGGCCGACCTCCGGCGCGTCGACCACCACCGGGATACCCAGCTGCGCGAGCTCGTCCGCCGACCCGATGCCGGACAGCATCAACAGTTGCGGCGCGTTCCCCGCGCCCCCACACACCACCATCGCGCCCCGGGCGGGGGTTCCCCCACGCACGCCACCGATCAAGTACTCGACGCCGGTGGCTCGGCGCTCGCCGTCGAACCGGATCCGCGCGACGTGCACGTTCGTCCGCACGATCAGGTTGCGGCGCCGCCGGGCGCCCCGCAGGTAAGCGGTCGCCGTGCTGAACCGACCGCCGCGCCGCTGGCTCACCCAGGTCTCGGTGAACCCGTCCGGTCGGGCGGTGTTCGCCTCTGCCCGTCGCAGCCCCGCTTCGTCGGCCGCAGTGAGGAACCGCGCGGTGTGTGATCGGGGGCTGCGCTGCCGTTCGATACGCACGGCTCCGGTGCGGCCGTGCTCCGGGTGCGAACTGCCCATGACGGCTTCGATCCGGCGGAAGTACGGCAGGACCTCGTCGTACCCCCAGTCGGGGCTCGACAGCTCAGCCCAGCGGTCGTAGTCCGCGGCGTAGCCGCGCACCCACATCATCGCGTTGATCGACGACGAGCCGCCGAGCATCTTGCCGCGCGGCCAATAGATGCTCCGGCCGCCGAGCTCCGCCTGCGGCACGGTGTCGTAGGACCAGTCGAACTCGGTGCGGAACAGCTTGGAGAACGCCGCCGGGACGGTGATCTCCTGTTTGCGGTCGGCGGGGCCGGCCTCGAGCAGCAGAACGGACGCGTTACTACGCTCGGACAGCCGGCTGGCGACTACCGCCCCCGCAGACCCTCCCCCG
>CAXTNQ010000002.1:15947-35745 GCA_964245745.1 uncultured Jatrophihabitantaceae bacterium
GTCCGGCGGCGCGTCGCGTCTTGGGGCCGGCGTGCTCCCAGGTGCGCTGGCAGCTACCGCCCATGACGATGAGGTCGCCGTGTCCGACGTCGTGCCGCCGAGTCGCTCCACCGGCCCGCGGTCGCAACAGCAACGGTCGCGGATCCCCGACCGAGACGATCGCCACCATAGTGTCGTGCGTGCTGCCGCGGCCGATGCGGTCACCGTGCCAGGTAACGCTGTCGCGACCGTCCCGGTACAGACAGAGGCCGGCCGTGCGGAACGACTCTCCGAGCTCTTCGGCGTAGTGCTCGTCGAGCATGCGCTTGGCCGCATCGAGCGCCGGATCGGGCAGCGGCTCGTCCTCGTCGTAGAAGCAGAGCAGACGAGGCACGTCGACCACGCGGTCGTACATCGGCCGGCGCTCCGCGCGCCACGGCACGTGCACCACCAGTCGCTCGTAGAGCTGGTCTGCCCCCTGCATCCAGCCGGGGCGCAGGTCGATCCAGGCTCCCTCGGTCAGGTGCTCACGGTGCACCGTGCCGCCGAGCACTCCGGGGCGGGGCGGCTCGTCCACGTCGAGCAGCGACGCCTGGAACGCAGCGGTCACCCTACCGAGGCTATCAAACGCGCGTTCGAAGTGAAGTCTTGGCGCGCACGCTTCTGTGGGATTAATGGCGAGGGCCAGGCACTCTGGACCGGGTGGTCGACCTCAGCAACGCTGACCCGAGCTCCCCCGTCGGCTACGCCGTCGCCTTCTTCGTCCCGTTGCTCGACGCGTTCTTCCCGGTCGTCCCCAGCGAGACCGTGGTCATCGGTCTCGGTGTGCTCGCCGCCGACAGCTTCGACGCCCGCATCATTCCGCTCGTGGTGCTCGTCGCGCTAGGAGCGTTCTGTGGCGACAACGTCTCGTACTGGCTGGGTCATCGCTACGGCGAGCGCGTCGCGAAGCGGCTGCTGTCGGGTGACAAGGGACGTCGCACACTCGACTGGGCGAAGCGCACCCTCGACCGCCACGGCATGGCGGTGTTGATCGTGGCGCGCTTCATCCCCGGCGGCCGGACGGCGGTGACTCTGACGGCCGGCCTGACCCGCTATCCCACCGGGCGGTTCCGGCTGGCCGTAGCCATCGCGAGCGTGCTCTGGACCTGCTACGCGTTTGGCATCGGCCTGTTCGGCGGCCGCTGGTTCCGCAACAACACGTTGGCCGCCCTAGCCCTCGCGTTCGGCATCGCGGCGACCGTCACCCTTCTGATCGAAGCGGTCCGCAGGCTGATCGCCCGCCGTCGACGGCAGCGCACAGAAGCGCCGCAAACCGAGCACGAGGTCAAGGGATGAGCACCGTGGTCTGCGCGGTAAGTCGTGTCACCGACGCCGTGACGTCACCCCACACTCGGAAGTCGTCGTTCGGCCCCGGCTGATACGGCTGGCCCTGCGCGTCCCTGACGTCGACGTCGATGTCGACCTCCGCGTGGAAGCCGATCACGTAGGTATGGCCGGCTTGCACCTGCAACCGCGTCGACAGGGCGTTACCGCCGAGCGGCACGTGCACGTGCTTGATCGGGGTGCCTGACTGCCCGCTGTCCGCGGCGTCGATCAGCACCCGTGCGCCGAACGGCCGGAGCAGTTCGAAATTACCTGTCACCGGATCGATGTCCCATCCGCACAGGTAGGCCGTGCAGCGCACCCGCGCGGTCGGCAGGTTCGACGTCGGACGGGCGAGCAACATCCAGATCCGCGACTCGGCCACGACGTCGGCCTCGACGCTGAGATCGAGATAGGACAGCGTCGCCGACGGTCTGACGTGGACGCCCACGCCGGCGAACCCGGAGTCGTGCCGATTGTTCGGCGCCAAGGCGGTGTACGCGAAGACGTGACCGGTGGCCCGATCCCCGCTGCACGCGGTCGGCGGCGGATAGAGCACCGAACCGGCCCAGTCCACGTCGAAGCGGTGGTCCGACGGAGGCTCCAGGAACCAGTAGGAACGGAAGTCCGCGTCACTCGGGATGAACCAGCTGTCCGGCCACCTCAGCCGCCACCTGTCGTCGACGCGATCCACCAGACGCAACAGCGCCGTCCGGTAGTCGCGCACTACGTCGATAGCGGCTCCCGGTCGTTCGCGCAGCGTCGCTTCGAGCCGATCGCGGACGGCGTTCAGGTCGGCATCCTCGAACACTGCTATAGGCCCGGGCGCGCTCGTCCTGTCCACCGAAGTGGCTTGCTGTGCCTCGATCGTCATTGCGGACTCCGTCCTCGGCCGCCGCGAGTGGCTGCCGTCGACGGGGAGGAGACGAAGATCGTCCACGAAATACCGTTACCGCTTGCGGTTCATGCCTCGCCCAGCCGCACCCGGCCGCGGGACGCCGCAGGAGCGGGCAGCTCTTCTTTGACCTCGGCGAGCAGGGGCGACTTGGCCAGCCGGACCACACCCCAGCCGACGCCGACCGCGCCCGCGGCGGCGAGAACGAGCCACGCTCCGGTACGCGTCTGTTCGTTGAACACGAGCACGCCCCAGAGGATGCTGACCAGCGGATCCATGAGCGTGAAGCCCGGTTGGGCGGCGACCAACGGGCCCTGATGCAGAGCCGCCTGCACGAGAATGAGCCCGAGAATGCCGAAGGACACGGCCGCGTAGGTCTGCCACGTGCTGACGATGCCTACGATGCCGTGCCGGGAGAACTGCGCAGTCGTTTCCTTGATGAAGGTCGCGGTCATCCCAAAACTCGTTCCGGCGGCCGCGCCGAGGCACGCGGTTCGCCACACGCGACCACCCCGCCGAGACGCGAGGACGAGGGCGAGGATGGTTCCGGCCGTCGCCGTACCGGCGGCCACGTAGGTCAGGTGGTCGACCTTCGTCGCGTCGCCCCCCGAGGGCGCCAGCGAGGCGACCAAGACGATCATCCCGCCCGTCATGATCAAGATGCTGACCCAGTCACCCCGGGAGAGGCGGCCGGAGAACACGCGGGAGGCGAACAGCAGCGTGAGCGGCACCTCCAGCGTGATGATCGGCTCGACGGCGGACAACGTGCCCTGGCTCAGGGCGATGGCCTGCAGGACGAAGGAGCCGACCAGCCCGGCGAAGCCGAGCAACCACGTGGGGCTGCGCAGAAGCGCCCACAGCAGGCGCGGACCGAACGGTTGCTTGGGCAGGATGAGGCTGGCCTTGCGTTGCATGACGTTGGCCGTGGCGTTGCCGCACGAAGCCAGCACCGCGCACCCAAAGGCAACAACGTTGCTGGCATCCACTGCCAAAGCCTAACGACTGGCGGCTGCCGTGCCGCCGGTCAGCCGAAGAACACCTCGGATTCCCGGTACAGCTCCGGCGTCACCGTCTTGAGGGTCGTCGTCGCGTCGGCGAGGTCGACCCGCACGATGTTCGTGCCACGCAGGGCCACCATCTTTCCCCAGTCGCCGTCCTGCACCGCGTCGACCGCGTGCAAGCCGAAACGGGTCGCCAGCACCCGGTCGAACGCGGTCGGCGTTCCGCCCCGCTGGATGTGGCCGAGTACCGTGGTGCGCGCCTCCTTGCCGGTGCGGTTCTCGATCTCGGACGCCAGCCACTCGCCGATGCCGCCCAGCCGCACGTGTCCGAACGCGTCCACGCCCTTCCCGAGCGCCACATTCTCCCCACCGTCCGGCGAGGCTCCCTCAGCGACGACGATGATCGGCGCGTAGTGGGATTGGAACCGACTCTCGACGTAGGTGCAGACCCTGTCCAACGAGAACGGGATCTCCGGGATCAGGATGACATTGGCCCCGCCCGCCAGTCCCGAGTTCAAGGCGATCCAACCGGCGTGGCGACCCATCACCTCCACGATGAGCGCGCGGTGATGCGACTCGGCGGTGGTGTGCAGGCGGTCGATGGCCTCCATGGCAATGTTGAGTGCCGTGTCGAAGCCGAAGGTGTAGTCGGTCGCGTTCAGGTCGTTGTCGATCGTCTTCGGCACGCCGACCACGTGCACCCCGAGCTCGTGCAACCGGGTGGCGACACCCAGGGTGTCCTCGCCGCCGATGGCGATGAGCGCGTCGACCTGCAGGCCCTCGAGGTTCTCGAGGATCCGCTCGACGCCGCCGTCCACCTTGAACGGGTTGGTGCGCGACGAACCGAGAATCGTGCCGCCGCGAGGGAGGATCCCGCGCACCTGAGGGACACCGAGCTCCATGGTCAGGTTCTCGAGCGGGCCCTTCCACCCGTCGCGAAAGCCGACGAAGGCGTGGCCGTAGACGCCGACGCCCTTGCGGACGACGGCACGGATCACCGCGTTCAGGCCGGGGCAATCTCCGCCGCCGGTGAGCACGCCGATGCGCATCTGATGGCCTCCTGATCTGGACGGTCGTCGCAACCGGGGGCGAGCCTAACCCGCAAGGATCTGCCATCGAGCCAGGTTGTAGCGAGCATCGGCCAAGGCATCGTGCCGGTCGATCGGCGGCGGCGGCAGCCGAGGTGAGCCGGCGTCCTCCCACCGCTGACGCAACTCGTGCGTGAAGCGCGGGATCTCACGGGGCAGGGCGCGCATGTCGCCCCACAGTTGGGCGAGGACGACGTGGTCGTACGCCGCGATCCACGCCCACAGTTCGATCGGCTCGCCGGGTGCAGTGAGGTACGCCCAGAGATCGGCGCGAATCTGCGCCCGGCTGCGCCACGCCGGGTCCGCCGGCGCGGGCAGCTTGTCGAGGACGTGCCGGCGCACCCAGTCGATCCCGGTGGACGGATCGAACTCGGTGGACACGGCGTAGAACTCGCGCCCGCTCTCGTCGACGACGCCGATCGACACGAGGTCGATCGTCCGACCGTCCTCGATGAACTCGCAGTCGTAGAAGTAGCGCATGAGACGCCGAAGATCAGCCAGCGCGCTGGACGGGCACCCGCTCGGCGGCTTCGCGCAACTCCACGTGTCGGACCGGTCGTGCGCCGAACGCCGCCACGCTGCCCTCCGCCGCTTGCTTGACCTTCGCGGCGTAGACGTCGACGTACTCCTGCCCGGACAGCTCCATCAGCTCGTACATGATCTCGTCGGTCATCGACCGCTCGACGAAGCGATCACCGGCCATGCCCTCGTACCGCGAGAAGTCCAGAAGCGCGCCGAAGCGCACGCCCGGGCGGGGGCGGAACTTGGGTACGCGCCGCCCCGCGGGCTGGATGATCTCGGTGTTGATCATTGCGCACGGGATGACCGGGACGCCGGCCTCGAGCGCCATCCGGGCCACACCGGTCTTGCCGCGATAGAGCCGGCCGTCAGGCGACCGCGTGCCTTCGGGATAGATGCCGAGCACCGCTCCGCGACGCAGCAGCCGCACACCGGTGGTCAGCGCCGCCCGGGCGGCGTCCGGGTCGTCCCGGTCGACCGGCACCTGGCCGACCGAGGCGAAGAACGTCCGGGACAGCCAACCCTTGAGACCCGGGGTGGTGAAGTACTCCGCCTTGGCGAGGAAGGTCACCCGGCGGGGCACGAGGAGCGGCATGAAGAACGAGTCGCAGAACGACAGGTGATTACTGGCCAGGATGACTGGGCCCTCGGTGGGAAGGTGTTCGACGCCCTGCACCCACGGCCGCCACAACAACCGCAGCCACGGCCCGATCAGGACGTGCTTGGCGAGCCAATAGAACATCTCGGGCCTCCTTCGTCGCGCGGTGCGGGCAGTGACTCGATACGTCCTCGATCCGACTTCGGCGGCGGGTTGCAGCGAACAGTAGTGCGGCCGACGGTGCACGGTCCACACCACCTGATGGCGAGCAGGCATGATGGCGATGTCGAGTCGTCGCCGCAAACCCGAACGCGCAGACCAGAGGTGACACGTGCCGCTCATGCCGGGGGCTGAATCCTACGCAGCGGACGGTGGTCCGATAGGAGTCGTGCTCAGCCACGGTTTCACCGGCAACCCGTCGAGCCTGCGTCCCTGGGCCGAGCACGTGGCGGCGGCCGGCTACGCCGTGCGGCTGCCCCGATTGCCCGGTCACGGCACCAGCTGGCAGGAGATGAACACCACTCGGTGGACCGACTGGTACGCCGAGGTCGACCGCGCGTACCGCGAGCTGGCCGACCGCTGCGAGCAGGTCTTCGGCTTCGGCCTGTCGATGGGGGCCACGTTGGTCACCCGGTTGGCCGAGGAACACGGAACCGGAATCAGCGGGCTCGTACTGGTCAACCCTTCCTACGGCACCCCACGACTCGACGCGAAGTTCGCGCGGTTCGTGGCCCCGATTCTGACCTCGCAGTCCGGCATCGGCAGTGACATCAAGAAGCCGGGAGTGGCGGAGTCCAGCTACGACCGCACGCCCATCCGGGCCTTCGTCTCCCTGAAGCAGCTGTGGAAGGTGGTCCTCGCCGACCTCCCGCGGGTCACGGCGCCCATCCTCATGTTCCGCAGCCGCGTCGACCATGTCGTCGAGCCGATGTCCGGACGTCTGCTGCAGACCCGCGCGACCTCGACGTCGGTGCGCGAGATCATGCTCGAAAACAGCTACCACGTAGCGACGTTGTAAAAGGACGCGCCCGCGATCTTCGCCGGCAGCGTCGAATTCCTGCGTGAGCACGCGGCCGAACGGACCCCGTGACCAGTGGGCCGGCTGCGGGCCGACGCGACAATGGGCTGAGCGCGCCGGCGTACGTGCCGCTGTCCGCCGTCGAGCCGCGGCTGGCCGAGCACATACTCGACGCGCTGCGCCGAGCCCGGATCGCCGCCTACGTCGTACCGGCGGAACCGCCGGACGATCGCGACCAGCTGTTCGTGGCAGCGGACGAGCGCTCGGACGCTCGCTCCGTCGTCGCCTCGGCAGCCCGCTCCTTCGCGCAAACCTCGGGTGACGACGGGCTGAGCAGCGACCACGCCTTCGACGACCTGGTCGCCGACTGGCACGTGGACACCGTCGCGGCGGTGCGGAGCGCGGAGCGCGACCTGCGGCGGGAGGACGCCGAGTGGCGCGCCCGCCTGCGCCCGACCCCGAGCAGCGACGAGGAGCACTACGTGCCGCCGCCCGCTCCCCCGCTGCCTCGGCTCACCGGCGCGACGGTCCGGGCGTTGCTCGTTCTCGTCGCGGCGTTGGCGGTGCTCGCCTTCGGCGGCATGTTGGGCCTGGGCCCCGACCTGCGGTTTCTGCTCGGCGTCGCCGGATTGCTGACCGGCGCCGGGCTCCTCGTCATGCGGCTACGCGACCGGCCGCCCGGCGACGAGGACGACGACGGAGCCATGCTCTAGGCCACGCTAGCGAGAGCCCGCCCGATGGCCGGTGGCCTCACGCCGTGGCGTTGAGGAACCCGATCAGCGTGCTGCCCCACCAGCTGGCCTGCGAGATGAAGGCCACGACACCGCCGATCATCAGCAGCCGGCTGGCGGGTAGCCGGTCGCCGAGGTCCCGCAGCCGCGTCGAGATCTCGGCGGCCACTAGACCGTTGATCGCCAACAACAGGACCAGGGCGAGCTTGACCCAGGTCAGCGGCGCCGACAGGTTGGGGCGCAGGAAGACACCACTGGCGACCAGCAGCGCCAGGCCCGACCAGACCAGAGGATGGGCGGTGCAGACCACCGACACCACATCCCGGTGAGTTCGGCGCCGCGCCAGGAACAGCAGGCCGTGCCAGTCGACGAACAGCACGGCGCCGAACCCCGCGACGAGTGCCGCCAGGTGGAAGAACAGCGCGACGCGCTGCACCGAGTGGCTGGGATCCACGATGCTCGACGCGTAGATGATCGCCGCCCACAGCACGAGGACCACGCACCCGAGGACGAGCGACGTCGGCCGACGGAGGCGCCCGTGGCGCGTGACCGGGCTCGGCGCCTCCGGCACGAGCTCGGCGGGCAGCGGCGCGACCTCCGCCGCGGACGGCGGTGCGAAGACGTCCGCTGGTGCCGGCGCCGGAACGGACAGCTCGAGTGCGTCGTCAGGCGACGTCTCGAGTGCCCAGATCTCCTCGTCCGTGACCGGCTCGAGCCGGGCTCGGGTCACTGCCGGCTCGGTCGGTGTGCTCGTCACCCGGCCGTCGTCGGTGAACGTCAGCTGCGCGAACAGCGCCTGGTTCAGCTCTCGACGCCCGTGCGGCGCGGCCGCGAGGTACGTCTGGTGCAGATCGCCGGCGCTGGCGTCCAAGTCGGTGTCGACCTCGGCGCGGACGTCGTCGGCCAACTCGACCGACCGGTAATGCTCGGCGACCAGCAACTCGACGAGGTTCAGCGTCACCGGCTGTTGTTCGCACTCGGTCCGCGGGCAGGTCAGCCACGGGGTCCCCGCCCCTCGACGGGCCAGGCGCCGCACCCGAAGCGGCTTTCCGCAGTGACCGCAGCGAAGGGACTGATCCAGGTAGTGCCGGGACGGGCCGCCGTCCGCCGCGAGGCGGCGCTGAACCCGTTCGAAGGTCAGCTGATCGGTCAGCGCCGGTCGGTCGGCCGGCCCTGTGCCGGTACCGAGGTAGTAAGGGTTGCGCAGCAGGCGTACAACGTGCGCCGACGTGAGCGGACGCGACCCGGCCCGCGGCCCGAGGGTGACACCCCGCTGCGCGAGCGACTCGACCAACCCGGCCAGGTCGACGTCCTGCGCGCCGAAGGCCTGGAACGCCCAGCTGACGACCGGGCCGGCCTCCGGATCGATCTCGACCCCGGACGGCGCACCGAACCCGGGCAGGGTCGCCGACGCATCGGCCGCCCGGCGGCGAGCCGCCCGATACCCAGTAGGCACCGTGGCGGCAGCCGGCCGCGGAGCTTCCGACCCCCGCCGCTCCCGCGCGCGCCGGACGGCGGCGAGCACGAGGTCCGGTGCACGATCGGCGGTTTCTGTGAGCTCGTCCTGATCTCTGGCAGCCGACACCTGTCGCTCCCGTCGTCTCCGCGCGTCCTCTCAGGCATGGCCCCGTAGGGGGAGATCCTACGGGGCCGATGCGGCGACGCCGGGCACGAACGGTTCACCGACCGTGACGAGACGTTCTCTCCCCCGACACCTGAACGGTGCCGTCCCGACATGCGGACCGCCCAGCCTGGTGGCAGGTCGATCAGCGAGAGGAGCGCCGACGTGACGTCCGCAGAGACCGTTTTCCTGCTCTGGTGTCGGCTCACGGGCAACGATCCGACGGAGTTCGGCGACGACGAACGCGAGGCCTTCCTGGCGCGGCCCCAGGTACCCGACCTGGCCCGCGCGCCCTACGCCGTGCTCCTCGACGCGGGGATCTCCGCGGCCCGTCGGGGTTCGTTGCCGCTCGAACGCTGGCTGAGCGCAGTACGGACGGTGCGACCGGTCGGCGTCTGACGTCGGCGTCCGGTCTCAGATCAGTCGGGAAGCTCCACCTCGACGAGCAGCGGCCGGTGGTCGCTGCCCACCTCGACGTCCGGGCCGTCCAGGACCGAAGCGGTTCGCACCGAACAGCGGGAATCGACGAAGACGCCGTCGATGCGCTGGGCCGGCCGCGTCGCGCTGTACGTGTCGCCGGTGCCGCTGCCCCCCGCCGTCCACGCGTCGGTGCGGCCCTCGGCCAGGGCCTGCCAGGTCGCCGACCCGGGCTCGTCGTTCACGTCGCCGGCGACGATGCTCGGCACCGCTTCTGGTACGACGCGGTCGAGCAGCTCGTGCAGCTGCGCGACGTGCGATCGCCGGGATTCCGGACGCAGACCGAGATGGATGCCGGCCACCGCGAACCGCGCAGCGCGCAGTCGCAGCACCGCAAGAGCCGTGCCGCGAACATCGCCGGCCGACTCGCGGGAGAACGTGTCCGACCGTGCCGTCTCGACGGCCACGGCCACCGTCGACAGCAGCAGGTTGGCCCCGGCGGGACGACCTCCGGTCACCACGATGAGCCCGCTGCGCCGGGCGAGCGCCGCGCACCGAGCGCGCCACCGCAACAACCGCGGCGCCTCCTGGATACACACGACGTCCGGGGTGGCCGCGCGGATCACCCGTACCACGGCGTCGGTGTCGTCGCGCAGCGATCGGACGTTGTACGACAGCAGCCGCAGGGTGGTCACCCGCGGATTCTCTCTGACGCTCAGCCGGTCAGAGCCGGCGGCGGGCCAGGTCGGCCGCACCGACCAGGCCGGCGTTCGGGCCCAATTGCGCCAGGCGGATCTCCGCCTCCGGCCGGAACCCCCGGCCCGGCAGGAAGCGCTGGAAGCTGTCGCGGGCGGGCGCGATCAGCAGATCACCCGCGGCGGACACCCCGCCCCCGATCACGAACATCGCCGGGTCGATCACCGCGGCGAGGTTGGCCAACCCTCGGCCGAGCTGCTCGCCCATGATCCGATAGATGTCCACGGCCGCGGGGTCACCCTCGCGGGCCGCGTCCGTGACCAGCTGGCCGGTCAGCTCGGCCGGGTCGCCGCCGGCCATCTCCAGTAGCCGGTGCGCGGCCACGGGCGAGACTTCGGCCAGTTCGACGGCGTCGCGGGCCAGGGCTCGTCCGGACGCGTACATCTCCCAGCAACCGCGGTTGCCGCACGAACAGCGTCGGCCGTCCGGGACCAGCGTCATGTGGCCGAACTCGCCAGCCACGCCGAAAGCGCCGCGGTACAGCACCCCGCTGACCACGATGCCGCCGCCGATCCCGGTGCCCAAGGTCACGCAGACCAGCACGCGCGCCCCGCGTCCGGCTCCGTAACGGTGCTCCGCCCACACGGCGGCGTTGCCGTCGTTCTCGACCAATACCGGGACGCCGACCCGACCGGACAGCGCCGCGCGCAGCGGCTCGTTGCGCCACGCCAGGTGCGGGGAGAACAACACGGTGGCCCGATCGCTGGACACCCACCCAGCGGCACCGACGCCGACCGCCACCACGTCG
Source organism: uncultured Jatrophihabitantaceae bacterium (assembly GCA_964245745.1). GTDB lineage: Bacteria > Actinomycetota > Actinomycetes > Mycobacteriales > Jatrophihabitantaceae > CAXTNQ01. The sequence continues at coordinate 26,684 of CAXTNQ010000002.1, forward strand.
TGCCGGGCGCGCAGCTCGTTGACGACGTCCGCGATCGTGTCCTCGGTCTCGAGGACGTCGTGGCCGGGCGTCATGCGGCTGATCGCTTCCAGGACGTGGCCCTCGTCGTCGACGACGCCGGCCGCGACCTTGGTGCCGCCGATGTCGACACCGACCGCGAGGGCCACTACCTCACTCCTCGCGAAGGTCGATGTGTTGCACATTGCGTGCTGTCCGCGCACGCGTCGGCTCGGGCACCGCCGTGACGGCCTCGAGCAGGATGCGGACCGCGGCGGACACCGCCTGCGTCGCCTCGGCGAGCCGGGCGCTCACCTCGGGACGGTCGCCACGCAGGACCGCGATGAGCTGGCACAACGGGCACCACGTGCACTCGGGCGCGCCGGTCGCGATGTGCGCCGGCCCGAGCGCGCCCTGCGGCCCGAGCATGCCGCGTACGGCGTCGAGCAGTCGCGCCGCCTCGTCGGCCAACGATCCGACGCCGTCCTCAGCGTTCACTGGTCCGCCACAGCTGCGGATCGGGGCGAAAGCGCACCCGCAGCTCCCCATCGGCGAACGCACCGCTGTCCACGAAGCAGCGACGCAGCACGCTGGGCAGAGCCAGTACCCGCCGGCGCTCACCGACCGTCAACACCAGGTCCTCGCCGACCCGCGCCGCGTCGACCGTCCCGCGCGCCGCGAGCGGCAGCCGGATCCGCAGCACGAAGTCGTCGCCGTCGGACTCGACGGTCATGAGCTCGCGCGGCGCGCCGAACGCCGTAGGGTCGTCGCCCGGCAAGGACCCGTAGAGGGTGTCCGCGACGTCACGTAAGGCCGCCGTCCCGACGGGCTCGGCGCCCCGGTAGGCGACCTCCCGCACCGGGACGTCACCGAACGATTCCCGCAGCTGCGCCAGCTGGGCCTGCTGCGCGGCGACCCATCCGCTGCGGAAGGCGTCTCGGCCAGTCGGGAAGACACGGTTGGCCACGACAGAATCGACGCAGTAGCCGTAGAGCGCCAACGCGGTGAACGTGCGCCGGGCTTCCGCGGTCACCACCGTCTCCGGAGTCAGCACGAGCCGGACGGTTGTGATCTCGGGATCGGCGAGCAGGTCGCGTACCGCGGCGAGGTCGTCGCTGAGCCGCAGCAACGCGGCGAACACGCCGTCCGGCGGGACGGCGTCGCTGCGGCCGAGCATGGCGGCCAGCGGGCGCATCCCGCGCGCGAAGCGACGCTGAGCGGGGAAGACCTTGTGCAGGTACCACCCGAGCGCCTCCGGCAGAGCGAGCAGCCGCAGCGTCTCAGCCGTCGGCGCACAATCGACAACGACAGCGTCCCAGTCGCCGCTCGTGGCGATGTCCCGCACGGCCAGTAAGGCCAGAACCTCGTCGACACCCGGCAGGACGGTGAGCTCTTCGGCGGTGATCGGGTCGACGCCGCCCTTGGCCAACACGTCGATGAGGTACTGCTGGACGTCGCGCCACGCGACCTCGAGCCGGCGCTGCGTGTCGATCTGCGCCGCCCACAGGCCCGTGGCCACCTCCTGCGGCTCGCGGCTCACCGGAGCATCGAGGGCGTCGGCCAGCGAATGCGCCGAGTCGGCGGAGAGAAGCACGGTCTTGACACCGCGGTCGGCGAGCCGCAGTGCGGTGGCGGCGGCCGTGGTGGTCTTGCCGACGCCGCCCTTGCCGGTGAACAGCAGGATCCGCACGTCAGCCCCCACCGGCCTCGACGCGCTTCTTCAGCTCCTTGAGGGCGGTGTCCATGACGACGCGCTCGGCCTTGCGCTTGAGCATGCCCAACATGGGTATGGCGAGGTCGACGGTCAGGGAGTAGGTGACTTCGGTGCCGTCGGCGCCTGGCGTCAGCGTGTAGGACCCGTGCTGCATCCGCTGCATCTGGCCCTTGACCAGATCCCACTCGACGCGCTCATCGCCGGTCCATACGTAGGACAGCTCGTAGGTGTCCTTGAGGACGCCCGCGTCGATGGTGAAGGCGACCCGGGACGCTCGCCCGTCCGCGCCCTCAGCCAGGACCTGCGCGGACCGGACCGACGCGGCCCACTCGGGGTAGGCCGCGAAGTCCGCGATAACAGCCATGATCTGCGCCGGCGGCGCCTGCACGGTGATCGACTGGGTGGACTGGTCGGCCATCCCGGCAGGCTACCGCCGGGCCTCGAGACGATCCTTGATCGGCCAGAAGTTTTGCTTGGCACGGCGGGCGTGCCGGCGGACCAACCGGTCCCGGCGCCGCGAGGAGAGGCGCGCGCCGGTCGGCCCATCCAGGCGCAGAAAGTAGTGCAGCACGACACCATCGAACGCCGGCTCCAGCCAAACCTCCATGCTGCCGGTCAGGTCGCGTCCTACGACCGTCCAGCGCATGCCCTGGTCGCCGCGCCGCTCCTGGACGGTCGGCCGCAGGTCGGGCCACCAGCGGCGCCAGTTCGCCTCGTCGTTGACGATGCGTGCCACCGCGGCCGGCGTCGACCGGATCCAGGTGTCGTCGTAGACGTCGACCTCCGGCACGCGCCCAGGATGGCCCACGCTGCTCGGGGACGCAGCTGCGGGCTCGTCAGCGCGACGACCAGCGGTTACCGTGACGGCACGCGACGCCGGCCGGACGCCGGCGGTGCGAGGAAGGACCGAGCGGTGCGCGAACTCACCGTCGCCACTCACGGAGTGCGGCCGTCGGCGACCAACGTCGCCGACTACGTCTACAACAATGCCCTGGCGCACCCGAACAACGTGGCCCTGCGCCGTTCGGTCGAAGGCCGGTGGGTCGACGTCACCTGTCAGCAGTTCGCGGACGAGGTCGACGGCGTGGCCCGGGGGCTGATCGCGTCGGGTATCGAGGCCGGCGATCGGCTGGCCATCATGGCGCGGACCTGTTACGAGTGGACGCTGCTCGACTTCGCCGCCTTCGCGGTCGGGGCCGTCGTCGTCCCTATTTACGAGACGTCCAGTGCCGAGCAGGCCGAGTGGATCTTGCGCGACTCGGGCGCCCGTGCGGTCGTCGTCGAGACCGCCGCGCACGAGGCGACGGTCGAGGCCGTGCGCGCGCAGACACCTCAGCTGGCCCACGTCTGGCGCATCGACGCCGGTGCGGTCGCGACGCTGACGACGGCCGGTGCCGCACTCACCGCGGACGACGTGACCGCCCGGCGTGCCGGCCGGCGCAGTGACGACCTGGCGTCGCTGATCTACACCTCCGGGACGACCGGCCGGCCGAAGGGTTGCGAGCTGACGCACGGCAACTTCGTGACCGAGGTGACCGAGCTGACCGCCGGACTGCACGAGCTCTTCGGCGAGGGCACGTCGACGCTGCTGTTCATACCGGTGGCGCACGTCTTCGGCCGGGTCATCCAGGTCGGCGCCATCGCCACGGGTTGCGTGCTCGGCCACACCGCCGACATCAAGAACCTGGCGGCGCGGCTGTCAGAGTTCCGGCCCACCTTCGTCCTCAGCGTTCCTCGGGTGTTCGAGAAGGTCTACAACACCGCGAAGCAGAAGGCGCACGGTGATGGCAAGGGCCGCATCTTCGACCTGGCCGACCGCGTGGCCGTGCGCTACTCGCAGGCGCTCGGGCGCGGATCGGTCCCGTTGGTGCTCAAGGCGCAGCACGCGTTGTTCGACCGCCTGGTGTACGGCCGGCTGCGGGCCGCCCTCGGTGGCCGTTGTACGTCCGCCGTCTCCGGCGGGGCGCCACTGGGCGACCGTCTGGGCCACTTCTTCCGCGGCGCGGGCATCACCGTCTACGAGGGGTACGGGCTGACCGAGACGACGGCCGGCGTCTGCGTGAACCTGCCCGACGCGATCCGCATCGGCACGGTCGGCCGGCCTGCTGGTGGTGTGTCGGTGCGCATTGCCGACGACAACGAGCTGCTCGTTCGCGCCGGCATGGTGTTCCGGGGCTACTGGGACAACGACGAGGCGACGAAGGAGGCGATCGACGCCGACGGCTGGTTCCACACCGGTGACCTCGGCGCGATCGACGCCGACGGCTACGTCTCGATCACTGGACGCAAGAAGGAGATCATCGTGACGGCCGGCGGCAAGAATGTCGCGCCGGCCGTGCTCGAGGACCGGGTGCGGGCGCACTGGCTGGTCAGCCAGGCCCTGGTCGTCGGCGATCGCCGGCCGTTCGTCGCCGCCTTGGTCACGATCGATGCGGAAGCTCTTCCCATGTGGCTGGAGCGGAACAACCGGCCGGCGCAGACGCCGCTGCGCGACCTCGTCGACGACGCGCAGTTGCGCGCCTCGGTCCAGGAGGCGATCGACGACGCCAACCGCTCCGTCAGCCAGGCCGAGGCCATCCGCACGTTCGCGATCCTGCCGGAGGACTGGACGGAGGCCGGCGGCGAGCTGACCCCGTCGATGAAGCTCAAGCGCAACGTCGTCACGGTGGCGTGCGAGGGTCAGATCGCCGCGCTCTACCGTCGCTGACCGCTCACCCGTCCAGCCAGCTGCGTAGCCGAGCCGCGGCGGTGTCCCACTGCCAGTCCTGCTCCACCCACGCACGTCCTGCGCGGCCGGCCGACTCGGCCAGCGCGGAATCCGCCAGGTAGCGCGCAACCTGGTAGGCGACCCCGGCCGTGTCGTGGCCGTCGACGACGACGCCCGTGCGGCCGGCCTGTACCGCGTCCGGGGCGCCGCCGGAGTCCCCTGCGACGACCGGCCGACCGGTGGCCGACGCCTCGAGGTAGACGATGCCCAGCCCCTCGACGTCCATGCCGAACCGACGGGTGCGGCACGGCATGGCGAAGACGTCACCGGCGGCAAAATAGGCCGGCAGCTCCTGCGCGCCCACGTTGCCGGCGAACACGACGAACTTGTCGACCCCGGCCTCGCGGGCCAGCCGTTCGAGCTCGGCCCGATAGGGACCGGCGCCGACCAGCAGCACCCGAGCATCGGGCACTCGCTCGTGGACCTCGGGTAGGGCACGAATCAGTGTGTCCTGCCCTTTGCGCCGCACGAGCCGGGACACGCAGACGACGACGGGCACGCCGGTCAGGCCGTGTCTCTGCCGGACGTCCGTCGCGTCCACGTCGGGGCGAAACGTCTCGACGTCAACTCCAGGTCGGAGCGCTTCGAAGCGGGTCTGGGGTCCCAATGCAGCCGTCAGCCTGCGCCGGGTGTAGTCAGCCAGGTAGGTCACCACGTCGCACGTCCGGCCGATGCGACGCAGCGCCTGCCGGCCCCCAGGCAGCATGGCCCAACCGATCTCGTGCCCGTGCGTGCTCGCGACTATGCGCTGCACACCCGCCCCACGCAGCGCCCCGGCAAGGAGCGCGAGCGGCGCCGCGGCGCCGAACCAGGCCGAGGTGACGTCGTGCCGGCGCGCCGCGTGCAGGATGCGACGACGGGCGTCCGGCGTCGGAAGCAGTAGACCGGTCGGGTGACGAACCACGGGGAACGGGAGCTCGGCGTCGAACGCCGCCGCGTCGGGGTGGTTCGACGCGTACACCACCACCGAGCCGGCCGGCTGACGGAGCACCAGCTCGTACACGAACGACTGGATGCCGCCCGCCCGCGGCGGGAAGTCGTTGGTCACCACCAGGGTGCGACGCGTCATTGGTCGATCGTGCGCGTGCGCGCGCCAGTTTGCTGAGTCAGGGTCGGCCGGTCAGAGCAGGCGGGTGGCGCCGGTGTAGTCCGCCATGTCGCTGAACACGTTGACGTAGCGGATACCCAGCTCCTCGTCGGCCGCAGAGACCGCGACCCCGTTCCCGATATAGATCTCGACGTGCCCGATCGGCTGGTAGAGGAAGACCAGATCACCAGGCTGGAGATCACTGGAGGACACGTGGCGACCGTAGTTGTACTGCGTCGCGGCGTTGTGCGGCAGCGAGATACCGACCTGCTGGTAGGCCATCATGGCCAGCCCCGAGCAGTCGTAGCAGGGATTGCCCACGCCGGCGAAGGTGTAGCAGCCACCGACCTTCGAGACCACGAAATCGACGATCCGCTTCTGCTGAGCGGTCATCTTGCCGGCAACCACCGTCGACGGCGGTTGCTTCGCCGCAGGGGGCTGCGTCGCAGCCACGGCGGCCTGCGCCTGCGCCGCGGGCGCAGTGTGCGCGGCGGCGTAGGCCGCCCGCTCCTGCGCGGTAACCGTAGCGAGCAGATCAGTGAACTTCTTGGTCTGCGCCAGCACGTCGTTGCGCTGCTTGACAACGTCGGCCAGTGCCGCGTCGGACTGCTTGAGCGCGGCGGCGGCCTGGCCCTGCGCCGCGTCCGCCAGGCTCTTGGCCGCGCTGATCTGGGCGACGATGTCGCCACGGTGGGACGTGAGCAGGCTGAGCTGGCTCATCTTCGTCAGGTAGTTTTCGCGGCTGTCGCTGGAGAACAGCGCGCCCGTGGAACTGAACGACGCGGTCTCGTAGCGGGTGGCGACCAGCTGACGGAACTGGCCCCGGGCCGCCAGGAACCCGGCCTGCGCTTGATCGGCCGCCGTCTTGGCCGCGGCCGCCGCTTTCTGCTTGGCCGCGACATCGATCTGCGCCAGGTTGTACTTCTCGGCGAGCGCCTCCTTGCTCCGCTCCAGCTGGTCGAGCTGAGCCTGGACGGACGCGCTGGTGGGTGGGTCGCCCGGAGCCGCCGAAGCGGAGCCCTGCAGGACGCCGAAGGTCATGACGGCCAGCGCAAGGCCGGCGACGAGCGTGGTGAGCCAGCGGGCCGAGGCCCGGGTACGAGTCAACGCCACAGTTGGCGGAACTCCTTCTTCCTCGAACCCGCCTACCGAGTTAGCTGTCGGGTTCGGGCCGGAAGAAGCCCTACGGCGCGGCACGCCGACAGGGAATCCCTCAAGTCCCCGTCGCCGCTGCGCACCGATTCACCCCGTGAAACGTGGGTCCCCGGTTCGCGATCGACCGCCCGAGTGGGATGGCCGATCCATGGTGCGATTCGGCGGTGCCCTCCGGTGGCTCCCAGGTCGGAACCGAATAGCCGGAAGGTCTCGGAAAGGTTACGGGATGACTCGCCCAATCGGCAATGACCTCGCCGACACCGGCGAAATCGTGTCGTATCGCTCAGAGCAGGCGGGTCGCTCCGAAGTAGCTGCCCATGTCGGCGAACACGTTGACGTACCGGATCCCCAGCTCTTCGTCGGCCGCCGAGACCGCGATGCCGTTTCCGATATAGATCTCGACGTGCCCGATGTCCGGGTACAGGAAGACCAGGTCGCCCGGCTGGAGCTGGCTGGACGAGGGATGGTTGCCCGACGCCGTGTACTGGGTCGGGGCGTAGTGGGTCAAGCTGAAGCCGAGCAGCGCGTATGCGGCCTTCACGAGACCGGAGCAGTCGTAAGCGTCGGGCCCCGCGGCCGCGAACACGTACGGCTTGCCGACCTGGGCCTGCACGTAGTCGATGATCGTCTTCTGCCGACTGGTCAGCGTCTGACTGCCCTCCGCGATCGTCCCCCGGGCCACCTCGGGCGGAATGGTGCCCGAGTTGTACTGGGCCAACTGTGCGGCCGAGAGCGTCGACAGGATGCGCTGGAAGTTGGCTTTGCGGTCGGTCGCCGCGCGCAGCGTGGCCTTCGCCTGGTCCTGGCTGGTGCGCGCGTCCCGCTGGCGGGCGGTCGCCGCCGCGTTGGCGCGGTCGGCCGCGAGTTTGGCCTGGCCGACCTGCGCGATCGTGGCGCCCATGCGCGAGCTGACCGCACTCAGCGTTCCGGCTCGGCTGATCAAGGCGCTCGCGTCGGTGCTGTCCAGCAAGGCTCCGGCCGTACCGAGGGAATGACCCTCGTAGCGCACGCGGACCAGGTCGCTCATCACCGCGCGCTCGCGCGCGTAGGCGGCGTTGGCTACGGTCGCCACTCGCTGCGCCGCGGCAGCCGCCTGCACGGTGGCGTTGACCTGACCGCTGGCCAGGTTGTAGGCCTCGGCCGCGCCCTCGGCCTCGCGGCTGGCCTGCGTCAGGGCGGCCGTGGCCGCGCCGATCGTGGTCGGCGGCTGAGCCGGATTCTCGGGCAAGGCCGCGGCGGACCGCTGCGCGAGCAAAGTGGCGGCCAGAGCCACGGTGACGCCGGAAACGGAAAGCAGCCGGGTACGGGTCAGCCGAATACGAGACAACGCCACAGCTGGCGGAGCTCCTTCTTCCTCGTCCGCCTACCGGGTTAGCTGTCGGATTCGGGCCGGAAGTAGCCCTACGGCACCGCAGAAGAGGAGCAGGCCCCGTTCCTGCAGATGCCGATTCACCCCAAGGAACGACGGACACGGTCACCCGTGGCCGGTGGGTCCCCGGTTCGCCGGCGACCGGAGACCGCGGTGGCGGTCCGGTGCGCCGAAGCAGCGATTCGGCGGTGACCCCGCAGCGGATCCTGGTCAGGACCCGAGTCACTGCTGAGGTCTCGGGCAGGTTACGACACCGGACGACTCGACACAAACACCGCCGCCGGCGCGCGGCGTGACGGTCGTCGTCCGCCGGGCGTCGGTCAGGCGGTGCGGCGAGCGCCGGCCGCGCGAGGGTCGCTCGTCCTGGCCGTCGCCCCGGTACGGGGCACCACGCGCAACGGGGGCACCAGCCCACAGTCGGACAGGACCGCGACGGCGCGGCGCTCGTCCTCGTCCAGGTCGTAAGACGGTGACGGCGATCCCAGCAGGACGTTCATCACACAGTCCCCGCAGCTCGGTCCGCGGGCCCGGCAAGTATCGCAGTCGATGATCACTAGGGTTCCTCCACGGTCGACGAACGGGTCGGCGACGAGGCTAGGTAGCCCCTACGACAATTTCGGTGCGTCGGTCAGGCCGCAAGCCGGTCGAGGAGCACCGACGACGGGACCGCCCACGCACCAGTGCGTTGCACGTCGCGTTGGATCGCCTGGTCCGAAGACACCACGACCACCGCGCGCCCTTCCGGCTCGGCCGCGACCAGCTGACGGATGAGGTCGTCGGCGATCTGATCAGGCGCGCTGAACAGCACGCGGACGTTGCGCGGTGCGGCGGGCAGCACCGGCGGCCGCTGCGCGCCGTCGAACGCCACCGTCACTTCGGCCCGGGTCCGTCCGGCGAGCGCGGCCAGCGAGGCGAGCAGGCGCGCCCGCTGATCGGCCAAGGCCAGCTCGCCGTATCCGGTCTTCGTCACGTT
>CAXTNQ010000002.1:35755-41689 GCA_964245745.1 uncultured Jatrophihabitantaceae bacterium
TCGACTACGAGATGCACGTTGGGCAGGACGAGCAGTCGGTCCAACGCCGCGACATCGCCCGCGAACCGGCGCCGAGGATCGTCGGGTGACCAGCTGGACACCGTCTCCGACGGCCGCACGCTCGGCGCTCGCAATCCCAGTTCCCGCCGGATGCCGGACGCTGCGTCGGCCACCGTCTCCACCAGCAACCACAACCGAGCCTCGTCCATGGCTCGGTTGTGGCGCGCGGATCGGCGGGTCACGTCCGCGGCCCGCTCGAGCTCGACGATCCGGTTCTGCAGGCGCCGCTGCTCGTCCGACCACGCCTGCTCCGCTTCGCTGCGACGACGTCGTTCGTCGGTCAGCGCCGCCACGGCCTCGTCGCGTTCACGCTCGGCTGCACGCAACTGCACCGAGTTCGTCCGAGCCTGGTGTCGAGCCTCGGACAGCTCGGTCGCCGCCGCACTGACCTCACGGTCGACCGCGTCCCGGACCCGGCGCGGCTCGCCTCGTCGCTCGGCGCGCAGGGCGGCCAGCTGTTCGCGCAGCCCGGCCAGCTCTGCACCGTCCGACGCGGTACGACCATTCCGCTCCGTACGCCAGCGCTCAGCCGCCGCGGCGATCGTCCGGGACCAGCCCGGCGGCCGGAGCAGGTACGCGACCACCGCGACGTCGACCGGGTCGGACGCGGCGGTCGGCGCGCCGTCGCGGACCGCCTGCGCCAGTTGTGGCGAGGAGTCCGCGACCGCCTCACCGACGCGGTCTCGAAAGGCGGCCTCGGCGTCGAGGGCCGCCGCGAGGGCGGTGGCCCCGAGACGCTCTCGACGCCCCGGGGTGAAGCGGGCGATCGGACGCAGGACCACCGGCGTCTCCTCGGCGGACATCCGGCCCAGTACGTCGGCGGCGATGGTGACCAGCCGGGTCCGGACGGGCTCGACCAGGACGACAGGATCCGCGTCGGTCGGTTGCCCGTCGCCTGGCCGCCCCTCGGGGTCGTCGGTTTCGTCAACGGCCACCTCGGCAGGTTACGTCCGTGCGCCGCGACCGGTTTTCGTCGTACCCCGGACCTACCGTGCAGCCACCATGACCGTCGTTGCGTCGCCGCGAACCACCGCGCCGCCCTATCGCCAGATCAGCCTGGACGAACTGGACGAGCCGCTGCGCACGACCACGTTCACGGTGTTCGACCTCGAGACGACCGGCGGCACGCCCGGCACCGACGCCATCACCGAAATCGGCGCCGTGAAGGTGCGAGGCGGCGAGGTGCTGGGCGAGTTCCAGACGCTCGTCGATCCCGGCGTCGGCATCGCTCCGTTCGTTACCGTGTTGACCGGGATCACGAACGCCATGGTGGCGGCGGCGCCGCGCATCGAACCGGTGTTGCCGTCGTTCTTGGAGTTCGCTCGCGGCAGCGTGTTGGTTGCCCACAACGCACCCTTCGACGTCGGCTTTCTGCGTACCGCCTGCGCGAATCAAGCGGTCGCCTGGCCCGGCTTCGCAGTCGTCGACACGGTCGTGCTGGCGAGGCGGGTGCTGACCCGCGACGAGGTGCCCAACTGCAAGCTGGCGAGCCTCGCCGAGTACTTCGGCGCCCGGACCCGCCCGATTCACCGCGCCCTCGCCGACGCCCGGGCGACGGCCGACGTCCTGCACGGCTTACTGGAACGGCTGGGCAGCCTGGGCGTCCAGTCCTTGCCCGAACTGCGCGCCTTCACCGCACAGGTCAGCGACACACAACGTCGCAAGCGCCACTTGGCCGACGGACTCCCCACCGGACCGGGCGTCTACCTGTTTCGTGACGCCGCCGGTACGCCGCTCTACGTAGGTACCAGCCGATCGCTGCGTGCCCGCGTCCGGCAGTACTTCGTCGCCAGCGAGACGCGCAGCCGAATGGGCGAGATGGTCGGGCTGGCCGATCGCGTGGACGTCATCGAGTGCGCACACAGCCTGGAAGCACAGGTGCGCGAGCTGCGTCTGATCGCCGCCCACAAACCGCGCTACAACCGCCGGTCCAAGTTTCCCGAGCGCGCGGTATGGCTGAAGTTGACGCACGAGGCGTTTCCCCGGCTCTCCCTCGTCGCTGAGGTCCGCGACGACGGGGCGGCCTACCTGGGACCGCTGCGTTCACGGCGGCAGGCCGAGGCGGTCCGCGACGCCATCCATGACGCGGTCCCGCTCCGACAGTGCAGCGATCGGCTGTCCCTGCACCGCGCCGTGCGTGCGGCCTGCGCGCTGGCCGGCATCGGGCGGTGCAGCGCCCCGTGTGAGGGCACCGGTTCGCCTGCGGACTACGACGCGCTCGCGGTGCTCGTGCGCGCCGCGTGGCAGGGCGACGTGCGGCCTCTCGTCGATCCGTTGCGGGAGCGGATCGACCGGCTGGCCGCTGCGCGGCGCTACGAGCAGGCCGCGGTGCTGCGCGACCGGCTCACGGCGGTGGTCCGTGCGTGCGCCCGCACGCAGCGGCTGACCGCGATCACCGCGGTCGCCGAGCTCGTGGCCGCGGCGCCCGACGGCACCGGAGGGTGGGAGCTCGTGGTCGTCCGGCATGGACGCCTCGCCGCCGCGGGTGGCGCGAGCAGAGGTGTGTCACCGTGGCCCGTCATCGACGCGTTGGTCGCCACCGCCGACGCGGTCCTGCCGGGGCCGGGTCCCGTGCCAGCGGCGTCAGCCGAGGAGACCGAGTGCCTACTGCGCTGGCTCGAGCAGCCCGGCGTCCGGCTCGTGCTCGCCTCGCATCCGTGGCGCATGCCGGCGTTCGGGGCCGGGCGACTGTGCTCCTACCTGGCGACAGGCTCCGAGCACTCCGTCGACCCGTTCGCCGGTCGCCGCCGGCTCAGGACCGTGTCGCGTCCGGCTCGGGCCTCGCGCCGCGCGGCGTCCTGACCAAGAGACGGACGCCTAAGATTCCGCCGTGATCACCGCGATCGTCATGATCTCCGTCGAGAGTGACCGGATCCCCGAGGTGGCTCAGGAACTTGCCGACCTGGACGGGGTGAGCGAGGTCTACTCGGTGGCAGGCGACGCGGACCTGATTGCGGTGGTCCGGGTCCGCGAGTTCGACCAGATCGCCGACGTCATCGCCGGCCGGCTGTCGAAGGTCGACGGCGTCCTGCACACCGACACCCACATCGCCTTCCGGTCCTACTCACGCCACGATCTGGATGCTGCCTTCGCGATCGGCTTCGATTCGGCCGACTGAGCCGGTCGCGGCGTCACGACGTCGCGACACGACGCGCCGTCACGAAATCGCGCGCGCCGCCTGGCTGGACTGCACCCAGCGGCGCAGGACATCGGCCGCGGCGCCGCTATCGACGGCGTGCCGCGCGGCGTCGATACCCGCAGCCAGCGCGGCGGTCAGCGGCGCACCGCCGAAGCCGTCGTACGCGGCCACGGCGGCCGCGGCGTTGAGCAGCACGGCCTCGCGGACCGGTCCCGGCTTGCCGCCCAACACCTCGCGCGCGACCGACGCGTTGTAGGCCCGGTCGCCGCCGCGCAACTGATCGGCCTGCACCAACTCCAGGCCCAACTCCACCGGGTCGACGGTGCACTCGGTGACGGTGCCGTCGGCGACGGCCCACGCGCGCGAGGTGGTCGTCGTCGTCAACTCGTCGAGGCCGTCGTCGCCACGGAAGACGACGGCGGTGTCTCCCCGAGCCGCGAGTACGGCCGCCATGACCCCCGCCATCCGGACGTCCGCACATCCCACGGCCGACGCGGGCGGCCGGGCCGGGTTGGTCAGCGGGCCGAGGAAGTTGAACACGGTCGGCACACCGATCTCACGACGCGGCGCGCCGGCGTGCCGCATGCCGCCGTGGAAGACCGGCGCGAAGCAGAACCCGACGCCGACTTCCTCCACCGTCCGCTCGACACCTGTGGCCGGCAGGTCGATGGCCACCCCAAGCTCCTCGAGGACGTCGGCCGCGCCGCACGCCGAGGACGCCGCCCGGTTTCCGTGCTTCACCACCCGCCGTCCCGACCCCGCGACCACGAGGGCCGCCATCGTGGAGATGTTGACGGTCTGCGCGCGGTCGCCCCCGGTGCCCACCACGTCGACCGCCCGGCCCGGCACGGTGAGCGGCACGGCCCGGGCGAGCATCGCCGAGGCCAGCCCGGACAGCTCCTCGGAGGTCTCCCCCTTGGCCCGCAGCAGTACGGCGAAGGCCGACAGCTGCGCGGGCGTCGCCTCTCCCCCCATGATCTCGTCCATCGCCCACGCCGTCGCGGCGGCGTCGAGCGCCTGGCCCTGCAGCAAGGCGGTGAGGACCGCCGGCCAGGTGTGTCCGCTAGCGGACAACCGGGATGCCCGTCACCCGCCGCTGGAGCTGTTCGGCAACGGTCGCGGCCGCGCTCACCGGGTCCAACGGAAAGCTGATCACGGCGTCGGCCAGTGACCAGCTGGCCAGCCAGCCGTCCTGCTTGCGGGCCACGAGGACGACGATCGGCGGGCAATTGTCGATCTCGTACTTGAACTGGCGAGCCAGCCCCATGCCGCCGGTCGGCTGGGCCTCGCCGTCCAGAATCACCAGGTCGATGTCCCCGAGGTCGAGTTGCTCGACGACCTCTGCGTCGGTGCCGCATTCGACCCAGTCGATGCGGGGCGAGTCCGGCGCCGGACGGCGACCGACGGCGGTGCGCACCACGGCGAGGATCTGCGGTCGGTTGCTGTAGAGCAGGACGCTGGCCTGGGTCGCGGTCGCCGCCGCCGACCCCGAACGTGCACTAGCGGCGGTCATGAGCGACACCATATCGGCGGCTCCGGACGGACCGCCGAACACGGACCGACCCGCCGGTCACCCCGCCTGCCCCATCGTCCGGTCTGTGGCCATAATGCAGACGTGACCTCGACCGCCTCGGCCACGAGCTTCCCGTCGAGTCAGGTGCACTCCCTGACCCGGCCGAACGTCGTGAGCGTCGGCACGATCGTCTGGCTGTCGAGCGAGCTCATGTTCTTCGCCGGCCTGTTCGCCATGTACTTCACGGTGCGGGCCGCGCATCCGGTCGATTGGCCGATGCATTTGCCCAACGGCGATCCGATCACGCTCAACGTCGCGTACGCGCTGCCGTTCACGATCATCTTGGTGGCGTCGAGCTTCACCTGTCAGTGGGGCGTGTTCGCTGCTGAGAAGGGTGACGTGTTCGGCTTGCGCCGCTGGTTCGTCTTCACGTTCATCCTCGGACTGACGTTCGTCCTCGGGCAGGGCTACGAGTACATCACGCAGGTTCGCGACGGGAACACGATCTCGGAGACCGGCTACGGCTCGGTCTTCTTCCTGACCACCGGATTCCACGGCTTGCACGTAATCGGCGGCCTGCTCGCGTTCATCTACTTCTTGATTCGCACCACCCTGAGTCGATTCACTCCGGCCCAGGCAACCGCGGCCATCGTCGTGTCGTACTACTGGCACTTCGTGGACGTGGTCTGGATCGGGCTCTTCGCGACGATTTATCTGATCCGATGAACCGGGCGGCCCGTCGGCTCGGATCGTGGCAACAACGAGCAAATGTCGTCAAAAGCGAGCAGCGACGGCGATCGGGGTGCACCATGGTCGTGGGCGGACACCGTGCCGACGACGGCAGTCAGAGCGGATCCATCCAGAGCGGATGTCGTGCGAGACGGAGCAGGAGAGGAGAGGTCCGACTGTGAGCGACGAGACGGAGCAGCCGGCCGACCTCGGCTTCTCGCTCGCCGTGCCGACGACCGGAGCGGAGACGGCCGACGACGTCCGCCCCGAGGCGTCGCCTCGGCCGCGTTCCGTAGGCCGCACTCCTCGTCGCAGCCTGCGCCGGCGTCTCGCCGGCGGCCTGGCCCTGATCGTGGCGTTGCTCGCCATGGGGGGCGCGTACGCCCTGTTCGCCGGCTCGTCCGGGGCGGCGGACAACGCCGCGGCGCAGGCGGACATCAACCAGGGCCGCACCTTGTAAGAAACGAGCTGCATCACCTGCCACGGCGCGAAC
>CAXTNQ010000003.1:0-8289 GCA_964245745.1 uncultured Jatrophihabitantaceae bacterium
ACTACGGCGACGAGATCGGCATGGGCGACAACATCTGGCTCGGCGACCGCGACGGAGTGCGCACGCCGATGCAGTGGACGCCAGACCGCAACGCCGGGTTCTCCAACTGCGATCCGGGGCGGCTGTACCTACCGGTCAACATGGACTCCATCTACGGTTACCAGGTCACGAACGTGGAATCTCAGACGCGCAACACCTCGTCGTTGTTGCACTGGACGCGAAGGATGATCCAAGTCCGTAAGGCGAATCCGGCTTTCGGCCTTGGTTCGTTCGTCGACATCGGGGGTACCAATCCGAGCGTGCTCAGCTTCGTCCGGGAATTCGGGGACGATGTGGTGCTCTGCGTGAACAACCTGTCGCGCTTCGCCCAGCCCGTCGAGCTCGACCTGCGGCCCTGGCAGGGCGCCGAGCCCATCGAGCTGTTGGGCAATTCGCGGTTCCCGGCGATCGGCGAACTGTCCTACCTGCTGACCCTGGCCGGTCACGGCTTCTACTGGCTGCGCATCCCGCGTCACCAGGTGTCAGGCACGATGGTCGAGGCGGCCGCGTCCGGCACGATGGCGGCGATGGCATGACCGACGCGGCCGAGCTGCAGCCGTTGGTCGAGCGCTGGCTCCCCGAGCAGCGCTGGTTCGCCGGCAAGGGCCGCCCGTTCTCGGTGCGGCTGGACGGGCTGGTCGACGAGGGCGAGTTCGGTATCTGGCTCGCGGGCGTCGACTACCACGACGACGGACCGGCGCACGAGACGTATCAAGTGCCGCTCGTCTTACGCGACCAGCCGACCGCGGGCCTCGAGCACGTCCTCGTCGGCTCGCTCGACGGCGAGCGGCCGCGATGGTGCTACGACGCCCTGCACGACAAGGACCACACGCAGTGGTGGCTGCTCGGGATCCGCGACCAGCGCGCCGTGGGACCGGTGCACTTCCGGGCGGGTGCCGATCCCGATGCGCTGCCGATCGGACAGTCGAGCCTGGCTCTGACCAGCGAGCAGTCCAACACCTCGCTGGTGTTCGGCAACGCCGCCATCCTCAAGGTGTTCCGCCGGCTCGAGCCGGGCCTCAACCCCGATATCGAGATCCACCGCGCACTGACCGAGCTGGGGGCGCGACACATCGCCAAGCTGATGGGCGAAGTCGAAGCCGAGGTCAGAACCGATGACCAGGCCAAGATCTACAGCCTGGCCATGCTGCAAGACTTCATGACCACGGCCACCGACGGCTGGGAGCTGGCCAAGATCAGTGTCCGCGATCTCATGGCCGAGGCCGACCTGCACGCCGAGGAGGCAGGCGGTGATTTCGCGGCCGAAGCCGAGCGGCTCGGGGTCGCGACGGCCGAGGTGCACACCGATCTGGCCAACGCCTTCGGGACCGACCTGCTGAGCCCGGAGGACCTGCAGGGCCGGGTGACCGCGATGAACGCGCGGCTCGATGCGGCCCTGACCGTCGTGCCCCAGCTGGCCGCGGTCGAACAGCCCCTACGCGCCGCCTTCGCTGCGCTGGTGGCCGAGGGTTCGAAGCCGGTCGTGACCCAGCGCATCCACGGCGACCTGCATCTCGGCCAGGTGCTGCGTACGGCGCGACGCTGGGTGTTCCTCGACTTCGAAGGTGAGCCGGTCAAGGTCTTCGACGAGCGGCGGGCCTTCGACTCGCCGCTGCGAGACATCGCGGGGATGTTGCGCTCCTTCGACTACGCGGCCAGCCACCAGGTGATCGACGTCGCCGCGGACGCTCAGCGCCGCTACCGGGCCACCGAGTGGTCGGGCCGCAATCGCTCCGCCTTCTGTGACGGGTACGCGCAGGCGGCCGGACACGATCCCCGGGACGACGGCCCGCTGCTGCGTGCGTTCGAGGCCGAGAAGGCGGTGTACGAGGCGGTGTACGAGGCTCGGCACCGGCCGAGCTGGCTCGCCATCCCGCTCGCGTCCCTCGCGCGCCTGGCCACCGAAGGGACCACTTATGCCTGAGCGCGTCACTCCGACTCCCGAGGTCACGCCTCCGCCGGACCTCGCCACGGCCGACCGCGCCGCGCTCGACCAACTCGTCGAGGGGCGCCACCACGACCCGCACGGGCTGCTCGGCGCTCACCAGGCAGCCGACGGGCAGACGGTCATCCGCACCCTGCGCCCCTCGGCGGATGCGGTGTCGGTGGTGGTCGGCGGCACCGAGACGCCGTTGCGCCGCATCCACGACGGCGGCGTCTTCGCGGGCGTCGTCGCGGGGGCCCCGACCGACTACCGCCTGCGCGTGACCTACGGCTCGGACACCTACACCGTCGACGATCCGTACCGCTGGTTGCCGACGCTCGGCGACGTCGACCTGCACCTGATCGGCGAGGGTCGGCACGAGAACCTGTGGGACGTCCTGGGCGCCCACGTCCGTAGCTACGACACGCAGAGCGGGCCGGTCAGCGGCACGTCGTTCGCGGTGTGGGCGCCGAACGCGCGCGGCGTCCGAGTAGTCGGCGACTTCGACTACTGGTCGGGGCAGGCGTTTCCGATGCGCTCGCTCGGCTCGTCCGGCGTCTGGGAGCTTTTCGTCCCCGGAGTCGCGGACGGCACGCTCTACAAGTTCGAGATCCTCGGTGCGGACGGGGCGTGGCGGCAGAAGGCCGATCCCATGGCGTTCTCGGCCGAGATACCGCCGGGCACCGCGTCGCGGGTCTTCACGTCCCGATACGAGTGGGCCGACGAAGCGTGGCTCGAGAAGCGGGCGGCCACGACCTGGCACTCGGCGCCCATGTCGATCTACGAGGTGCATCTCGGGTCGTGGCGGGCGGGCCTGAGCTACCGACAGCTGGCCGACGAGCTGGTCGGCTACGTGCAGGAGACCGGGTTCACGCACGTCGAGTTCCTGCCCGTGGCCGAGCACCCGTTCGGCGGATCGTGGGGCTACCAGGTCACGTCCTACTACGCGCCGACCTCGCGCTTCGGCTCGCCGGACGATTTCCGCTATCTGGTCGACCGGCTGCACCAGGCCGGCATCGGGGTGATCGTCGACTGGGTGCCCGCGCACTTCCCGAAGGACGACTTCGCCCTCGCCCGCTTCGACGGCACGCCGCTCTACGAGCACGCCGATCCCCGCCGCGGGGAACAGCCGGACTGGGGCACGTACGTCTTCAACTTCGGGCGCAGCGAGGTCCGCAACTTCCTGGTCGCCAACGCCCTCTACTGGCTCGAGCAGTTCCACGTCGACGGGCTACGGGTGGACGCCGTGGCGTCGATGCTCTACCTCGACTACTCGCGTCCGGCCGACCAGTGGCTGCCCAACCGCTACGGCGGCCGGGAGAACCTGGAAGCGGTCGCGTTCCTGCAGGAGATGAACGCAACGGCCTACCGGCGGGTGCCCGGCGTCGTCACCGTGGCCGAGGAGTCCACCGCGTGGCCGGGGGTCACCCGCGCCACCCACCTCGGCGGCCTCGGGTTCGGCTTCAAGTGGAACATGGGGTGGATGCACGACACGCTCGGCTACGTCAGCAGGGCGCCGATCTACCGGCAGTACCACCACCACGAGATGACGTTCTCGATGATGTACGCCTACTCCGAGAACTATGTGCTGCCGATCTCGCACGACGAAGTGGTACACGGCAAGGGATCGCTGCTGGACAAGGTCGCCGGCGACCGGTGGCAGCAGCTGGCCACGGTGCGCGCGCTGTTCGCATACATGTGGGCGCATCCCGGCAAGCAGTTGCTGTTCATGGGACAGGAGTTCGCGCAGGCGTCGGAATGGGCGGACGGCCGGTCGCTCGACTGGTGGGAGCTCGACTCCCCTTCGCACCGCGGCGTGCAGCGCCTGGTCAGCGACCTGAACCGGGTGTACCGCGAGACGTCCGCCCTCTGGTCCCGTGATGTCGACCCGTCCGGCTTCGAGTGGATCGACGCCAACGACGCGGCCGGCAACGTCTACAGCTTCGTCCGCTACGGCGAGGACGGGTCGATGTTGGCCTGCGTCGCGAACTTCTCGGCCGTGCCGCACGAGCGCTACCAGCTCGGGCTGCCGCGGGCCGGCCGGTGGGACGAGGTCGTCAACACCGACGCCGACGTCTATCTCGGGTCAGGGGTGGGCAACCTCGGCGGGGTGGACGCCGTCGAGAGCGCGCAGCACGGAGAGCCGGCGTCGGTGACCCTGCGCGTGCCGCCGCTCGGCGCCCTGTGGCTGCGCTACTCGGGACCGGCCGAGTGACCGGCGCCGGCCTTGATTGCTCCCGACGCGATCGGGGCACACACCTTCCGTGAGCGCCGAGCCGTTGCCGAGTGGCGACGACGACATCGACTACCGCAAGATCAGCACGAACATCGGAGTGCTGTACGGCGACACGCAGCGCTGCGCCGCGGCCGCCGGCCTGGCCTACGTCAGCGCCGCCGAACCCGGCATCCGTCGCCGCCGGTTCGGACGTGGTTTCGGGTACCGCAGCCCTGACGGCCGGCCGCTCGACGATCAGGACATCAAGGCACGCATCCTGCAGTTGGCCATCCCGCCGGCGTGGAAGAACGTCTGGATCTGCCCGGACGCCGACGGTCACATTCTGGCCATCGGCGAGGACGACCGCGGTCGCAAGCAGTACATCTACCACGAGCGGTGGCGGGAGCTGCGCGACCTGCTCAACTTCTACCGGTTGATCAACTTCGCCGAGCACCTGCCGCCGATCCGGCGGCACGTCGCTGTCCAGTTGCGGAGGCGGACGCTGGACCGCGACCGCGTGCTCGCCACGATGATTCACATCGTCGACAGCAGCGGCATGCGGATCGGCAGCGAGGTGTACGCCGAGGAAAACGAGAGCTTCGGCCTGACCACGTTGACCCGCCGGCACGTGCGCGTCGTCGGCGAGGCCATCCGCTTCGTCTTCCCGGCCAAGTCCCACCAACAGGCTGACATCACCCTGCACGACAAAGCCACCGCTCGGGTCTTGAGCACCCTGCTCGCCCAGCGCCGTCAGCGGCTGTTCGCCGTGGGAGGCAAGCCGATCGAGGCGTCCGAGGTCAACGAGCTGCTGTTGCGCCTTACGGGTGAGCACATCACGGCGAAGGACTTCCGGACCTGGCGCGGCACATCGACCGCGTTCCGCTATCTGGTCGAGCACCGCGACGCCGAGGATCGTGAGCGCACCGTGGTGGCGGCGGTGGACGCCGCCGCCGACGCCCTCGGTAACACCAGGGCGGTGGCCCGAGCCCATTACGTCCACCCGCATGTGCTGCGCTCCTTCGTCGACGGGACGTTCGACGACGACCTGGCTGCCAGCGGCCGGCGACGGCTACCGACTCTGGACGGTCACGAGCGGATGCTCGTCGCGTTCTTGGTCACGCTGCTCGAGCGCGAGTTCGACGCGTCCATCGCCAGCTGACGGCGTCGCCCGACCGCCGCCGGCGGGAATGTGTCACGGTGATGGCGGGTTGACCTGCATATCGTTGCGTGCACAACCACAGGAGGACGCCGTGCCCGCCGTCACCGCTGACCCACTCACTCTGCCCCGTCTCCCCGACGCGTCGCCCGGAGAGGTCGAACGCACCGTCACCCGTGTCACGACCGGGCCGAAAGGCTTTGAAGGCGAGGGCTTCCCGGTGACCCGTGCCTTCGCCGGGGTTAGCACGAGTGATCTCGACCCGTTCGTCCACATGGATCAGATGGGCGAGGTCGATTACGCGCCGGGCGAGCCGAAGGGCACGCCTTGGCATCCGCACCGCGGCTTCGAGACCGTCACCTACATGATCGACGGCACGTTCCTGCACCAGGACTCACACGGTGGCGGGGGCGTGATCGAGAACGGCGCCACGCAGTGGATGACCGCCGGCGCGGGCATCTTGCACATCGAGACTCCGCCCGAGGCTCTCGTGCTGTCCGGCGGCCTGTTCCACGGCATCCAGCTGTGGGTGAACCTGCCGGCCAAGGACAAGTTCACCCCGCCCGCGTACCAGAACATCGAGGGCGGCGAGGCCACCCTGGTGTCGTCCGCGGACGGTGGCGCGCTGGTTCGCATCGTCGCCGGCCCGATCGGCGAGTACACCGGCCCTGGATCGACCCACACCCCGATCACCCTGGCCCACGCCACGGTCGCTCCGGGCGCCCGGTTGTCGATGCCGTGGCCCACCGACTTCAACGCACTGGTGTACGTCCTGTCCGGCGCCGGGACGGTCGGGCCGCAGGGCCAGCCCATCCGCACCGGCCAGCTCGCCGTCCTCGCCGGCGGTGACCGGATCACCGTGAAGGCGGACACCACGCAGGACGCGCATCGTCCGGCGCTCGAGGTGCTCTTCCTCGGCGGACGGCCGATCCGCGAGCCCGTTGCCCACTACGGCCCGTTCGTGATGAACACCCGCGAGCAGTTGCAGCAGGCGCTCGAGGACTACCACGCGGGTCGGCTGGGCGTCATCCCGGCGAACGCGATCATGCCGCACACCTCCAGCTGAGGAGGTCCCCCAAGTTGCTCGTCCGCGCTCCTATGCTCACCGACGTGGAGCGCGTTGAACCTCCGGTTGCGGCCGACGAAGCAACCGCGGTCCAGGCGGAGCTGGAGCGGGTGCGGTCGTACCTGGCGTGGAAGTGCGGCGGTCTCGACGCCGCCGGCCTGCGCGCAACGCTCGGTCCGTCGACCATGACGCTCGGCGGCCTGCTCAAGCACCTGGCGCTCGTCGAGGACGATCACTTCGCCCGGCTGCTGCTGGCGCAGCCGGTCGGTCCGCCCTGGGATCAGGTGGACTGGGACGCCGACCCGGACTGGGAGTGGCACTCCGCCGCGCAGGACACGCCCGAACAGCTGATGGCGCAGTGGGTGCAGTCCGTCGCGCGCTCGCGTGCTCTGGTCGCCGATGCGTTGGCTGATGGCGGACTGGACCACGTGGGGAAGTACCTCTCGCGCAACGGAGAATCCCCCAATTTACGGCGGATCCTGCTCGATCTGATCGAGGAGTACGCCAGGCACGTCGGACACGCCGACCTCATCCGCGAATCGGTGGACGGGCTGACTGGTGAGGATCCGGGCGACTGACGGTGCGGATCCGCTGACTCGAGGAGGACGCGGATGACGGCGGACGTGGCCCCGAACGCGCCGCGACTGCGGCTGATGCGCGGTGGTGACGAGTTCGTGCTCCCCCTGGCCGCCGCGTTCTCCGTCCTCGTTCTCGCGCCCTTCGAACAACATCACGTCCGGCCCGTGACCACGGCACTGCTCTGCGCGATGCTCATGTTCACGCTGTGGACCTCTGACGTCGGCCGCGGCCTGCTCACGGCCGCGGCTGTCGTCTCGGTCGGCCTGATCGTGACGGTGGTCGTGACCGACGCGATCGCCGACGAGCACCCAGGACGACTCACGTTCTCGGCGATCTCCGTGGCCCTGTCGCTCGCGGTGATCGTGGCCACCGTGGCCCGACTGGTCGTCCACCCCCAGGTGACGATCCGTACGGTGACCGGCGCGCTCACCGTGTATCTGCTGCTCGGCCTGTTGTTCTGCTACCTGTTCGTGTTCGTCGGGCAGATCCGCGACGACAGCTTCTTCGCGCAGACGAGCACGGGCAGCAGCGTCGACTTTCTGTACTACAGCTTCGCGACGCTCACCACGGTGGGGTTCGGCGACCTGACCGCCGCGTACGACCTCGGCCGCATGTTGTCCGATCTCGAAGCGCTCATCGGACAGCTCTATCTCGTTACCGTCGTGGCCCTGCTCGTCGGCAACATCGGGAGACGGCGCCGGGTGAGCGAACGTCGGCCGGACCTGACGTAGTCGCGCGCCTCGCGCTGGCGATCGGCTCAGCGGCGCACGGTGTAGACGGCCAGCGTCACGCCGTTCCCGTAGCCGGCATGCTCGACCAGAGTGAGCTGGCCCGGGCCGGTGTTCGGGCCGTCACTGAACAGCCGCTTGCCGGTGCCGAGCAGCACGGGAAAGACGAGCAGGTGATACCGATCGACGAGGCCGGCCGCTGCGAGGTGCTGGGCGAGGGTGGCGCTGCCGTGCACGATGATCGGGGCGCCGTCCTGCTCCTTCAGCCCGGCGATGTCGTCGAGGGAACGCAGGATGGCCGTGGGTTGCCATCCGGGATCGGTGTCGGTGAGCGTCGTGGACACGACGTACTTCGGCATGGCGTTGTAACCGGCGAAGACCTCGGTCATGCCCGGCCACACCGGGGCGAACTCCTGGTAGCTGACTCGGCCCAGCAGTAACGCTCCGGCTTCCTCCTGCTCGCGGCCCTTGATCTCGTAGGCGGCGGGGTCGAACTCGACGTCCTGAAAGGTCCAGCCCGCGCGCGGATGCGTCCCGCCGCCTGGCGAGTCGATGATGCCGTCAACGCTGATGAACTCGGTG
>CAXTNQ010000003.1:8299-10171 GCA_964245745.1 uncultured Jatrophihabitantaceae bacterium
GTGACGATCAGGTCGGGCATGGCTTCCCCCGTCGTGAGGCGACGGCCGTATTCAATCCTCCCGCGTCGTCACCACTGCAGAGTGTCGCTGCGGCGCGGCAGGGTGTTGCCCGGGGTGCGACCCGCTCGGCTGACGACGGCCACGAGCACCACCGCGACCGCGACCTCGCACAGTACGGTCAGCACGGTTCCCACGTGCAGGACCTGACGTCCGATCAGGCCACCGACGAATGACCCGAGCCAGCCGAGGCCAACGGTGCGCAGCACGCCGATGTCCTGCCGCCCGGGCAGCACCAGTCGAGCCAGGGCGCCGATGATCGCGCCGATCACGATTGCGCTGAGCACCGCCCCGACCGCCCAGCCGGCCACCGGGAGCGCGACCAGAAGCACGAGCAGCGCGACGACCAGCAACACCATGCCGTCAACGTACGCACCGTTGCTTAGTGATCCGTGAGTCGGTCTTAGATGGCCACTGTTGTCGTCAAGCCGTCCGCAGCAGCGAGATCTTCTGCCAGATTTCTCGAGACAGCCCGACGGTCAGTGTCTCGACCTCGCTCACCGTGTCGAGCACCAGGGCGTCGGTCGACTCCTCGGCGCACAGCGCCGCGGTCTTGGCGATCAGGGACAGGATTTCCGTGCAGTAGTCGAGGTAGTTGGCCAGGCTGGCCGCGTCCAGGTCGAACTTGATCGTGGCCGGGGTGCCGGTGAACCGTTCCTGCAGGCGTTCCGGGTCTTTGGTCAGCTGGTGCATGTCGACCACGTGGGCGAGGGACCGCAGCCGGTGCAGCAGCGCGAGCAGGCGACGTCGGGTCAGCCGGTTCGGCAGGACGGTCAGGAAGTACACGGCGATGGACGCGTAGACCAGGTCGGCGATCCCGCTCTCGAGCACAGACAGCCACTGGAACCCGCGAATGCCCGAGCTGTCAGGCAGAGCGTCCTTGATCGCCAGCACGATGGCGGACACGGCGACCGCCACGACGAGCAGAGCAGCCACCCGGCAGGCCCATCCAACGACCCGGTTACGTCGCCGGTCGGCCGATCCCTGCGCGGTGACCTCGCGGACCAGGCTGCTGAGCTGGCTAGCCACCAGGCCGAGGTGACGGTCCGGGAAGCGCCGGGTGATCCGCATGACCAGGCGGTCGACCGTGGCCTGAACCGCATTCGGGTCCAGGCGCTCGTATCCGTCCGAGGCCGCCGGCATGCGCAGACCTTAGTGCTGCGCGGCCGCCGGATCAGGACTGTTGAGCGCGCATGAGGTCTTCGATCGCACTCGGCACGGTCGTCTCGAAGTCCAGCAGCTTGGCCCAGTCAGGGGCGATGGTGATGACGGTCATGGCGGCGTACAGCCCGCGCACCTCGGCGTCGAAACCGTCCCACGCCTCGGGCGGCAAAGTGCGGTGCGAGGCTTCGAGGTAGCCGTCCGGCACGCCGTCGACCGTCTGCAGGGCCGCGCGTCCGCGGGCAAGCAACACGCGCGGCGGTGGCCCGAGCACGTCGATCGTGACGGCTACGCGAGGGTCGGCTCGCAACGCGATCACCTTGGCGGACTGCGGAATGGTCCAGATCCGAAAGGTCGTCCCGTCCCAGACGTAGCCGACCGGGATGACCCGAGGCGCACCGTCGCGTGCCGTGTAGGCCAGGCGCAGGAGAGGCTCGTCGCGCAGTAGCTGGGCGGCAATGGGCAGCGCCATGACGCTCGCCACGGACGTCATGTCGGACTCATCTCAGAAGAGCGCAGCGGCCAACTGGCGGCGGGCCGGCCCGACCCGCGGATCGTCCGGGCCGAGCACATCGAAGTACTCGACGAGCCGGTTGCGGACGCTGTCGCGATCGTCGCCGCTCGTGCGCCGCACCAGAGCGAGCAGTCGCGCGA
>CAXTNQ010000003.1:10181-11257 GCA_964245745.1 uncultured Jatrophihabitantaceae bacterium
ATGTCGTTCCCGGACAGCGCGTAGTCGGCAGCGAGCAACTGCGCCGACACGTCGTCCGGGTCGGCGTCCGCCTTGGCGACGACGGACGGATCGAGACCGTCTACTCGTTGGAGCAGGCCCACCTGACGCAGCGCGAGCGCCGCGTCGGCGTTGCCCGGCTCGGCGTCGAGGATGCCCTGGTAACGCTCGGCTGCGGTCGCGTAGTCGCCGGCTTCCAACGCGTCTTCGGCGGCGACGAACCGCGGATCACCGGGAGCTTCCGGCGCGATGTCTTCGCCGGGCTCGGACGGGGCACCGCCGGCCAGACCCGCCTGCTCCGCCGCCTGCAGCACCGCGCCGACGAACTCCCGCACCTGAGCTTCGGGCAGCGCGCCCTGGAAGCCCGGCGCGAGCTGACCGCCGATCACCGCGAAGACGGTGGGAATGCTCTGCACCTGCAGGGCCTGGGAGATCCGCGGGTTGGCGTCGACATCGACCTTGGCCAGGACCCACGATCCGGCACCCTCGGTGGCCAGCTTCTCCAGGATCGGCGAGAGCTGCTTGCAGGGCTGGCACCAGTCGGCCCACAGGTCGATGAGCACCGGCACCTGGAAGGACCGGTCGATGACCTCGGACTGGAAGGTCGCCTCGGTGACCTCGACCACGACCGCACCCTCCGCCGGAAGCGGCGCCTCGGCCGCGCGCGCCGCGGCGTCCGACCGCGCCTTCACGGCGGCCAGGTCCACCGCACCAGCCATGGCGGCGGTCAGGGTCGGATTAGGGGCAGGGGCACGGCCATTCGTTCGGCCGCCGGTGGGACGCATGGCCTCCATTGTCCACTGTGCGCAGGCCGCATCGAGACGTCGGCTCCGCTAGAAGCGAACAGGCTCCTGGTAGTCGCCCCACAGCGGCTTGAACGACTGACAGATCTCGCCCAGCGTGGCCTCGGCCCGCACCGCGTCGAGCATCGGCGGCAGCGTGTTGGCGTCCTGGCGGGCCGCGTCCACCATGCGTGCGAGCGCGGCGTCGACAGCCGCTTGGTCGCGGCGCGCACGCGCTTCCTTGGCGCGGGCAGCATACTCGGCTCCGGCACGGTC
>CAXTNQ010000003.1:11267-34567 GCA_964245745.1 uncultured Jatrophihabitantaceae bacterium
CCGCTGCGCCAACCTCGTCCGCTGCTCGGCCTCGACCTCGTGGGACACCCGCAGGATCTCGAGGGCGTCGCCGACATCGCCGGTCAACGTATTGACGCCGACGACCTTCTTGTCACCCTTCTCGAGTTGCTGCTGGTAGGCGAAGGCCGAGTCCGCGATCTCGGTGATGAACCAGCCGTCCTCGATGCCGCGCAACAGCCCGGACGTCATGGAGCCGTCACCGCCGAGGTCCCGGATCCGAGTGAAGATCGCCTCAGCCTCGGCCTCGATGCGGTCGGTCATCTCCTCGACGTACCACGACCCGCCGAGCGGATCGCCGACGTTCATCACCCCGGTCTCCTCGGCGATCACCTGCTGCGTACGCAGGGCGATCTGGGCGGCCTTCTCGGTCGGCAACGCCAACACCTCGTCGAGCGCGTTGGTGTGCAGAGAGTTCGTTCCGCCCAACACGGCGGCCATGGCCTCGACGGCCGTGCGCACGATGTTGTTGTCGGGCTGCTGAGCCGTGAGGGACACGCCCGCCGTCTGCGTGTGGAACCGCAGCGACTGCGCACGTTCGGTCCGGGCGCCGTAGACGTCGCGCATCCACCGTGCCCAAATCCGACGGGCGGCGCGGAACTTCGCGATCTCCTCGAAGAAGTCGATGTGGGCGTCGAAGAAGAACGACAACCCGGGCGCGAACTGTTCGATGTCCAGGCCGCGGGACAGCCCGAGTTCGACGTAGCCGAAGCCGTCGGCCAGCGTGAAGGCGAGCTCCTGCGCGGCCGTCGATCCGGCCTCACGAATGTGGTAGCCGGACACCGATAGTGGCTTGTACGCAGGGATTTCCGACGCCACGTACTCCATCAGGTCGCCGATCAATTTGAGCTGCGGCTGCGGCGGATACACCCACTCCTTCTGGGCGATGTACTCCTTGAAGATGTCGGTCTGCAACGTGCCGTTGAGCCGGTGGACGTCCGCCCCCTGACGCTGCGCCGCGACGACATACATGCAGAAGATCGGTACGGCCGGGCCGCTGATCGTCATGGACGTCGTGGTGGCGGCCAGGTCGATGCCGTCGAACAGCACGTCCATGTCGGCCGCGGAGTCGATAGCCACCCCGCAGTGGCCGACCTCGCCGAGCGAGCGGGGATCGTCGGAGTCGCGGCCCATCAGGGTGGGCATGTCGAAGGCGACCGAAAGTCCACCGCCACCCTCGGCGAGGATCATCTTGTAGCGCTCGTTCGTCTGCCGCGCGTTCCCGAAGCCGGCGAACTGCCGGATGGTCCACGGTTTGCCGCGATACCCCGTGGCGTGGATGCCGCGCGTGAACGGGTACTGCCCCGGCCAGCCGATGCGTTCCAGACGCGAGTCCGGCTCCGTCGGACCGTACAGCGGCTCCACCGGCGTGCCGGACAGAGTGGTGAAGTCGCGGTCGGCCTTGAGTGCGGCGTCGTAACGCGCGCGCCACCGCGCTCGGCCGGCCGCGAAGTCCTCGTCGTCCATCACTCGATACTAGGACGTCCTAGCAAATTCGGCTTGGCGTCAGGTCGCGTGGTCGAGCTCGTCGACCTCGTCCTCGCTCAACTGCAGCGTGGCCGCACGCATGTTCTCTTCCAGGTGGCTGACCTGAGCGGTGCCGGGGATCGGTAACACGACCGGAGAGCGGGCGAGCAGCCAGGCCAGCGCCACCTGCGACGCCGTGGCGGCCATCGACTTGGCGATGCGCGTCAGCGGGCCGTCCGGATCGCCCGCGTCGCCCGCGTCGATCGGTCGCCACGGGATGAAGCCGATGCCGGCCGCCGCGCAGTAGTCGAGCACCGCGCTGGACTGACGCTTGCCCAGGTTGTACATGTTCTGCACGGTCACGATGCGCGCGGTCTGCTGCGCCTCTTCGATCTGGTCGACGGTCACGTTGGACAGGCCGATCTCCGCGACCTTGCCCTCGTCCTGCAGCTCCTTGAGCAGCCCAACCTGATCGGCCAACGGCACCTGGGGGTCCGGCCGGTGCAGTTGAAGCAGGTCGAGCTGATCGACGCCGAGGCGGCGCAGGCTCATCTCCGCTTCCTGGCGCAGATATTCGGGGCGGCCCACCGGGTCCCACTGGTCCGGTCCGCCGCGGACCAGGCCGGCCTTGGTAGCGATGAACAAGTCCTTGGGATACGGGTGCAGCGCGTCATGGATCAGCTGCTCGCTCACGTACGGCCCGTAGGAGTCGGCGGTGTCGATGAGGTCGACGCCGAGCTCGAGAGCGCGGTGCAACACGCGCACGCATTCCTCCCGGTCGTCAGGCTCGCCCCAGATTCCGGGCCCGGTCAGGCGCATGGCCCCGAAACCGAGGCGGTGCACCGTCCGCTTGCCGATCTTGAAGGTGCCCGATTCGTGTACTGGCTGCGCGGTGGAGGTCATGCTTCCGGTCTACCCCCGTCCGCTCCTTGCACAACCGCCGGAGGGTTTCGCTCGGCTAGCGAGCGAACTCTCCTCTCGTTTGGACTGTGGATAACCAGGACTGCCCCAGCCCCCTTCTTGCGACTCGTGCGGCGTGCCCGAGTGGCCCTCACTCGCCCGCCAGCAGGATGGCGTTGCCTCCCGCCGGCAGCTGCTGGACGCCGGCCTGAGTGCGGGCGCCATCGGCCGGCTCACGGCGCAGGTGCGGGCGGTACTGGATGTTCTCGGTGAGTTGCGAGAACGAGCAGAGACTTTTGCTCGGATACCGGACCGAAGACTCCATGCGTTGCGGTCAGACGAAGTCCTGGGCGTCGGCTCGCAGCAGGCGCAGCACGCCGAACAGCTGCCCGAGGTCCTCAGTAGGCAGGGCGCCGAGCCCGAAGCGAGCCTGGTTCAGCTCGACGGTCGCCTCGGCCGCCACCCGCCGACCGTCCTCGGTGATCACCGCGAGGATGCCGCGCCCGTCGCGGGGGTTCGGCTCGCGCCGCACCAGCCCGGCTCCCTCGAGCCGGTCGATGACGTTGGTCACCGACGTCGCATGCACCTGCAGGCGCTCGCCGATCTTCGACAACGGCAGGGATCCGTGCCGGGCGAACGTCAGCAGCACCAGGGCTTCGTATCGGCTGAACGTCACGCCATAGGGCTTGAGCACGGCGTCGAGCTCGGCGAGCAGGATCTGGTGCGCGCGCATCACCGACGTGACGGCCCGCATGGCCGCGTAGACGTCCTCCGGCTGATCCGGCCAGTGCGCCTGCCACAGCTCGCCGGCGCGCTCGATGGGGTCGAACGCCAGCGGGGTCGGCATGGCCGCAGGGTACAAGCCGGTACCGTGCCGGGTGAGCGAGCATCGCAGCCGCGCGAGCGGTGAGGCGCGCAGCGAACTCGAGCGATGAGCGTGTGCGCGAAGAGCGGGTTGGGTCATGAGCGAATCCCGGAGGAACCGGTGAACGACGTACTGCAGCGGCTCGATCTGCTCGCCCTCGAGGACGACCTCGACGGCGAGGACCGCTTGCTGCGCGACACCGTCCGCAAGTTCGCCGACGACCGGCTGCGACCGCACGTGCGTGACTGGTTCGAGTCGGGTGAGCTGCCGGCCCGCGAGCTCGCCGAGGAGTTCGGAGCGCTCGGCGTCCTCGGCATGCACCTGTCCGGGTACGGGACGGCCGGCGCGACCGCAACGCAGTACGGCCTGGCGTGCGCCGAGATCGAGGCCGTCGACTCGGGACTGCGCTCGCTGGTCAGCGTTCAGGGATCGCTTGCGATGTACGCCATCCACGCCTACGGCGACGAGGAGCAGAAGCAGCGTTGGCTGCCGGCGATGGCGCGAGGCGAGGCGGTCGGCTGCTTCGGATTGACCGAGGCGGACTCGGGATCCGACCCCGCGTCCATGCGCACCCGAGCGGTGCGCGACGGCGACGACTGGGTGCTCAACGGCACCAAGATGTGGATCACCAACGGCTCGGTGGCCGACGTCGCGATCGTCTGGGCCCGCACGCCCGACGGTGTCCGTGGGTTCCTGGTCGAACGCGGCATGCCCGGCTTCACCGCTCAGGACGTGCACCACAAGCTGTCCTTGCGCGCCTCGATCACGAGCGCGTTGAACTTCGACGACGTGCGGCTACCGGCCGACGCGATGCTGCCCGAGGGACGGGGGCTGCGCGCGCCGCTCGGCTGCCTGAACGAGGCGCGGTACGGCATCGTCTGGGGCGTCACCGGAGCGGCCCGCGACGCGCTCGCGTCGACCGTCGACTACGCCACCACCCGCACCCAGTTCGGCAAGCCGATCGGCGCCTTCCAGCTCACCCAACGCAAGCTGGCCGAGCTCACCGTGGCGCTCAACCAGGCTCAGCTCACCGCGATCCGGCTCGGCCGGCTCAAGGACCGTGGCGAGCTCTCGCCGCAGCAGGTCAGCTTCGGCAAGTTCGCGAACGTCCGAGCGGCGCTGGACATCTGCCGAGAGGCGAGGAGTGTGCTCGGCGGCAGCGGTATCACCACCGAGTATCCGGTGCTGCGCCACGCCCTCAACCTGGAGACGGTCTACACCTACGAGGGCACCCACGAGGTGCACACCCTCGTGCTCGGGCAGGCCATCACCGGGCTCGACGCCTTCCGCTGAACCGAGCCGGCGCACGCCATGGAGTGGAATCTGCGCACGTGCGCCCGCAAGGGGCACGTGACCTATGCCGCGGACGAGCCGGCCTACCGCGAGCGGCTCGAAGCCACCACACCCCTCGGTGAGGCCTGGCGTTGCCTGCGCTGCGGAACCTACGTCCTGGGCGATCCGCAGGGCCACGGCCCCGCCGACCGGGCACCGGTGCTGCTGCGGGGCAAGGCGCTGCGTTCGGCGTTCATCCTGCGCCTGCTCGCGCTCGAACGGTGGATCCGCGGCACGATCATCGTGCTGCTCGGCGTTGCGGTCATCCGGTTCGAGCGCAGTCAGGTGAGCGTCAAGGACCTCGTCAACCAGGACCTGTCCTCGCTCAAGCCGTTCTTCGACCAGATCAACTTCAACGTCTCCGACTCCGGCGTCATCCGTGCCCTCGAGGACGCTCTCAATGCGCGGTCGACGACGCTCGACCTCGTCGCCGCGTTCCTGCTGGTCTACGGCGCCTTACAGCTCGTCGAAGGTGTCGGACTGTGGCTGCTCAAGCGCTGGGGCGAGTACTTCGCGGTGGTGGCGACGTCGCTGTTTCTCCCGCTGGAGATCTACGAGCTGACCGAGAAGATGACCTGGTTGCGGATCACCGCCTTCGTCCTCAACGTCGCGGCGGTGGTGTATCTGCTCGTGTCCAAGCGGTTGTTCGGCCTGCGTGGCGGCCACGCCGCCTACCTGGCCGAGCAGCGCCAAGAATCGCTGCTCGAGGTCGAGGAGTCGACGCACGTACCGTCCTCACACCCGGCCGGCCAGGCGGCGCAGTAGGTCGTCGGCCGCGCTGAACGGGTCGGTGATGCCGGCGACCAGGCGGTTGGCGGCCGCGTCAAGGGGCGCCGACCCGTGTACCGGCGCCATCCGCGGCCGCACCTCGCCCAGTGCGATGGCCTCGATCTCGGCCGCCGCCCTCGCCTGCCGTCGCCGGGCGCCCTCACCGGAGGACGCGAGCCAACCGGCGTGCTTGGCCAGCGCAATCAGGACGTCGTCGACGCCCTCTGCGCGGACCGCGACCGTCCGCACGATCGGGGGGCGCCAACCGCCCGGCACTGAATGGCGGCCGCCGAGCGACTGCATGTAGCGCAGGTCGCGCACGACCTGGTCGGCGCCGTCGCGGTCGGCCTTGTTGACGACGAACACGTCGGCCACCTCGAGGATGCCGGCCTTCGCGGCCTGGATGCCGTCGCCCATGCCCGGCGCGAGCAGCACGACGGTGGTGTCGGCGAGCGAAGCCACCTCGACCTCCGCCTGCCCGACGCCCACGGTTTCGAGCAGGATCACCGCGCAGCCGGCGGCGTCGAGCACGCGCAGCGCCTGCGGCACCGCGGCCGCCAGCCCACCCAGGTGTCCGCGTGAGGCCATCGACCGGATGAACACCCCGTCGTCCGTCGCGTGGTCCTGCATCCGGACCCGGTCGCCGAGCAGCGCCCCGCCGGAGAACGGCGAGGACGGATCGACGGCGAGGACGCCCACCCGATGACCCTGCGTGCGCAGCGCCGTGACCAACGCAGAGGTCGACGTCGACTTACCGACACCGGGCGAACCGGTCAGGCCGATCACCCGCGCGCGTCCGGCGCGCGGCACGAGCAGCCGAGCGATCTCCCGCAGCCGTGGGGAATCGTTCTCCACGAGTGAGATGAGCCGAGCCACCGCCCGGTGCTCTCCGGCGCCCGCCCGTTCGACCAGAGCCGGGACGTCATCGACCCGTACCGCCGCGGCGGTCGTCACCCGGTCAGGACGCGGCGGGGACGCGTAGCAGCAGCGCGTCGCCCTGCCCACCGCCACCGCACAACGCCGCGGCGCCCAACCCTCCACCGCGGCGGCGCAGTTCGAGCGCGAGGGTGAGAGCGAGACGGGCTCCCGACATACCGATCGGGTGACCGAGGGCGATGGCTCCGCCGTTCACGTTGACGATCTCGGGGTCGACGCCCAGCTCGCGCGTCGACCACAGGCCGACGGCGGCGAACGCTTCGTTGATCTCCACGAGGTCGAGGTCCGCCACGCTGAGTTCGGCCTTACGCAGCGCGTCCTCGATCGCGTTGGCCGGCTGGGCCTGCAGCGAGTTGTCCGGCCCGGCGACGTTGCCGTGCGCGCCGATCGCGGCCAGCCACGGGAGGCCGAGCTCCTCGGCCTTGGCCCGGCTCATGACCACGACCGCCGCCGCCCCGTCCGAGATCTGGGACGCGGTGCCCGCGGTGATCGTGCCGTCGCGGCCGAACGCCGGCGGCAGCTTGGCCAGGCCCTCGACCGTGGTGTCCGGCCGGATGCCCTCGTCGGCGCGGATCTCGAGAGGATCGCCACGCCGCTGCGGAACGATCACCGGCGCGATCTCCGCGTCGAAGACGCCGTTCTTGGCCGCGACCGCCGCGCGTTGGTGCGAGCGGGCGGCGAACGCGTCCTGCTCCTGCCGGCCGATGCCCAGCCGGGCGTTGACCCGGTCGGTGGACTCGCCCATCGGGATGTGGTCGAACGTGTCCGTCAGGCCGTCGTAGGCCATGGAGTCGAGCAGCTCGATGGCCCCGTACTTGTGGCCGACCCGCGACTTGGGCAGCAGGTGCGGCGCATTGGTCATCGACTCCTGACCGCCGGCGACGATGATCTCGAATTCGCCGGCCCGGATGAGCTGGTCGGCCAGCGCGATGGCGTCGAGACCGGACAGGCAGACTTTGTTGATCGTGAGCGCGGGCGTGGTCAGCGGGATGCCGGCTTGATACGCCGCCTGACGCGCCGGAATCTGTCCGGCGCCGGCCTGCAGCACCTGGCCCATGATCACGTACTGGACCTGATCCGGGGACACTCCCGACCGCTCGAGGGCGGCGCGGATCGCCACGGCGCCCAGTTCCACGCCGGAGAAGTCCTTGAGCTCACCGAGCAGCCGCCCCATGGGGGTACGGGCCCCGTGCACGATCACCGATCCGGCCATGGCCCACCTCCAAGGCCTTACTCTAATCGGCCGGTTTCCCCGCTACGGGCATCGCGTAGTAGTCCTCGGTGGTGACCGGGCGGAATCCGACGGAGGTGTAGAGCTGCAGCGCTCGGTCGTTGTCGACGGCGACTTCGAGGCCGATGTGTTGCGCCCCGTCCGCGCGCAGGGCGCGGCAGACCCGCCGCAGGACCTCGCGTCCGATGCCCTGACCCTGCCAGGCCGGGTCGACGACGAAGCCGTAGATGCCGGCCGACCCGTCGGAGTGGTGGATGCGCAGCGTCCCGACCGGCGCACCGTTGCGCTCGACGATCCGGGTCTCGGCGACCTCCGATCGCGCCCGTTCGAGGGCGTCGGGCGGACGCCAGTCGAAACCGGCGTCGAGCAGCCGGACGATCTCCTCGGCGTCGTCCGGTGTGGCGTCGCGCATCGAGACGTCGGGCCGGTCTGGTCCGCCCGGGGGAACGCCGTCGAGCGTCAGGGCATGCTCGGAATGCTCGAGGACGCCGCCCCGCGACCGGGCCAGGGCGGCGCCGGCCACCGACGGACGCGGCACGATGACCAGCACCGAGGTCAGGGCGCGCTCCCGGCAGAGTTGCAGCGCAGCGTCGAGCAGCGCGCCGCCGATGCCGCGCCGGCGCGCGGCCGGGTCGACCATGCCGGCCAGCTCGACCGTCGGCGCCCCGTGGCTGTACAGCCCGAGAAAGCCGACCAGGCGCGCGTCGTCCCACCACAGCACGTCTTCGGCCGCCCGCCCGTCCCGCCTGGACAGCGACGCCCATTCGAGCTTGAGCCGGCCGCCCTCGACCTCGACCGTCCGGCGTTCGAGATCGGCAATGGCCTGCAGTTGAGCCGGCGTGAGGCCGCGCGCGCGTTCGAGCACCCGCTCACCGAACCAGGCGCGTCAACCGGAATCTCGCTCGCGTAGCGGCCACGCGAATGCTGGGATCGCACCGTGCCCCGGTTCGTCGCGTTCCTGCGCGCCGTCAACGTCGGCCGGCGGACGGTCGCGATGGCGACGGCCCGCGATGCCCTCGAGGAGCTCGGGCTGGCCGACGTCAGCAGCTACGTGAACAGCGGCAACCTGCTGTTCACGGCGCCGGGGTCCGCCAGCACGCATCAGACGGCGATCCGGACCCGGCTCGAGGACGCCTTCGGCTTCGAAGTCACGACGTTCGTCCGCACCGCTGACCAGGTCCGCGAGCTCGCGACGACCAAGCCGTTCGGCACGATCGCGTCCGGGCACACCCACTTCGCCCTCCTCACGCTGACTCGGCTCACCGCCGGGCAGAAGCGCGCCGTGGAAGCGCTGTCGAACGACCACGACGAGGTTGTCGTCGCCGGACGGGACGTCCACTGGCTCATCCGCTCGAAGTCGACCGAGACGACGCTCGGGCCCGCGCGGTGGAAGGACGCGCTCCCGGATACCCCGACGACCGCGCGCAATACGACCATGCTGGCCAAGCTGGCCGACCGCCTCTGACGGCGTGTGAGCCCGAGCACGAGGTGCTCGCCGGAAGCGCATCCGGAAGCGACCATGACCGGATGGCCGATGACCCGCTGTTCCGCCGCGTGGACCATGTCGGCATCGCCGTCCCCGACCTGGGCGTCGCCATCGCCTTCTACCGCGACACCTTCGGGTTGGTCAGCGTCCACGAGGAGGTCAACGAGGACCAGGGCGTACGCGAGGCCATGCTGGCGGTCGGTGATGGCACCACCCAGGTGCAGCTGCTGGCCCCGCTCAATCCCGAGTCCACGATCGGGCGGTTCATCGATCGGCACGGTCCTGGTGTTCAGCAGGTGGCCTACACGGTCGACGACGTGGACGCGGTCGCCGGCACGTTGCGCGCGCGCGGACTGCGGGTGCTCTACGACACGGCACGCCGCGGGACGCGGGGCAGCCGAGTCAACTTCATCCACCCCGCGGACGCCGGAGGTGTGCTCGTCGAGCTGGTGGAGCCCGCACCGTGACCCATGGACCCGAAGGGGCGGCGATGGACGACATCCGGACGGCAATCCTCACCGGCGAACCCGAGGCGCTGGCCGAACTGCCCGTTCCGCCCCAGTACCGCGGCGTGGTCGTGCGGGCCGAAGACCAGGGCATGTTCGCCGGACTGTCCACCGCCGACAAAGACCCGCGCAAGAGTCTGCACGTCGAGCAGGTGCCGACGCCCGAGGTCGGCCCGGGCGAGGCGCTGATCGCGGTCATGGCCAGCGCGATCAACTACAACACCGTCTGGACCTCGATCTTCGAACCGGTTCCGACGTTCGACTTCCTGCGCCGCTACGGCGCCTCGTCCGAGCTGGCTCGCAAGCACGACCAGCCGTGGCACGTCGTCGGCTCGGACCTCGCGGGCGTCGTGCTGCGCGTGGGGCCCGGGGTGACGCGTTGGCGTCCCGGCGACGAGGTCGTCGCGCACTGTCTGTCCGTCGAACTCGAGGACCCGCAGGGCCACGACGACACGATGATGGATCCCCAGCAGCGGATCTGGGGCTTCGAGACCAACTACGGCGGACTGGCCGAGCTCGCCCTGGTCAAGTCGAACCAGCTCATGCCCAAGCCGGGCCACCTGACCTGGGAGGAGGCGGCCGCGCCCGGGTTGGTCAACTCCACCGCCTACCGGCAGCTGGTGTCACACCACGGCGCGGGCATGAAGCAGGGTGACATCGTGCTCGTCTGGGGCGCGACGGGCGGCCTCGGCTCGTACGCCACCCAGTTCGTGCTCAACGGCGGCGCCACTCCGGTGTGCGTCGTCTCCTCGCCCGACAAGGTCGCGCTGTGCCGGGCCATGGGCGCCGAACTCGTCATCGACCGCAGCGCCGAGGAGTTCGCGTTCTGGCGGGACGGTGAGGCGCAGCCGTCGGAATGGAAGCGGCTGGGCCGCCGGATCCGCGAGCTGACCGGCGGCGAGGACCCTGACGTCGTGTTCGAACATCCGGGACGCGAGACGTTCGGCGCCAGCGTGTACGTAGCCCGCCGGGGCGGCACCATCGTGACCTGCGCGTCCACCTCCGGCTATCGGCACGAGTACGACAACCGCTACCTGTGGATGACCCTCAAACGCATCGTCGGCTCGCACTTCGCGAACTACCGCGAGTCCTGGGAGGCCAACCGGCTGATCGCCCGCGGCCGCATCCACCCGACGCTGTCGCGCGTCTATCCGATGGACGAGACGGGGCAGGCCACGTACGACGTGCACCGCAACCGGCACCAGGGCAAGGTCGGCGTCCTCTGTCTGGCGCCCGGCGAGGGCCTGGGCGTCCGCGATCCCGACCTGCGCGCCCGCCACGAAACTGCGATCAATCGGTTTCGCGACCCTTGACCGTCCCCTCGCGCGAGCGCGAGTTCGCGGCCGAGCCGCGACGGAACGGGCTCGTGTCAGTCGTAGCGGCTCATCTCCCAGCGAGGGCAACTGGGCACGCATAGTGCTGCGTGACACGATGGGGCACATGTCAGCCGATCACACGACGGATGCACTGCCGATCCTGAACGAGCGCGGCTTCGACATCGCGATTCGCGGTTACGACCGGCGCCAGGTCGAGGACTACGTCGGACGCCTGGACGAGGAGCTTCGGGCTGCGCACATGGCCCGGGACGCCGCCGAGGGCCGCAGCGCCGACCTGGCCGCCCACATCGGCAGTGCGCAGGCGCAGATCGAATCGTTGCGCCGCCAGCTCGGCGCCGCGTCGGCGCAGCTCACCGAGGACAATATCGCGCCCCGGGTCCGAGAATTGCTCGAGTCGGCGAAGGCTACCGCCCAGAGCGTGCGCGCCGACGCGGACGCCTACGCCGCGACGACCCGCGCCGATGCGGACGAGGCCGCCGCCCGGATCCGCCACGCCGCACAGGCCGAAGCCGACGACGTGCTGGGGACTGCCACCGATCGGCACGCCGAGGCGGATGAGATGTTCCGGCAGCGGCTGGCCGAGGCGGAGCGCCGCCAGGCCGAGGCGAACGCCGAAGCCGAGGCGCAGCTCGAACTGGCCCGCACCCAAGAAACGCAGCTCACGCAGGAGGCCGAGGCGCAACGCCGCCAGCTGGACGAGCAGGCCACGACCGCACGGATGCTCGCGGCCGAGGACTTCGAGATCACGCTGCGCGAGCGGCGGACCGAGGAGCAGCGGCTGTCCCGGGAGCAGGTCGCCACGGCGCAGGCCGAAGCCCAGCGGATCGTCCGAGACGCCCAGCAGCACGCCGCCGAGCTGGACGAGCAGGCGCGGACCCGCCTGCAGGCGGCCTTCGACGAGGCCGACCAGCGCATCACGGCGTCGCACCAGCAGGCGGCGGAGATC
Source organism: uncultured Jatrophihabitantaceae bacterium (assembly GCA_964245745.1). Taxonomy (GTDB): domain Bacteria; phylum Actinomycetota; class Actinomycetes; order Mycobacteriales; family Jatrophihabitantaceae; genus CAXTNQ01. The sequence continues at coordinate 23,060 of CAXTNQ010000003.1, forward strand.
GTGCATGCGGCGCAGCACGAGGCCGCGCGCGTCACCAACGACGCAGCCAACGAGGTGCACGCGCTACAGGGCAGAAGGGACGACACCCACACCGCGTTGCGCGACCTGCACGGCCGGCTTGGTCACCTGATCGATGAGGCCGCCGCCCGGACCTAACCCGCCACGGCGGCGCTCAGTAACGCGGCGCGGATCGCGAGCGCAGGACCACGGGCGCGCGACGGTCACGGTGCGCCCAGCAGGACGTGTGCCAGTGCCGCCGGTCTTCGGCGTCCGGGTCGTCGGCGGCCCAGACGACCACGTGCGGCTGGCTAGCCCTGACCTCCTGGTCGCAGCCCGGGCACCGATACACCCGGCCGGCCGCCGCGCCCGCGAGCGAGCGCACGACGTAGTCGCGCCCACGCCATGCCTCGACCCGCTCGCCGGTCGTCACCCCGGGACGACGGGGCGCCGCACTGCTGTCGGGGGCGTCGACCCGGCGGCGGTTCTGGCGAGGCACCCGTCCAGGTTACGGGCCAGCAGTCCGGCATCGGGCGGACGAGGAGCCGTGCTCAGTAGTCGCGGAAGCCTTGCCCGGTCTTACGGCCCAGGCGTCCCGCGGTGACCAACTGCTCGAGCAACGGCGCCGGGGCGAACCCGGGCTCGCGGAACTCGAGGTAGAGGCTGCGCTGGATGGCCAGGGCCACGTCGTTGCCGATGACGTCGAGCAGTTCGAACGGCCCCATCGGATAGCCGCAGCCCACCTTCATCGCCGCGTCGATGTCGTCGGCGGACGCGTAGTGCGCCTCGAGCATCTTGATCGCGTCGTTGAGGTACGGAAAGAGCAGCGCGTTGACGATGAATCCGGACCGGTCCAGGCAGCGCACCGGACGCTTGCCGAGGCGAGCCGCGACGTCGAGCGCCGTGGCTTCGACGTCGGCGGTCGTCGACACCGTTCGGACGACCTCGATCAGGCTCATGACCGGGGCCGGGTTGAAGAAGTGCATGCCGATGACATCGCCCGGCCGACTGGTACTTGCCGCGCACTCGATCACGGGCAGGCTCGAAGTGGTCGTGGCGAGCACCGTGCCGGGCGCGCAGATCTCGTCCAGGTTCTCGAACAGGGCCTGCTTGACGGTCAGGTCTTCGACGATCGCTTCGATCACGAGGTCGACGCCGGCCAGGTCGTCGAGCCGGGAGGTCGTGCGAATCCGGCTGATGGCCTGCGCCCGGTCGGCCGCGGCGAGTTTGCCGCGCTGCACGGCCTTTTCCAACGAACGCGCGACGTTGGCCTGGAGGGTGGCGCTGCGTTCGGCGCTGCGCGTGACGACCAGGACGTCGTAGCCGCCCTTGGCGAATACCTCGGCGATCCCGGTCGCCATGGTCCCCGATCCGACGACGCCGACCCGCTCGACCCGACGCGCCGCAACTCCCGTCCGGCCGTTGGCCACCGGCGCATCGTCCACGATCGTCGGCGAATCCGGTACGTCGTAGGTGTAGAAACCGTGCCCGCTCTTACGACCGAGCAGGCCGGCCGCGATCATCTGCTTGAGCAGCGGAGTCGGCGCGTGCAGCCGGTCGCGCGTCTGCTTGTACATCGTGTCGAGGATCTCGTACGCGGTGTCGAGCCCGATGAGGTCGAGGAGGGCGAGCGGTCCCATGGGCAGCCCGCAGCCGAGCCGCATGGCGGCGTCCAGGTCTTCGCGGCTGGCGTAGCGCGACTCGTAGAGCGCGACGGCGTGGTTGAGGTAACCGAAAAGCAGGGCGTTGGCGATGAAGCCGGCCCGGTCGCCGATCGTCACGTCGACCTTGCCGAGCTTCTGGGCGAACGCCTCGACGTCGTCGATGACGTCCTGCTCGGTCACGACGCTGCGCACGATCTCGATCAGCTTCATGACCGGAGCCGGGTTGAAGAAGTGCATGCCGACGACCTTGCCGGGACGTCCAGAGGCGACGGCGATCTCAGTGACCGACAGCGACGAGGTGTTGGTGGCCAGGATGGTGTCCGGTCGACAGATGCGGTTGAGCTGCGACGCGATGTCCCGCTTCAGGTCGAGGTGCTCGGGGACGGCCTCCACCGCCAGGTCGGCGTCGCGCAGATCCTCGAGCCGGGTCGTGAAGCGGACCCGTTCGAGCAGCGCCCGCGCCGCCGGTTCGGTCAGCTTGCCCCGTGCCACCGCACGGCCGGTCGACGTCTCCAGGTGTCCGCGTCCGCGTTGCATCGCGGGCTCGTCACGCTCGACGGCGACCACGTCGAGGCCGTTGCGGGCGAAGACCTCGGCGATGCCGGCGCCCATCGTCCCGAGCCCGACGACGCCGACTTGGCGAAATTCACGCGACATGACGGGACCCTAACTCGTGGTGTCAGCTGCGCTCGGCGACTGAGGTGACCCTCACCGTCCCCAACGGGCGCGGACGATCTGGGCCAGCCGGGCGTACGCGTGCGGCGAGCGGCGGAAGGTCGTGAGGTCGACCAGCGCACGGGTCCGCTGCCGGGTCAGGGCCTGCGGCCACGCGAACTCGCGCAGCCCGTCCGCGCCGTGGATGCGGCCGAAGCCCGAATCGCGAACCCCGCCGAAGGGCAGCTCGGGTACCAGCGCAAAGCTGATCACCGAGTTCACGCTCACCATTCCGCACGACAGCCGCTGCGCAATCTGCGGGCCGCGTTTGGCGCTGAACACCGCGGCGCCGAGGCCGTACCGGCTGGCGTTCGCCCGCAGCACGGCCTCGTCCTCGTCGGCGACCCGCCGTACCGTCAGGGTCGGGCCGAACGTCTCGTCGCGCACGGCCGGCGCATCCTCGGGCACGTCGACGAGGACGACCGGCTGGACGAACGGCGCCCGTACCGCGTCCGGGCCGCCCACCACCGCCCGACCGCCGCGGGCCAGGGCATCGGTGATCTGGTGGCGGATGACGTCTACCTGAGCGGGACGAGTGATCGGGCCGTAGTTCGCGTTTCCGTCCGGTCCGGCGTGCACCTGTGCGGCGCCGGCGCGCAGCCGGTCGACGAACGCGTCGTACACGGACGCCACGGCGTAGACCCGCTCGACGCCTGCGCAGGTTTGGCCGCCGTTCGACAGACCGCCCCACACGGCCGCGTTCGCAGCGGCGTCAAGATCGGCGTCGGCCGCGACGATCAGGGCGTCCTTACCACCGCACTCGATGACCACTGGCGTGAGCGTCTCGGCGCAGGCGGCCATCACCTTCTTCCCGGTGCTCGTCGAACCGGTAAAGGCCAACTTGTCCACGCCGGCCCGGCACAACGCGTCGCCGGTCTCGGCGAATCCGGTGACGACCTGAAACACCGGACGCTCCGGCACCGCGTCGGCGAACGCGTCGGCGAGCCACGAACCGACGGCCGGGGTGAACTCGCTGGGCTTGAACACGACGGCATTGCCGGCGGCCAGAGCGTAGGAGATCGACCCGAGCGGCGTGTGGACGGGATAGTTCCACGGCCCGATGACCCCGACCACTCCGTAGGGCCGGTAGCGCAGGCTGGCCGCGTGGTTCGCCGCGAGCAGGCCGGAGGCCACCCGCCGCCGGCCGAGCACGGTCGCGGCGTGGGTCGAGGCCCAGTCCAGGTGGGCGATCGCTACCGCGATCTCGCCGATCGCGTCGTCGAGCGGCTTGCCGTTCTCGCGGTGCATGAGGTCCGCCAGCTCGTCCATGCGCCGTGCGAGCGCCGTCCGCCACGCGCGCAACCGCTTGCGCCGGCCGTCGAAGTCCAGGTCGGCCCACCACGTGGCGGCCGGACGAGCACGCTCGACCACCTCGCGTACGCGCTCGGCGCTGTCGACCGGAAAGCTCGACACCACATCACCCGTGCTCGGGTTCAGCGACTCGAAGGTGGCCGCACGCTCAACCAGGGCAGTCATGGCCTCACGGTACGCAGCATGGCGGACCGGTTCAGAGGCACGCGCGCTGCCTCAGTACACGTTGCGGCGGTGGCCGACCCGTAGCGCCAGCACCGTCAGCGTGGAATCGATCAACTGCGCGAGAATGCGATAGTCGCCCACTCGGTAACGCCAGACGCCAGCGTGATTGGCCGTCAATCCCCTTTCGCACTGCCAAGGGTCGTCCAGATTTTCGGCCTCATGCACGTAGGCCGAGCCGGATCGACTCGGCGCGCGGCGACAGGTCGACGCTAGAACAGCGTGCCGTCCCGGGCGATGCCACGCAGCTCGTCGTAGTCGAGGACGAGGCAGTCGATACCGCGATCACGGGCCAGGACCCGAGCCTGCGGCTTGATCTCCTGAGCGGCAAACACACCCTGCACGGGCGCCAGAAGCGGGTCGCGGTTGAGCAGCTCGAGGTAACGAGTGAGTTGCTCAACCCCGTCGATCTCCCCGCGCCGCTTGATCTCCACGGCCACCGTGACGCCGGACGGATCGCGGGCCAGGATGTCGACCGGCCCGATCGCCGTGGGGTACTCGCGCCGCACCAGGCGGTAGCCGTCGCCGAGGGTGGAGATGTGCTCGGCCAGCAGCTGCTGCAGGTGTGCCTCGACGCCGTCCTTGACCAGCCCGGGATCGACGCCCAGGTCGTGCGTCCAGTCGGCGAGCACTTCGTCGACCGTGATCATCAGCTGCTCGCCGCCCCGGTTCGTCACGGTCCACATCCGGTCCGTGATTTCGAGCCGGCACGGGGGCGACATCCAGTTCAGCGGCTTGTAGGAACCACCGTCCGCGTGGACGAGCACCGAGCCGTCCGCCTTGACCATGATCAGGCGCACGGCGCTCGGCAGGTGCGCGGTGAGCCGGCCTACGTAATCGACCGAACAGCGGGCGATGACCAGGCGCACGGGAGCGCACGCTACGCGAAGCTGCCCTCGCGAGAGGCGGAGCTCAGGACGGCAGGCGGATCTCCAGCACGGCGTCGACCACGTCGCCCAGGACGTCGGAGATCGAGAAGTCCTTCGGGGTGAACACCCGGGCCACGCCGGCCGCCCGCAACCGGGCGGCGTCGGCGTCCGGGATGATGCCGCCGACCACGACCGGCACGTCGTCGACGCCGGCGGCGCGCAGGCCGCTCAGCACCTCGGGCACCACCGTCAGGTGCGAGCCGGACAGCACGGAGAGGCCGACGACGTCCACGTCCTCCTCGACCGCTGCGGCCACGATCTGCGCCGGGGTGAGCCGGATGCCCGAGTAGACGACCTCGAAGCCGGCGTCCCGGGCACGTACGGCGATCTGTTCGGCACCGTTCGAGTGCCCGTCCAGGCCGGGCTTGCCGACCAGGAACCGTATCGGTCGGCCGAGCCGTACGGCCGCCGCGCGCACCCGCTCGCTCGCCTGGGACGCGCCCGTGCCGGCCCCGACGTTGGCCACGCCGGTGGGGGCTCGATACTCGCCGAAGACCTCTCGCAGGGCGCCGGCCCACTCTCCGATCGTCACCCCGGCCGCCGCGCAACGCAGCGAAGCCGGGACGAGGTTGGCGTCGGTCTTGGCGGCGTCGCGCAACTCGCGCAGGGCATCTTCGATCGTGTCCGCGTCCCGGTCTCGTCGCCACGCCTGCACCGCGTCCACCGCCGCGGCCTCGACGCCGGGATCGACGGTATGGATGGCCTCGTCGAGGTCGGCCACGAGCGGGCTCGGTTCGCTGTCGACGAACCGGTTGACGCCGACCTTCACGAGAGTGCCGTCCTCGACCCGCCGTCGCTGGTCGGCCAGCGAAGCGACGAGCGCCGACTTGAGGTAGCCGGACTCGACGGCGGCTACCGCACCGCCCATGGCGAGTACCCGGTCGATCTCCGCTCGCGCCTCGGCCACGATCGACGCGACCTTGGCCTCGACCACCGGCGAGTCGGCGAACAGGTCGTCGTACTCCAGCAGGTCGGACTCGTACGCGAGAACCTGTTGCATGCGCAGGGACCACTGCTGGTCCCACGGCCGGGGTAAACCCAGCGCCTCGTTCCACGCCGGCAGCTGGACGGCCCGAGCCCGGACGTCCCGCGACAGCGTGACGGCCAGCATCTCCAGCAGGATCCGGGTGACGTTGTTCTCGGGCTGGACCTCCGTGAGGCCGAGCGAGTTGACCTGGACGCCGTAGCGGAACCGCCGTAGGTGCTCGTCGGTCACGCCGTACCGGTCGCGGGTGATGTCGTCCCAGAGCCGGGCGAACGCGCGTAGCTTGCACATCTCTTCGACGAAGCGCACGCCGGCGTTCACGAAAAACGACATCCGTGCGACCACCGCACCGAACTGCGCCGGCTCGACCTGGCCGGAGTCGCGAACCGCGTCGAGCACGGCCATTGCCGTACAGAGGGCGAACGCCACCTCCTGCACGGGCGTCGCCCCGGCCTCCTGCAAGTGGTAGCTACACACGTTGATCGGGTTCCACCGCGGCACGTGCGCGACCGTGTAGGCGATCAGGTCGGTGGTCAGGCGCAGGGACGGGCCCGGCGGGAAGGCGTAGGTCCCTCGGGACAGGTACTCCTTCACGATGTCGTTCTGCGTGGTGCCGCTGAGCGACGCGGGGTCCACGCCCTCGTCGGTGGCCATAGTGAGGTACATCGCGAACAGGTACATGGCCGTCGCGTTGATCGTCATCGACGTGTTCATCTGGTCGAGGGGGATGCCGGCGAACAGCGCACGGACGTCGCCGAGGTGCGCCACCGGCACACCGACCCGGCCGACTTCACCGCGGGCCAGCTCCGCGTCCGGGTCGTAGCCGGTCTGGGTCGGCAGGTCGAACGCCACGGACAGGCCGGTCTGACCCTTGGCCAGGTTGCGACGGAACAGCGCGTTCGACTCGGCGGCGGACGAGTGTCCTGCGTAGGTCCGCATCACCCACGGCGAATCAGCTCCGGTGTCCGACGGGTACGGCATGGCGTCACCTCCGCGCGCTCTGACCCTCTCACCGCACGCCCGCGCCGGATACTCCCCGGTAACAACTGTGGCCGACCTCGCAGATGCGGACCGGTACGCACGTACGGTCTGGCACCCTGCACCCCGTGCACGAACGGTTGACGTGGGCCGACTTCGGGTCGGCAACTGCGGAGCTCGCGGCGATGGTGTCGGCCGACGGCTTCCGTCCCGACCTCATTCTGGGCATCGCGCGCGGCGGGCTGTTCCCGGCGGGGGCGCTCGGCTACGCCCTCGGCGTGAAGAACCTGCACGTGATGAACGTCGAGTTCTACACCGGCGTGGACGAGCGGATGCCGATGCCCGTCGTGCTGCCTCCTGTGCCGCAGCCGGTCGACCTCTCGGGCGCGCGGATGCTCATCGCCGACGATGTCGCGGATACCGGCGCGACCCTGGCGCTGGTCAAGGACTACTGCGCCGATCACGTGGCCGACGTGCGCTGTGCCGTCCTCTACGAGAAGCCGATCTCCACGGTCAAGTGTGAGTACGTGTGGCGGCGCACCGACGAGTGGATCGACTTCCCGTGGACCGTCTGACGTCCTAGCGCAGACTCACCGGCGGCATCAGCAACGGGCCAGCAGCGGGCAGACCGAACGCGGCGGCCACACCGGACAGCTCACCCCAGCCACTCGACGCCAGGCTGGCGGCCCGGGGGTCCTCCGACGAACGGGGGCGGCGCAGGCGGCGCACCACTGGTACGTGACCCGGCCGGCGGATCGGTGCGGTGGCGGGTAGGCCCGCGTGTCGACGCGCGATGCGTACTGCGTCGCGCAGACCACCGAGCTCGTCGACGAGTCCACGCTTGGCGGCGTCCGCGCCCGTCCACACTCGCCCGCGCGCGACCTCGTGTACCGCGTCACGGGACATCCGACGACCTTGGGCCACGCGGTCCACGAACAGGTCGTAGATCGCGTCGAGCATGGCGTCCAGGCGCTCCCGCTCGTCGTCGGTGAAGCCCACCCGGCCGGAATACATCCGGGCATGCCGGCCGTAGCTCACGGCGTCGGTGGTCAGCCCGACCCGGTCGAACAGCCCGGCCACGACCGCCTTGCCGCCCACCACACCGATCGAGCCGGTGAGCGTGGCGGGCTCGGCGACGATCACGTCCGCGGGGCAAGAAACGTAGTAGCCGCCCGAGGCGGCGAGTTCGCCCATGGACACAACGACCGGCTTCCCGGCCTCGCGGGTCAGGCAAACCTCTCGCCAGATCGTGTCGGACGCGACCGCGGAGCCGCCCGGCGAGTCGACGCGGAACACCACCGCGCGCACGTCGTCGGCGTCGCGTGCGGCCCGCAGTGACGCCGCCACCTTGTCGCTCGCGAGCTGGCCGCCGGTCAGACTGCCGCGCCCCGGCCCGGACACGATCGGCCCGGATCCCTCGATCAGCGCGATCGCGTCACGCCGGCCCGGCAACCTCGTGCGCACCGGACGCGACGGCGACCAGCGGTCGGCGAACAACAGCTGCGCGTCCGCGCCGACCTGCGCCCGGACGCTGGCGTAGACCTCGTCGCGGTAGCCGAGCCGGTCGATCAGCCCGGCCGCCTCGGCGTCCGCCGCCGACAGCGGAGCGGTATCCGCCACCTGCCGAATGTCGGCCGCGTCCCGCCGCCGCCCGGTGGCGATCAGGCCGACCGCATCCGTCCACACCGACTCGGCCAGCCGGTCGACGGCCTCGCGATGCTCCGGCGTGAACTCGGTACGCGTGATGCGGTCGGCGGCGTTCTTGTACTCGTACCGCTGGGCAATTTGCGGCTCGATGCCCAGCCGGTCCAGCGTCCCGCGGACGAACGTCGTTTCCGCGGAGACGCCAAGCAGGCTGAGCTCCCCGGACGGCTGCAGCCACACCTCACCGAACGCGGTGGCCAGGACGTAGTCACGGGTGCCGTTACCGCCCTCGCCGAAGGACTCTGCCCACGCCACCGTGGGTTTCCCGCTGGCCGCGAAGGCCAACACCCCCGCTCGCAGCTCCTGCATGGTGGCCCAACCCGCCCGTCCAGGTGCCACCTTCGCCACCAGTCCAGCAACTCGGCGGTCGTCACCCGCCTCGTGCAGGGTGCGCACCACCGTACGTAGCCGCACACTGCGGCGCGCCCGCAGCCGACCGAGCGGGTCGTCCGGCTCGGACGTGAGTAGCGGGGCGGTGAGGTCGAGTTCGAGCAGCAGCGGAGGGCGAAACGGCATGTCCCTGACGGTAGGCGGTGCCGCACGAGCCTGGCGGGGACGTCCGGTGCTTACGTCTCGTAGTTGTAGAAACCACGCCCGCTCTTACGGCCCAGGTCCCCGGCCGACACCATCCGCTGCAACATCTCCGGCGCCGCGAACTTCGGGTCGCGGGTCTCCGTCCAGATGTTGGTGGTGGCGTGCAACATGATGTCCGTCCCCGTGAGGTCCATGGTGGCCAGCGGCCCCATGGCGTGCCCGAAGCCCAGCCGGCAGGCGGTGTCGACGTCGTCGGCGCTCGCCACCCCGCTCTCGACCAGGCGCACCGCCTCGTTCGCGAACGCCGCGATCAGGCGGGTCGTCACGAAGCCGGCCACGTCGCGGTTCACGACGATGCAGGTCTTGCCGACCCCTTCGCCAAAAGCGCGAGCGCGGGCCAGCGTCTCGTCCGACGTCTTGTAGCCGCGGACGAGCTCGACCAGCGCCATCATCGGCACCGGCGAGAAGAAGTGGGTGCCGACCACCGCCTCCGGTCGGGCGGTCACCGTCGCCAGCTGCGTGATCGGGATGGCGCTCGTGTTGGACGCCAGCACGGCGTCGGCACCGGCGAGCCGGTCGAGCTCCGCGAACACGTCACGCTTCACCTGGACGTCCTCGAAGACCGCCTCCACCACCAGGTCGGCGTCCGCGACTGCGTCCAGGTCCGTGGTGGTCCGAATGCGCTCGAGCGCGCCCGGAACGTCGTCGGCGGCGACGCGTCCCTTGTCGGCCAGCCGACGCAGCGACTTCTCGATCTCGCCGGTGGCGCGGTCCAGCGCGCTCTGCGTGACGTCGCGCAGCACGACGTCCCAACCCGCGACGGCCGCCACCTGGGCGATGCCCGCCCCCATCAGCCCGGCGCCGACCACCGCGACCCGCTGATCCGCCACGTGGCTGCTCCTTCGCTCTGGCGACATCGTCGTCCGTAGTCAAACATGGAGGGGTGACGGGTCGGGCGAATCCATGACCAACGACGTCTCCGCACTGGTCGTGGCCCTCGTCGCGGTGGCCCTCCTCGGCCTGGTCATGCGCTGGACGTTCCGGCCTTCGCGGCGACGCACCGGACGCCCGGTCGACGCTGCCGAGTCGAGCGAACTGGGCCTGCTCGACGTCATCGCGGTCGGTCGCACCCGCCACGAGGCGCTGAGCATGCGGGCCACCCTGGGCGAAGCAGGTATCCGATCGTCGATGTCGGGTCGTCGCGACGGTCACCTGGACGTGCTTGTCTTCCGCGGCGACGCCGAGCGCGCTCGCTCGCTGCTCAACGTATGACCGCTGGCCGCCAATAGGCGGACCGAGATGTGCTGCGGCGATCGCTGTGGTCGAATGACTACCGGGGGTCGCGATGGATGGCGCACGGCAACGAGCGTTCGTCGGTCGCAGTGACGAGCTGCAGCTGATGCTCGACTGCTGGCGTGCCGCACGGGAGCGCGGCCTGCGCATCGTCGTCGTCGAGGGTGACCCAGGCGTCGGGAAGACGGCTCTGCTGCGCACCCTCGTCACGCGCGCGCCGGCGACGGCGTCAATCTGGGTGAGCGGCGACGAGGAGGAGGCCGCGCGGGAGTTCGGCCGGGCGCAACAGCTGTGCGACCGGCTGCGGCCGGTCGAAGCCGGCTCGCCGCCGAGGGCGGACGCGCTGACCTTCGGGGCAGCCTTGTTGGACGGGGTCGGACAGCTGACCCGAAGCGGGCCGCTGCTCGTGGTGGTCGACGACCTGCACTGGGCGGACGGGCCGTCCAGTCGCGCATTGTTGTTCTTGCTGCGACGGCTGACTGCGGATCCGGTGTTGGTCGTACTGGCCACTCGTCCGCACAGCCTGGAACGCTTCGGTCCGGCGCTGAGCCGACTGCTCGCCGACCAGAGCGTGGTGACGTGGCTACGGCTGGCCGGCTTGTCCGCGCCCGAGGTAGGCGAACTGGCGGCCGATCAGGGACGGCCGGTCACGGGTGCGGCGGCCGGCCGACTGTGGGCGCATACGGCAGGTAACCCGCTGTATGTGTCGGCACTACTCGGCAGGCTGTCCGCGGACGTGCTGAACGACCTGTCCTCGCCGCTGCCGGCCCCGCATTCATACGCGGCGACGGTGCTGACCGCCGTGAGCAGGCTGTCCGCTTCGGCGCGGACGCTGGTCTCCGCCGCCGCCGTGGTAGGTGTCCGCGGCTCGACGCGCACGGTGGCTGCGACCGCGGCGCTGCCGGACTGGACGACGGCGCTGGACGAGGCGGTCTCCGCGAATCTTTTGACCCTGGTCCTGACGGGCGGCAGTGAGGAGCTGATCTTTGCGCATCCGCTCGTGCAGGCTGCCGTCTACGACGACCTGTCCCCGGCCGTTCGCCGCCAGCTTCATCTGGCCGCGGCGGCCACGCTCGAGCCGCCGGCGTCGCTGCGCCACCGTCTGCGTGCCGCAGCGGGCCACGTCGACGCGCAATTGACTGCGGACCTGATGGCCGCGGCCGCCGAAGCTCACGCG
>CAXTNQ010000003.1:34577-40346 GCA_964245745.1 uncultured Jatrophihabitantaceae bacterium
CCGTTCTCGTCGCTCATGTTCCTGATGCCGACCCCGCCGAAGCTCACGCGGCGGGCGCCTTGTCCCTGTCGGCGGAGTATCTGCTCGGTGCGTCCCGGGTCGATCCCGACGAAGGCGACGCCGATCGTGCTCTCTACGAATCCGTAGAGCTGCTGCTACTTGCGGGCGACGTCCATGCTGCCCAGGCGCAAGCCCGCGCTGTGGATCAGCGACGTGATAGCCCGTACCGACGCTATACGCAGGCCATCCTGGCTGCCGCAACGGTTGACTTCGCGGTGGCCACGGAGCCGCTCACCCGCCTCGTCGAGGTGCTGGATCCGGCCACGGACTCCCTGTTCGGTCGCTGCACGGCGATTCTCGCCTACATCTCGGCGATGTTCGGCGATGACGCCGCGGCGGTGCGGTGGGCGACCGCGGCACGGAAGGCGGCGGACCGGCCGCCCACGGTCGACACTCTCGCGCTGCAGGCGCTGGCGTGGGGATACGCGAAGACCGGCCGTATCGCGGACTGTCTGGATCTTCTCGTCGTGTGCTCACCCTCGCATGCGCCGCCCGAACCGTACGAGACAGAGCTGTTGTCGATTCGCGGCATCGTCCGAACGTGGGCCGGCGATCTGGCTGGAGCGGTGGAGGATCTGCGAGGCGTCCAGCGCTGGCTCGCGGCGGGGTTACCCGTCTCGAGCGTCGAGTTGGTGTACGCCTCGCTGGCCGAAGCGCAGTTCCGCGGCGGCGACTGGGCGAGCGCGGCGACGCAGGTGGAGCTGGCGACCTCGCTGGCCGGCGACCTGGACTTCTCCAGGTATGCCGTGTACGTGCACTGCGTCGCGGCGCACCTGTACGCCGTCCGGGGCGACACCGACGCGGCCGAACTCCAGCGCCTGGCCGCGGACCAGCGGGCGACCGGGACGGCACCGACCACTGAGGGCCTGGGCTACGCCGGGCTGGCCGCGGCGCACTGCGGATGGGCCCGCGGTGACTGGCCGGCCGTCGTGACCGCGCTCGCGCCGTTCGACGACGGCCGGCTCGGGGTGGCCGTCGATCATCCCAACCTCGCGCTGTGGCGGTACCGGCTGGCCGAGGCCCACTTGGAGCGGGGACGCCTCGACGACGGCCGGCGGCTGCTCGACGCTGCAGCCGGTGCACCGCTCGGCGGCGTCCACGCCACCGATCGGGTGCGGTTGCAGGCCCTGGTGTGTCAGCAGGCTGGGCGTCCGACCGAGGCCGATGCCGTGTACGCGAACGCGCTCGACGAGGTCGAATGGGCGACGGCCGGCCTCGCGGAAGCCCACCTCGCGCTCAACCAGGGACGTCACCTGACCGCGACCGGTCGACGGACGACCGCCGTCGGACCGCTCACGACGGCCCGCGAGGTGTTCGCACGCTTGAAAGCGAAAGCGTTCCTGGACCGCTGCGATGCGGTGCTCACGAGCATCGGCGTGCCGTTCTCCGGGCCCGGCGACGCCCCGCGTGCCGCAGCAGCGCTCACGCCGCGTGAGCAGGTCGTGGCCGGTCTGGTCGCGGCTGGTCGCAGCAACCGGGAGGTCGCCGCGGAGCTGTACCTGAGCGTGAAGGCCGTCGAGTACCACCTGGGTCACATCTACGCCAAGCTGGGCATCGCCTCCCGCCGTCAGCTGGGTGATGCACTGCGGTCCGATGCCAGGTCGGTCGTACCTACGTGATCGTGGCCGCCGAGGCGTCGGATCGTGGTTCCGTCGCGGCCTCGTCCGCGGCGCGCCCGGACGACGTCCGGGTGGGCCACCAGAACGCTCGTCCCTGCAGTGCGGCCAGGCTGGGCACGAGCAGCGGCGCCATCCCGAAGGCGGCGATGAGGATACCGACCGCAACACCGAACCCGAGCTCGACGAGGTTCGCGATACCGGTGAGCATCAGGGACGCAAAGGTGAAGGCCAGGATGATGCCTGCGGCCGCCGCGGTCGGTGCGTCGTTGGCGATAGCGATGCGGACCGCGTCCCGCGGTGCGTGCCCGTCCCGGTATTCCTCGTGCACCCGCGCGGCGATGAGGATGTTGTAGTCGGTGCCGATCGCCACGACGAACAGGTAGAGCACGATCGGGATGGTGAAGTCGATTCCCTCGTAGCCGACCCCGTGCAAGAAGACGAGGACGACCGCGCCCAGCGTCGCCGCGAAGCTCAACGCCACGCACACGATCATGTTCAACGGAGCGAGCAGCGCGGTCAGGAGCAACCCGAGGATGATCACGATGATCACCGCGGCGATCGGGAACACGAGCCTGGTGTCGGAATGTAGTTGGGCGCGGACGTCGGCGAACGTCGAGGTCTGGCCGCCGACCGTGATCGTCGCGCCAGGAACCTTGCCGTGCGCCGCGGTGCGCAGCGGACCTTCGACCAGGTCGAGGGCCGCGTTGGAGTACGGGTCGTCCTTCAGCACCACGCTGATCAGCGCCGCGGTGTCGTCCTGATTGAGCTTGGGCGGCGCGACCGAAGCCACCCCAGGTACCGCGGTCAGGTCCGTGGTCAGGGTGGTCAGCGACGCCTGCGGCAGCGGCGCCGACCCCACGACGAACACCTGAGTAGGACTGAGCGCGCCCGCAGGGAAAGACTTGCTCAGCGTGTCGAAGGCTTGCCGCGAGGCCGTCGTCGACGGCAGTTCGCTCAACGTGTCGTACGTCGACTTGTAACCCGTGGAGAAGATCGTCAACACGATCAGCACCAGCGCGACTCCGCCACCGATGAGTGCGGGGCGACGAGCAGTGAACGCGCCGACACCGTCGAACCGGTTGCGTGCGGCGGCCTGCCCCGGTCCCAGCGGCCAGAACAGGTGCCGTCCGAGCAGGGCGAAGATCGCCGGGATGAGGGTCAGCGCGGTGATCAGCATGACCGCCACGGCCACGATCAGTCCCGGCGCCAGGGTATTCAGTGAGCCGAGCTTGGCAGCCAACAACGCCGCGAAGGCACCGATCACCGTGAGCGCCGACGACGCGACGACCTTGCCGACGACCGAAGCGGAGAACAGCAACGCCTCAGCCTGCGACTCGCCGGCGCGCAGCCGCTCCCGATACCGGAACAGCAGGAAGACGATGTAGTCGGTGCCGATGCCGAACAGCACCACCACCAGGATCGACTGCAACGTCGTGCTGACCTGGAAGTCGAACGCTGCGGCCAGGTCCGCCGTCAGGCCGGTGACCACCGTCAGCACCACACCGATCACTACGATCGGCAGGACCGAGATGATCGGGCTGCGGAAGATCAGCGACAAGAGCACGAGAATCAGCGCCACGGTGGCGATCGTGATGATCGTGTCCGCGTGATCGAAGGCCGACTTGGTGTCGACCTGAATCGCGGCGTTGCCGGTCAAGCCGCTGGTCAACGGGCTGCCCTTCAGCGCGTCCTTCGCGGCGTTGCGGACGGCGGTCACCGCGTCGTTGACCTGGGAGTCGCCAGGCTGTCCGTTGAAGGCGACCTGCAGCGCCACGACCTTCTTGTCCGCCGACAGCGACTGCGGTGTGCTGGCCACGCTCAACACATTCGGCAGCTTCTCGTTCTGCAACGTGGTCGCCAGACCAGTGGCCTGGGCCTGATCGGCCGAGGACAACGGCGCCTGGTCCGCGCGGGTCACCACCAAGCTGCCCGTACCGCCGGACTGGGCCGGGAAGTACTTGTTGCCGGCGTTCTGCGCCTTGACCGACTCGAAACTTCCGGGCAGGAACTGCTGTTGATTGCCGGTCGTGTAGTTGCTGAGGCTCGGTGACAACACGATGGCGAGCACCGCGAGCACCAGCCACGCCGCGATCGTCCACCACGGATGCGCCATGACCTTGCGAGCGATCGAAGCGAACATCACGAGTCCTCCTGGTCCATGAGGCGGTATGTCGGTGGCTCAGTCGTCGGGGCCCGTGCTCGACGGGTCCGGCGGGATCGCTTCGGAGCTCTCGGCCCGCTCGAGCGCGTAGACGAGCTCCAGCAAGCCCCAGAACGGCACGGTCAGCTGATCGTCCGTCCGTGTCAGCGTGCCCACGTACTGCGACCCCTCGCGGTGCACATCGAGTACCACCCGCACGGCTGCCCTCCGGTCGCCGACCACGGCTCGGCCGCCGACCGTTCCGTCAACGGGCCGCTCCCGTGCTCACCATCTCGCGCTGCTTCGACCGTGTCCCTAGGGTTCACCCCTAGGGTCCGTCGACAAGGGTCATGGCGCGACGCCGATTCGTCGCGCGCACCGCCGACAGAGGAACGGTACGCACGGGGCGCCCTAGAGCAGGGTCGACTCCTGGCGGACGACATCGGCACCGAGACCACGCAGCTGTTCTTCGAGCCGGACGTAGCCGCGGTCGATGTGGTGCACGTCCGCCACCTCGGTGACGCCGTCGGCAACCAGGCCCGCGATGACCAGACCCACCCCAGCCCGGATGTCGGTGGCCCGCACCGGCGCGCCGGACAGGCGCGGTTTACCGCGTACGACAGCGTGGTGGCCGTCGGTGCGGACGTCTGCGTCCATTCGGGCGATCTCGTCGCAGAACATGAACCGGCCCTCGAACAGGTTCTCGGTGATCATGGCGGTGCCGTCCGCCACCGAGAGCAGCGCGATGGCCTGGGGCTGCAGATCGGTGGCCAGCCCGGGATAGGGCAGCGTGACGACATCGAAACTGCGCGCCTGCCCGTCCATCCGCACCCGAAACCCGTCGGCCATCACGTCGACGTCGGCTCCGCAACGAGCAAGCTTGTCCAGCGCCAGCTCGAGGTGCTCGGCGCGGCCGCCGCGGACGGTCACATCACCACGCGTCGCGGTTGCGGCGAACGCCCAGGTACCCGCCACGATGCGGTCGGCCACGGCGGTGTGCGTCGTCGGGCGGAGCCCGTCCACCCCATCGATCTCGAGCGTCGACGAGCCGATCCCACCGATCTCGGCCCCCATCGCCACCAGCATCCGGCAGAGGTCGACGATCTCGGGTTCGCGAGCCGCGTTGTCGATGACGGTGGTCCCCTTGGCCAGCACGGCGGCCGTGAGGATGTTCTCGGTTGCGCCGACGCTGGGGAAGTCGAGCCAGATCGTCGCACCGCGCAGCTCCGCCGCCTCGGCCACGATGTAGCCGTGCTCGACGTGGATCTGCGCGCCTAGCCGCTCGAGGCCGGACATGTGCATGTCGAGGGGGCGCGAGCCGATGGCGTCGCCGCCGGGCAGCGCGACCTTCGCGCGCCCGGTGCGGGCCAGCAACGGTCCGAGCACGCAGATCGAGCCGCGGATCCGGCGCACCAGGTCGTAGGGCGCTTCGGTGACGAGGTCCGCGGCGTCCGGAACGGTGATGCGCACACTGTCCGACGTCTGGTCCGCGTTCTCGGCATGCTCGGCGACGTCGCACCCGAGCCGCACCAACAACTCGTGCATGATCGTGACGTCGGAGATCGCCGGGAGGTTGTGCAGCACGGTGCGGCCAGGTGCCATGACGGCGGCGGCCATCAGCTTGAGGACGCTGTTCTTCGCACCGACCACCGACACCTCGCCGGCCAGCCGCGCTCCACCGGTCACCCGCAGCACCTGCACCCGGGCAGGCTACCCACCGGCTAGCGTCGACACGTGGCCGTACACCTCACCCGCATCTATACGAAGACCGGCGACGACGGGACGACCGCGCTCGGCGACATGTCACGTGTGCCCAAGACCGATCCGCGGGTGGCCGCGTACGCCGACGTCGACGAGACCAACGCCGCCATCGGCGCAGCGCTCGCGCTCGGCGTCCGCAACGTGGGACGGCTGACCCTCGCCGCGGTCTGCGGCCTCGCCGCGCTCGGC
>CAXTNQ010000004.1:0-15463 GCA_964245745.1 uncultured Jatrophihabitantaceae bacterium
GCGGGATCATCGCGCCGATGAGGATCACCGTGGTCCACGAGATCGAGCGGTACGCCTGCTCGACGGTCAGCACCCGCAACAAGATCATCGCAACCGCGGCCAGCAGACCGGCCACCGCCGGCGGCACCGCGCCGGTCGCGAGCAGCACGACCATGCCACCGAGTACCGCGAGGGCGGTGACGCCCCGTGGCCCGATCGGCAGAACCTCCCGGCGCACCAGGTCGGGGGGATCGACCACCAGCACGTCGGGGTCGTCCAGATTCGCGGCCATCGCCTCCCACGTGCCCTGCAGCAACAGGGTGTCCCCGACGGCCAATTCCGTTTCCCGCGTGCCCAGATCCTCGCCCTTGCGCTGCACGGCGAGGACGATCAGAGTGCCGCTGTCCGTCACCATGCCTGGGAACACCCGAGCGCCGATCATGCCTGAGCGCGGAGGAATCACGACTTCGGCGACCCCGGTCTCGGGCGTGAACAAGCCGGCGTCGGTGGTCGCCGTGCGGGCGGTACTGCTCGACGAGCGCCTGAGCGTGGTTGCTGAAGTCGGGCGGCAGGACGCGGGGGTGGCGTGTGGGCAACAGCCGGTCGCCGAACGCGAGCACGACCCCGACCGTGCCGACGAGCAGCGGCACGCCGACCAACGTGTAGTCGAACAGGCCGAAGCGGCTGGCGCCGGCTCGAGCGGCCGCGTCCGACGCGATCACGTTCACCGGGCTGCCGGTCAACAGCAGCAGTGAGCCGGCGTGGGCGGCGAACGCCAGCGGCAGGAGCATGCGCGACGGCGATGAGCCGATGCGCGTGGCCATGACGACCACGACGGGGACGAGCGCCGCCACCGAACCGTTCGGGGTGATGAAGGCGGTGAGCACGGCCACGAGCAGCATCGTGAGCACCAGCAGCAGGCGGGCATTGCCGCCGCCGCGCACGACCAGCTCCCGTCCCAGCCAGGCCGTGACTCCACCGGCGTTCAGGGCCTCGCTGACGACGAACAGGCTGGCGATGAACACCACCGTGGCGTCGCCGAACCCGGCGAACGCCTGCGGCAGGGTCAGCACGCCGGTGGCGTACAGCGTCAACGCGGCGCCGATGGCGACGAGCTCGACCGGCAGCCGGTTCCACACGAACAGCACGACGACCACGCCCAGAACCAGGAAGCTGATCGCGACGGGACTCACGCGAGGTACCCGCCACCGGCCAGGCGGCGCGCGGGACCTCGGGGCACGCCGCCACCCTGCCGCCGCCGCGCAGACGACGCCTCACCCGAACGCGGTGACCTCGCCGGACGACCGGGTACTTCTCACCCTGGCGTGGTGAGGACGAGGATCTTGGCCGGGCTCTAGCCTGTGCCGCGAAGGCCCACTCGGGCCGTACCAGAAAGGACCGAATCATGACCGCCGCACTTCCGCTGCGTGCCGCTCAGGACTACCCACTGCTCAATCTGTTCTGGACGATGCTGTGGCTGTTCCTCTGGATCTTGTGGATCTTCCTACTCATCCGGATCTTCATGGACATCTTCCGCAGCGAGGACCTGAGCGGATGGGGCAAGGCCGGTTGGTCGATCTTCATCATCGTGTTGCCGTTCCTCGGCGTCCTCGTCTACCTGGTCGTGCGTGGCGCCGGCATGCACACCCGCGACCGACGCGACGCCTATCAGGCCGACCAGGCCGTACGCAGTTACATCCAGTCGGCGGCTGGTACGTCCACGAGCACCGCGGAAGAGGTGGCGAAGCTCGCTGAGCTGCGCGATCGCGGCGTCCTGACCGACGCGGAGTTCAACACGCAGAAGGCCCGGCTGCTGGGCTGACCCCGGCTCGTTCCTGAAGGACACGCGATGTCGGATCCGTCCCCGGACGCCCCGCGGACGGATCCGGCGCGCACCCTGGCAGCGCCGGGCGTGTGGGTCGACGCGGCGATCGACCTCACCCTGCGCGGCGGCGCAGTCGCGACGCGCGGTGCCTTCGCTCTGGCGCGTCTCGGACGGCCCTTCGTCGGGCTGCTCCTGCGGCCACCGGGGCTGCCCGAGCGGTGGTGGCCGCAGAACCGGCTGCTGGCCATGGCCGGGCGTGGCCAGCAAGCGCGGGTACGAGTCGAACAGGCCGGGGCGGCGTGGGTCGACGTCCTGGTTCCGCGCGTCGTCGACGAACTGCTCGACCGCGTCGACGTCACGCAGATCGTGCTCCAGCGGGTGGCGCTGACCGCGATCGTCGACCGGGTGCTCGAGGTGGTCGACGTCGACGCCGTCGTGGCCCGCGCTGATCTCGACGCCGTGATCGGACGCATCGACCTGGACGCCATCGCGGCGAAGCTCGACGTCGACGCCGTCGTAGCCCGCGTCGACGTCAACTCGGTGGCCGCCACCGTCGACCTTGACGCCATCCTCGATCGTGTCGACGTGGTCGGCATGGCCAATCAGGTGGTCGACGAGATCGACCTGCCGGGGATCATCCGCCAGTCCAGCGGGGCGATGGCGTCCGAGACCGTGGTCGGCGTGCGACTACAAGCCGCGCAGGCCGACGAACGGGTCAACCGGATCGTCGATCGCTTGCTGCTGCGTCGGCGTGGTGGCGATGACCGTTCGCTCGAGCCGCCGTGACCAGCCCCGAGCATCCGTCGGCACTTCCGGCACCGGCGCGTGGGTTTCAGGGCCAGCCGGCGGGCGTGGTCACCCGGCTGTCCGCGAGCGCGGTCGACCTGCTGCTCGTGATCGTGAGCCTCGGCGTGATTTATGGGGTGATCGCCGGCGTCGCGTTCCTGGCTCATCCGCACTCGTTCTCGTGGCCGGCCGGAGTGGGGTGGAGCATCCCGGTGATCGGCTTCGTCCTCGTTTGGCCGTATCTGGCGTTGTCGTGGATCGCGACCGGACGCACGTACGGTGACGCGCTACTAGGGCTGCGAGTCGTCGACCGCCGGGGCCGTCGCCTGCACGCCGTCGTGGCCGCCGCGCGCGCCCTGCTCTGTGTCGTGTTCCCGATCGGCCTGCTGTGGGTGGCGGTGAGCGCGAACAACCGCTCGGTGCAGGACATCCTGCTGCGTACCGCCGTGATCTACGACTGGGCGCCGCGCGACAGCTGAGTCAGGCGCTCGGCTCGTCCGCTCGGGACCCGATCGGGCTGACGGCCTTGGTGATCCGGCGCGTCCCGGCGGCAGCGACGTCGAAGGGCCGGACGCTGACCGCGGCGACTGCGGCGGCTGAACGATCAGGGGACGACCGGGTGAACACTTGGCGGCGTGGCTGCCTACACGATCAGCGACTACCTGCTGGATCGGATCGCCGAGTTGGGCGTCGACCGAGTGTTCGGCGTGCCCGGCGATTTCACGCTCGCCCTGCTCGACCATGTCATCGACCATCGACGGCTGCAATGGGTCGGCTGTACCAACGAGCTCAACGCGGCTTACGCCGCGGACGGGTACGCCCGGATACGCGGCGTCGGTGCGCTCATGACGACCTTCGGTGTAGGTGAGCTCAGCGCGATCAACGGCGTGACGGGCAGCTTCGCCGAGCACGTGCCCGTGGTGCACGTCGTCGGCGCGCCGTCCACCGGCGCTCAGACCGCGCAACGGATCGTGCACCACTCGCTGGGCGACGGGGTATTCACCCACTTCCTGCAGATGCACGAGAACATCACCTGCGCGCGTGCGGCCCTGACCAGCGCCAACGCCGTGGCCGAGATCGACCGGGTGCTCGTCGCCGTGCGCGACCGCCGCTTGCCGGGCTACCTGCTTGTGCCCAGTGACGTGGGCGAAGCTCCGGTCGAGCCGCCCACCGAACCGCTACCTCCGCCGCACGACACCACCGATCCGGACGCGCTCGCCGCGTTCCGCACGGCGGCCGCCGCCTTACTGGCTCGCGTCGCCGATACCAGCGAGGTACGAGTGCTGGCCGGGCTTCTCGTGCACCGGTTCGGCGCCGTCGACGAGTTGCGCGAACTGCTCGCGCTCGGCACACCCCACGCCACATCGGCCTGGTCGAAGAGCTTGGTCGACGAGAGCAACCCCGCCTTCCTCGGGCTCTACGCCGGCGCAGCCGGTGACCCGGCCGTGCGCGCGATCTTCGAGGACGCCCCGGTGCTCATTGTCGCCGGCATTCAATTCACCGATCTCAACAGCGGATTCTTCACCCAGCAGATCCCCCGCGAGCGCACGATCGAGCTCGGCGCGGACGCGGTCAGCGTCGGCGACGCCACCTTCTCGCCGGTCACGATCGGCGCCGCGCTGCGCGAGCTCGCGCAGTTGGTGTCGGTCCGGCCGCGCGGCAGCACCTCGGCGGTGGCCGAGGCGGCACCGTCCGAAGAACCCGACCGCGACCAGCCGTTGCGCCAGCAGTCGCTCTGGCGGTCGGTCGCTGGCTTCCTGCGGCCGGGCGACGTGGTGCTGGCCGATCAGGGCACGTCGTTCTACGGCATGGCCACGCAACGCCTGCCCGCGGACGTCACGTTCATCGGCCAGCCGCTGTGGGCGTCGATCGGCTATACCGTGCCGGCGCTGCTCGGAGCCATGCTGGCCGCACCCGGACGGCGCGGTGTGCTGCTCGTCGGTGACGGCGCCGCGCAGATGACGGTCAGCGAACTGTCGACGCTGCTGCGGCTGCGGCTCAGCCCCACCGTCGTCGTCGTGGACAACGACGGCTACACCGTCGAGCGGGCGATCCACGGTCCGGACGCTCCCTACAACGACATCGCCCGTTGGGACTGGGCCGCGCTGCCCGGCGTCTTCGGACCGGATCGGGCCAGCAGCTCGGCGCGAGTCACCACCGTCGGCGCGCTGGCCGATGCGCTGGACGCGGCGCGTGCGTACCCCGAACGGCTCACGCTCGTGCAGGCCGTCGTGCCGAAGACCGATGTACCGGATCTGTTGACCAATCTCGCTCGCGCCGCGGCCGCCGCGAACGCCGCGCCGATCGTCTCCGCGGACGTGGTCGGAAACGACGGATTGCGCGGTTAGAGGTCGGGACCAGCCCGCAACCGCGGGATGCGCCTACTCGGCTCAGGACACGAACGCTCCGACGTCTGTCGCGGTTAACGGACGATATCCCGCGTGCGCTATGCGCCGCTCCGGGAAGCGTCTACACGCCCGGTCGGGCGCTCACTCGACCATCTTTCACCGCGACTTGCAGGGCGGCGTAGTCGCGTTCGTTCTGATCGGCGTAGGCCTGAGCGAACCCGGCCACGGCACGGTCGAACACGCACCCGGCACCGAGATAGGCGGCGATAGCGATGCGGTCGCCGCTTCGGGCGTGAGCTCGCGCGAGGGTCCATGCACACAATCGTCCGTACGCCCCCATAATGTCAGGGGACATCCGCTCGATCTCCGCAGCGACCTTCCAGTCCCGTAGCTGCCGGCCGTAGTAATCGTGCGGTGCGCCGTCGATCCCGGCCGGGACCCGGACCCAGCCGAGGAAGATGTCGCTGGCCGCCTGCATCAACCGCTGCCCCGCCACGACCCGCTCCCCGTGGTGACGGAACCGGCTCCGTCCAACGTGAGGTTCCAGCACCGAGGCTTGCGCCTCCTTCAGCTGCAGGAACAGCGGATCGCCAGTATCGCGGCCGAACATCAGGGCGATCCACGCTCGTGTTCCGACACTGCCGACACCGACGACTTTGCGGGCTACATCGACAAGCTGGTACTGCTCCACCAGACGGCGTCGGTCCGGCTGCAGGGTGCGACGGTAGCGTCGGACGAGCGCGTCGAGTTCAGCGAACGCCTCGTCCCGCTCCGCGTCGGACGCGAAGGCGCGTAGCGGGACGATCAGCGGCGACGCGTCAACGATCCTCACCTGTCCGTCGACGCCTGTAGTGAGTTTGCGCACCGCAGACATGCTGTCGCGGGTACGCGCCCGCGCCACTCCACGCTGCGCGCGACGCACGGTGCGCCGGCCAAGCTGCTCGCCGTACTCGGCCACGAACGCATCCACGTCCAAGCTCGCGTACCAGACTTCGAGCGTGCCCATCGCGGCGAAACCGCGCATTGCCTCCCGATACTGGGCCGCTGCGCTGCGCGCAACCTCGTCCTGCTCACTCCGCCGGAAACCGTTGTCCCGGCCGGCAACAACCAGGCTCGCGGCCAGCCGCTTGAGGTCCCACTCCCACGGGCCAGGCAACGTCTCGTCGAAATCGTTCACGTCGAACAGCAACCGCCGCTCCGGCGATCCGAACACCCCGAAGTTCGACAGGTGAGCGTCACCGCAGCACTGCACCATCAACCCTGTTACCGGCGTCCCAGCCAGATCCAGTGCCATGACCGCGGCCGCCCCACGGAAAAACGCGAACGGCGACGCCAGCATCCGGCCATAACGAATCGGCACCAACTCCGGTACCCGGGTCCGGGCCTGTTCCTCCAACACCACGATCGGGTCGGGCCGATCGACCGCCGGCGCCCACGCCTCATGCGCCGACCGCGGCGCCGCCCCGCGGGCTCGCTTTCCCGACTCAACCCGCTCGTCCACGGACCTCGCCGCGGCGGAGCGCGTCGGATCACGCCTCGCGGTGGCCATCCGTCATCGTGGCACGCCTACGTCGCACTATGTCTAGTTCCCTACGAACCCGCACCGTGCTAGGGCCGATGGCCGTACTCGCACGCTCACCCATGACTCCGCGGGCCTCTCCGGCGAGAACAGAGAACACGCGGCGGCACGAAACGCCGCGCCGATCGTCTCCGCGAACGCCGCGCCGAGTACCGCTGCCCGCTGATCACCTGACGAGGTCAGCTATTGACGGCGGTCCAGCGGCGCACGGGTCCCGCACTGGCCTCGGCACGGCCTTGGCTGCCGAGGTAGCGCAGGTGGGCGTCCGTCTCGGTGACGGCGAAGATCCGCATCCGGTGGTGGTAGGACGACCACGGACGTGACCAGGTCAGGTGCGCCGCCAACTCCCATGGGGTGCTTTGCGGATGTTCGCGCAGCGCACCCAGTAACTCTTCGAGCCTGCGCTCGTGGTGCGAGGAAAGCTCGTCGACCCGCTCGGCCAGCCCCCGGAACCGCCACTCGTGCGCCGGCAGCACTTCGTCCGGGTCGAGATCCCTGACCGCGGCGAGCGAGGCCAGATAGGACCGCAGCGGGTCGGTCTCACCCTCGGTCAACGTGGAGATGTTTGGGCTGATCCGCGGCAGGACGTGGTCGCCGCTGAACAACAATCCCGTGCGCTGCTCGCTGAAACACAGATGACCCGGCGTGTGGCCCGGTGTGTGCCGGGCGCGTAGCTGCCAGCCCGGGAACTCGACGTCGTCGCCGTCTTCGAGCAGGCGGTCGGGCACGGCCATCCGCGTCATCCGCTCCATCGCTTCGGCCGCCGGGACGTCGGCGCGCGCCGTGTCCGGGGGCGCGCCCAGGGCGATCAGCATGTTGACGCGGTCGTCGACCGATGCGGCCGCGCTGCGGTCCTTCAGCCGCCGGATGACGTCAGTGTCGGCCGGGTGCATGGCGACCCAGGCTCCCGATGCCTCTCGGACGCGTCCAGCCAGACCCGAGTGATCCAGGTGGAAGTGGGTGACTAGAACGCCGCGCACATCTCCGACCGAGGCACCGATGCCGGTGAGTCCGGCCGCCAGCGTCTCCCAGGACCCCTCGCTGTCCCAGCCCGCGTCGATGAGACCGAGGCCACCGCCGGCGAGACCGAAGGCATACACCGACACGTAGCGCAGTGGGTTGTCGGGGATCGGGACGGGGATCGACCACACGTCCGGCCGCACCTGCTCGACCGGCGGGAGGTCCCGGCGTTGCCAGGCCTCGTGCTGGGCCGTCCCGGTGATCTCTATCGACATCTGTGCTCCCGTCGTTCGTGACCCGGCTCGCAGCAGTCTGCCCGCGAGATGCAGCGCGCTGACTCAGGCGGCGCCCGGAAGGTGGGCGCCCAACAGGCGCTCGAGTTCGCGCCAATGGCGTTCGGCGGCGGCTCGGTCGTAGACCGGAAAGTCGACCATGGTGAATCCGTGGCGGGCGTCGCGGTAGATCTCACAACGGTGGTCCACGCCGGCCTCGGTCAGCAGCTGGTCCAGGCGCTCGGCCATCTCCGGTGGATATCCCTTGTCGTGGTCCGCACCGGCCACATAGACACTGCCAGTGATGTCGGGAATGAACCGGTGCGGACTCAGCTCGGATTCGGTGACGAGGTTGCCGCTGTGGAACGTGGCGGAGGCGGCAACGCGAGCGGGATAGCGGCCGGCCACGGTCAACGAGATCGCCCCGCCCATGCAATAGCCGGTCGTGCCGACCTTGGTCCCGGCGACGTCGGTCCGCGAACCGAGATAGTCCAGGAACGCGGCGGTGTCGGCGCCGCCGCGGGCCGTGTCGGTCGAGCTCAACAGGTGTCCGATCGTCGCCCGTACGTCGCCGGTGGCGAACACTTCGCGCGGGTCGAGCGGTGCGTACGGGCCGGCTCGGTAGAACAGGTCGGGGACGAGCACGACGTACCCCATGCCCGCGAGGCGCTGTCCCATCTGGATGATCGTCGGCCGGATGCCGAGTCCGTCCATGTAGAAGATCACCGCGGGCGCCGAGGTGACGCCGTCGGGCGTGCACACGTAAGCCGGGCAGACGCCATCGTCCGTCTCGATCGTGACCTGTTCGGTCGGCATGGAGCCTCCCTCCCGCCGGAACTGCCGAGGGTCGGCAGGTGTGGCGTGCTTCGCGTTGTATAGCGCAAACCGCGGTGGCTCTTGTATCGTTCGTAGCGGAAGGACGATTCCGTTTCGTATCTCGTCCAGACAATACGACTATTTGGGTGAGGGGTGAGCCGTGACCGTTCGCCCCATCCCGCACCACCAGGTCACCTTCGCCGTGCTCGCCACGGGGGTCGGTGCCTGGTCGCTGATGCAGTCGCTGGTCATCCCGGTCCTGACGACGTTGCAACAACGTCTGCACACGAGCCAGGACACCGTCACCTGGATCTTGACGGCGTATCTGCTCTCGGCCTCGATCATGACGCCGATCCTCGGCCGGCTCGGAGACCTGTACGGCAAGAAGCGGGTATTCGTCGTCGTTCTCGTCGCCCTGGCCCTGGGTTCGCTGTTGAGCGCGCTGGCCTCGTCCATTGCCGTGATGCTGGTAGCTCGGGTCATCCAGGGCGCCGCGGGCGGCATGCTGCCGTTGGCCTTCGGCATCATCCGGGACGAATTCCCGTCCGATCGGGTGCCCACCGCCGTCGGCATGATCGCGGCGCTGACGGCGGTAGGGTCGGGATTCGGCATCGTGATCGCCGGCCCGGTCGTGAACCTGCTGGGTTTCCGCTGGCTGTTCTGGCTGCCCATGATCGTGACCCTGGTGGCCGTCGTCGGGGCGGTGCTGCTGGTACCGGAGTCGTCGGTCCGTGGCCACGGCCGGATCAGCTGGCTGCCGGCGCTCCTGCTCTCGGCTTCGCTAGTCGCCCTGCTGGTGCCGCTGAGCAAGGCGCCGGACTGGGGCTGGGGTTCGACCCGAGTCATCGTCCCGACGCTGGCCTCGGTCGCGCTGGCCGTGGGTTGGGTACGGGCCGAGCTCCGCTCGTCGTCCCCACTGATCGACATGCGGATGATGCGTCTGCCCGCGGTCTGGACGAACAACCTCGTGGCTCTGCTGGTGGGGGCGGCGATGTACGGCCTGCTCGCGTTCCTGCCGGAGTTCGTGCAGACGCCGAGCTCGGCCGGCTACGGCTTCGGCGTCAGCATCACGATGTCGGGCCTGATGCTGCTGCCGTCCTCGCTGGCGATGTTCGTCGTCAGCGTGGCGGCCGGCTCGCTCGCTCGGCGCTACAGCGGACGGATATTGGTCGTCGCCGGCTGTCTGACGTCGGTCGCGGCGATGTGCGTGCTGGCCTTCGCCCACGACAGCCAGTGGGAGATCTATGTGGGCACGACGCTCTTCGGGATCGGTTTCGGGTTGGCCTTCGCGGCGATGTCCGCGCTGGTGGTGGCCGCCGTGCCTCGCGATCAGACGGGGGTGGCCACCGGCATGAACGCCAACATCCGCACCATCGGCGGCAGTATCGGCTCGGCGGTGATCGCCACCATCGTCACGTCTCGCTTGCAGCCGTCCGGGTTGCCGATCGAATCCGGGTACACGGTCGCCTTCGCCATCCTGGCTGTCGGGCTGCTCGTGGCCGCGCTCGTCGGGCTGCTCATCCCGAAGGTGCCGTCCCCGCCGTCCGATTCCGGCACTACCCCGCACACCGAACTCGCGATGGTCGCCGCAGGCACCGTCGCGGGCGACGAGGCGGAGTAACCGGGATCCTCATGGCCAGCTCAACGCTCTCGTCGCTGCCCAAACCGCTGCGCCGCGACGCCGCCGAGAACCATCGCCGCATCCTGCAGGCGGCACGCGAAGTGCTCGGCGAGTACGGCCCCGAGGCCAGCGTCGAGCAGGTCGCGACGCGGGCCGGGGTCGGAGTGGGCACCGTGTATCGGCGCTTCGCCAGCAAGGACGCCCTGATCGACGAGCTCATCGGTCTGGCCTGGCGCGACCTGTGGGACGCCGCCGAGCGCGCGTTGGCACTGGACGGGCGCCGCGGGCTCGAACACTTTTTGTTCGAGATCGGTACCTCGCTGGCCGGCCACGCCCGGTACGCCCACCTGATGCTGGATCGCGACGTCAACGGGACTGGCATGCGGCGCATCCGGCAGGTCGTCGACCGGTTGACCCGGCGGGCCGTCGCCGCCGGCGACCTCAATCCCCACGTCACCGGCGGTGACGTCATGTCCGTGCTCTGGAGCCTGCGCGGACTCGTCGAGGTCACCGGCGAGGTCGCCCCGAGCCAGTGGCGGCGCTTCCTGGACATCCATCTGGCCGGGCTCGGCGCCGACGGCGCGCTCAGCGAGGTCCCGCCGCTGACCCCGTCGCAGTTGGGGCGGCTCGTCCCGGGGCTGCTGCCTGGCCGTCGCTGACGGTTCGATCGTGTCTCCTAGGCGTTGCCGTGACCCTTACGTAACCATTCGATGCTTGCGCAAGCACATTTATCGGACCTAGGGTCCGATCGAGTGCCGGGTCGTTGTCCTGATTTGCTCAGGCCACCGGAACCACGGCCGTCCCGCCGGCAATCCTTGGGAGATGTCGATGGCACAGTGGCGGTACACGCGTAACTGCCTACGTGGCCTGATGGTGATCGGTGGTTGTGTTGCCATGCTCGGCGCGGCCGGATGTTCCTCCGACTCGTCGTCCGGTTCGAAGGGGTCCGCGAGCAATGCGGCGGCCGGTGGTTCGTGTTCGGCGAATCAGTCCGACATCAAACTGTCCGTGATCGCTGACCTGAGCGGTCCGTCGCCGACGACGATCACCGCCGGTAGAGCTGTGATCGCCGCGGCGACGACAGCCGTCCATCTCGCCAACACCTCCGGTGGCGTCGACTGTCATCAGCTCAAGTTGATCGTCCATGACGGCGCTGGTACTGAGGCGGGATGGACGCAGGCGGTCCGCCAGGCGATCAACGAGAGTCCCGTGGCCATTACAGGGTTCGGGCATAGCGGCTTTCTTGGGAGCGCGGTGCCTCTCATCGCGCAGGCGAAGGTTCCGTGGATGTCCACCACCCCGGTGTTCGCCGGCGTTGCGAAGCTGCCCTTTTTCTACTCGACCCAGTTGTCGAACGCAGACCTCGGCGCTCACGCGGCTGAGGTCGCCAAACGAGCACTCGGCGGGTCGCTGCAGGGCAAGCGGGTCGCGTTCGAGGGCGCATCCAACAGCGCGACCACTGACGAGGTCGAGGCCGGCCTGAAGAAGGCCGTAGAGGCGGACGGCGGCACCGTCGGCCCGGACATCCGCGACCCGCTCGCGTTCACCGAGTGGAGCAGCCAGGCGGTCAACGTTGTGGCCAGCAAGGCCGATGCTGTAGTAGCCACCACGGCGGACGCGGCCATGCTCACGATGGCGGATGCGCTGAAGACTGCCCGTTACGCCGGACAGCTGGTCAGCGTCCAGTCGGTGACGGACCGGGTCTTCCAGGTGATCAACAACAGTCCGGGATTTTCCTCCCTGCGGGAAGTGCAGTTCCCCACCGCGGGAACGCCACTGGCCAGTGCGGTGACCGCGGCGGGCGCTTCGCTGACCGACGCGAGCGGTTCGGGATACTTCGGTCAGGAATTTGCGGCCGCCACCTACCTGGTTGCCACCCTGCGCAAGTGCGGCGCAAAGTGCTCGGCCGATCAGTTCCCGAAGGCCGTCACGTCGGTCGGGTCGTTCACGGTGCCGCTCAACGGGCTCCTCGGCCCGATCAAGTTCGACAACTCCACAGTGGCCACCTACCCCGCAGGGATGGTTCAACTTCAGGCCGGAAAGGTCGCATTCGTCCCACCGAACCTGCCGTAGCGTCGTCCCGACGACGGACCTTACTTCCTCAAAGTCTCTGAGCTCAAGCCCAACCCTGAGTGGTCGCGGCGAGCGCTGAACAATTGTTTGGGTGCAATTTGTGTTTGATCGCTCTGCTAACAGATCGGTCCGATGAGAGCCGTTGCCGCCTTAGCTGACGGCAGCGATTGCCTGCTGGACATGCGCCGCGGTGGAGAACCCGATTACGGTGGAGGTGACCCGATCGTCGGCGAGACACGCACGAATGCGCACAGCGACGTCCACATTGTCTGGGACGTGGCCGCCTAGGACGCGGATGGCGATGACGGCGAGGTCGGCGGCGCGGGCCTGCTCGATGACCTCCTCCGCGCCGGTCTCGCCGGGAGCCCAATTTAGCGCGTCGAACACCCCGCTGCGGGCGATTTCTATCGCGACCGGCGGGTCGACAGAAAGCGTGGTAAATCCAATTGCTTGAACCACTCCTTCCGCGCGAAGCTCCGCGAGAGTTTCAGCAACACCCCCTGGTCCAAGCAAGTCCGGCATACTTATGCGCGGGCCGACGCCGTCGGAGGTCGTCCCGGTCGGTCGCCCACCGACCCTGTTGTGCAAGAAGAGTGCCCCCAGGGACTCGTGTTCGAGGCGGTCGAGCGTCGCCGCGACATTCCGATACACGGCACCGCGGATGGCACGAAGGTCGTCGGCGGCGAGGGGCACCTTCGAACACACGACCGGCTTGATGTCCACACCGCGCAGCGCGCGACCGAGGTTGGTCTCGGAACGTCCGTCACCGTAGGCCGCTGCGGTGTCGAAGAACGTGACACCACCCGCCGCAGCGAGGGATACGGCCGAGTGCTGCGCCGCGTAGTCGTCACCGATCATCAACCCCGCGCCGGGTCCGCAACCGAATCCAAGTTTCGAAACGAGCGGGCCATGCACGCCGAGTGGTGTCTGTTGCATTGGCATCCTCCGCAGCGCGAGCCCGTCCATGACTGTCGCCGCAAACTGTGTGCGTGCGCACGTACCTGTGTTACGGTCTGCTGCACCGCCCTGATCGTCCAGTGAAGGTGTCCGGGCCCGTCGGTGCGGTAGCCGCCGGGTTCGGCTAGGCACTTTACCGAGGTGGCCATTGCTCAACGGCGATGACAATCAGGCGTTGATCGCGTCGGCCCCCGGAACCCTGATGGGCGTGTACTTTCGGCGATTCTGGACGCCTTTTATGACGTCGCAGGAACTTCCCGATTGCGACGGTGCACCGGTCCGGGTGACGCTCATGAACGAATCACTCGTAGCGTTCCGGGACACTGAGGGCACGGTCGGTTTGCTGGATGCCTATTGCGCCCATCGCGGATCCCCCTTGTTTTATGGGCGAAACGAGGAATGCGGCTTACGTTGCGTCTACCACGGGTGGAAGTACGACCACTCTGGTGCGTGCATTGACATGCCGTCGGAGCCGGCGGGCAGCACCTTCAAGGATCGGATATCGATGACCGCCTACCCGACACAGGAGAGCGGCGGCCTCATATGGGCGTATCTAGGCCCACCGGATTTGGCGCCCGAATTGCCTGACCTGGAGTGGCGCTTCGTTCCTGAGACGCATCGGTACACAGTCAAGTACATTGTGGACGCGAACTACCTGCAGGCAATGGAAGGCGACGACGACACGAGTCACGTCTCGTTTCTTCACTCGACTCTCGACGACGAGATGGACGCGTCGCCACATCACCGCTCCTCGTCGCTGACGAAGTACTGGATCAAGGGTAAGAACCCGCGCTTGTTTGTCGACGAAACAGACTGGGGTCTGCTGACCGGCGCCCAACGCCCAGCCGGCGAGGACGCCTACTACTGGCGCATTACACCGTGGATCGCCCCCTACTACTCGTTAATCCCGCAGGAGCCGGGTAACCCCATCCTGTGCAACATCCGGGTTCCGGTGGACGACGAGCACAGTCTGCATTTTCGGATCATGGCGCATCCCGACCGGGCCCTCACCGATGCGGAGTTGGACGGATACCGCAACGACGGCACCGCCTACCCCGCAATGCTTCCCGGGACGCACCGCACGCAAGCCAACGTGGACAACGACTACCTCATCGACCGCACCGCCCAGAAGACGGCGACATACACCGGAATCACAGGCATTCCGATCCAGGATCGCGCAGTGACCGAACGGATGCGACCCTATGGCGGCATGCAGGGCGTGGCGGACCGCTCGCAGGAACACCTCGGAACGAGCGACATCACGATCATCAAAATGCGCCGGCGGCTGCTGCGCGACGCCCGACTACTCGGTGAAGGAGTGGAACCCTTCGGACCGAGCAACCCGACCGCCTACCGGCTGCGACCGCCCGCGATCACCCTTCCCCGCGACGTGCCGTTTAGACAAGGCGCCCAAAAGTACCTGACCGCGCAGAGCTGGTAGCACCCCATGGGCGAGTGGAACCAGCGGCTGATCGACCAACTGGCCGGCACTTACACGCTGGTTGTCGAGCCCGTCATCGTCGATGGCCGTTGGCTGCGCAGGCTCGAATATCCCCAATTGCCAGGCTGTCGGGTCGACACAGAGTCCATCGAAGACGGTATGGACACACTTGAAGTTGCGCGTATTCGAACCATCCTGAGCCTCGTGAAAGCGGGCGACAAGATTCCTACGCCGAACGGGCGAATACCTCTCGTTGCGGTGTTAACGCAAGTTCGCATGATGGGCCTGTCAACCGAACTCGAGTCACGCAAGAACGATGGGGCACGTGATGACCACCCGAACGAGGGCGCCATCGCCGGCTGAGCGGCAACGATCGTGGCGGCGCGTGATATCAGTTCCGCGATCGGACTCGAGCTCGGTACATGTGGATCTTGAAGCCAAGAGAGAACGGTCACGATTCGCCGCCACCATCACCGCGGCGCAGCCTCTACTTCGCCGGGGTGAGGACGTCGTCGACCGTGACGTTGACCGTGACGTTCTCCAGCCCGATCTTGTCCCGCAGCGCAGCTACGACCGACCGCTGGACCTCGCCGGCTACCTCGTCGACGGGCTGCCCGTATCCGACGGCCAGCGCGAGGTCGACGACGGCCGTGCGGCCGAGCACGCCGACGGCGGCATGCGGGTGGTGGTGCCGGCGAGTGGCCCAGTCGACGAGGTGGGCCAACGCGGAATCGGTGCTGCGACCCAGGGCGATGCGCACGCCGGGCACGAGGCGCGCAGTGTCGCGAGCAACTACGGCGACCACG
>CAXTNQ010000004.1:15473-18277 GCA_964245745.1 uncultured Jatrophihabitantaceae bacterium
CCCCCGGCCCCAGCGGCCGCGGTGGGGCGCCAAAATACCGCTCCACCACGCGCGCCGCGACCCGCAGGCTGCCGAGCTCGGTGAGCTGCAGGGTGTACCAGACGTCCTGGACGAGCTGATCGACCTGCCGCATGACCGCAGCCCGCAGTCCGCTCGGCGGGTTCACCGGGGTGTCTGCCAGCTCGCGCACCGGCGCCCACAGCGGCGCGAGCTCCTGCAGGGCGGCCTGGCAGTGCGGGCAGTGCCGCTGGTGCTCGGTGCGGGCTTCGGCATCTCCGTTGGCCACCTGCTCGAGCAGGTCGTCGACGTCGGCCCCACACGCCAAGCGGCGGCTGTCGCGATCGAGCAGCTGCCGTGCGGATGAGGGCGGTCTCGGGTCAGTCATGGTCGCCTGCCCGCCATTGTGCCAAGGCATCGGCCAATCCGCGTCGGGCGCGGAAAAGATGGCTGCGGACCGCGGGCACCGTCGACCCGGTGATGGCGGCGATCTCGGCGTAGGAGAGGCCCTCGAAGTGATGCAGCACCAGCACCGCGCGCTGCGGGCCGGGCAGGGTCTGGATGGCGTTCGTGACCGCGTCCTGCGTCAGGTTGCGTTCGACCTCCCGGGCCGGATCCAGGCTGTCGTCCGCCACGTCACCGAGCAGGTCGAGGGAGTCGTGCGGGCGGCCGCGCTCGAGTCGGTTCAGCGCGCGGCGGGTGACGATGCGGTACAGCCAGGTGGAGAACGCCGACTGTCCACGGAACGCCGCCAGCCGCTGCCAGGCCACGATGAGCGATTCTTGGGCGACGTCCTCGGCGTCCTCGTGCTGGCCGAGCATACGCAACGCCACCCGGTAGGCGAGCGAGGCGTAGCGGTCGGCCAACTCGGCGTAGGCGTCGAGATAGCCTTCCTGCGCTCGCGACACCAGATACGCGTCATCGACGTCGGCCTGCACGGCTGACCTTCCCGCGCCGACAGCGCCTCGACTGGCGGAAGCCGATGTCGGCATGGCTCGCCCCACCCCCGCCGGATCGCAGCGTAGCGTCGCGCGCTTCGTCCGCGCGGCTCGGACGCCGCTTCGCGGTGCGGCCGAACGTCGGACGTCGAGGTGCGACTTTCTTTCATCGTGCGTGTCCAACGACTGAGGACGCGACGGTGGTACGTGTCCACGGGAGCTGACCCTCGTCAGGCAGTGCTCGGTGGACGTCGTGGCGGATCAAGCAGCTGGACGGCAACCAGCCGGTGTGGGTCACCGTGCACCCGGGTCTATTCGGCACCCGGGAGAGCTTCGGTGCGCAAGGACCAGATCGAGATACCGGACGACGGGCGCTAGTCGGACAATGACGGTGTGGATGAGCAACAACAGCGACGGTCCGCCCGGCGCGCCTTCATCCGCGACCACCATCCGGACCGTGGCGGCGATCCCGCGGAGTTTGCCGCCGGGCTCGAGCGGTTCGACGAACCGGCCCGAGCCGACCTCCGGGTGGTGATCGCTCCGGCGCGGCCGTGGCCCGTGCGGTGGGCCGATCGCCTGGTATCGCGAGCGACGCGCCGCCGCCGCAAGCCACGCGTGCGCTGACCCACGATGCCGGGCCGGTCAGCCCCCAAACATCTTTGCGATCATCTGCGGCGCTTCGTGTCTAACCAATGGAGGTTCGGGGAAGACCCGAGCCGGACCATTCCACGACCGTTCGACAGGAGATTTCACGCATGACCCAACCGGCGACCAAGGCCCAGTCCCCGTCCGCGGGGACGCAGTCTGCGGACAAGTCCGTCGCGACCACCTCGTCCAACAACCGGCTCGCCACCGACGAAGGCAAGATCAGCGTGGCCCAGAGCGTCGTGCAGAAGATCGCGGGTATGGCCTGCCGTGAGATCTCAGGTGTCCACGCGATGGGCAGCGGCGGTGCGCGCGCCTTCGGCGCCATCCGCGAGCGGATCCCCGGCAGCTCGGGCCCGAACGTCGCCCAAGGCGTCGGCGTCGAGGTAGGCGAGACCCAGGCGGCTATCGACCTCGACATCGTGATCGAGTACGGCGTGAGCATCGCCGACCTCGGCCGCAGCATCCAGCGCAACGTCAAGCAGTCCGTCGAGCGCATGACCGGGCTCGATGTCGTCGAGGTCAACGTCTCGGTCGACGACGTCTACCTGCCATCCCCGGACGACGACTCGTCGTCCTCGCGGGTGCAGTGACGAGCGATCCCCAACCTGGTACCGCCTCGGTGGCTGACACCGCCGACGGAGATCACGCCCACGCCATCGTGGACGGCGTCGACGTCGACGCGGTGGCCCAAGCCGTCGAGGCTTGTCCGTCGGTTGCCGACCTCACGGCGGACCGGTTCGGGCAGGTGACGTCGTACCTTCCTGGCCGGCGGCTGGCCGGCGTGGCCGTGGACGGCGCCCCCGTCACCGTCCAGGTCCGCGTGCGGTGGAACCGACCGGCGGACCAGGTGTTGCAGGAGATCGAGGACGCCACCGCCGCCATACGCGCCGGCAAGCAGCTGCGCGTGGTGATCGCTGACGTCGCCGATCCGGCTGACTCGTCCGCCCGGACGTCGACCTCAAGGAAGGACGACCAACCATGAATCGGGTCTCTCTGGCTACCTTGACCGGGCTGATTCTCGGCCTCGCTGTCGTGTTCGGCAGCTTCGGCGACATGCTCGTCGTCGCGCTGTTCGGCGCGATCGGGTATGTGATCGCCAAGGTACTCGACGGCGACCTCGACCTTGCGGCACTGCGCGGGTCGTCGGACCGCCGCGACCGGTGACGTCCACCGCCGCCCTACCGTCGGGCTCGACCGCCACCGCGGTGCCTGAGGACGCGG
>CAXTNQ010000004.1:18287-29104 GCA_964245745.1 uncultured Jatrophihabitantaceae bacterium
GCCGGGCGATGCCCGGAGCCGGTCACTTCGGCATGGCCTCGGCGGACCTCGACGGCCTGCCCAAGACGTCCGCTGACGTGGACGGGAACGTGGCCTACCTGCGTATGGACGTGAGTGTGCGCTGGCCGCGTTCGGTGGCCGACGTGACCGACGAACTTCGCCGGCACGTCCGCGAGCAGGTCACCAGCCTGACCGGAGTGGACGTCGCCGAGGTACGGATCCGAGTGCAGGACCTGGTCACCGACGTCGCGCCGCCACCACGGGTGCAGTAGCTACCGGCAGGGAAAGGAACCCGCTTCGATGCGCGTCGTCAACCGGGCGCTCGCCGTCATCCTCGCGTTAGCGATCATCGCGGTGTGCGTGATCGTCATCGCCGAGGTGATCGCGCACGCCCTCAATCACCAGCACGTCATCGTGGACTGGCCAGCCTGGCAGCGCTGGGCCGAGCGCACGCATTGGAACCGGGCGGTCATCAAGGTCTGGTCGATCATTCTCATTGTGATCGGCATCCTGCTGCTCGCCCCGCAGCTCAAGCGGCGCCGGGTGACCCGGCTGCCGCTCGAGACCGACGACCCGGCGCTCGACCCCGCGGTCACCCGCGGTGGAGTGGCCGCGGCCGTGTCCGCCGCCGCGCAGGACGTCGACGGGGTGCAGTCGACGCGGACGGCCGTCACCCGGCGCCGGGTGCGGATCACGGCCCGGACCCGAGCGGCCGCCCGGTGGCGGCGGATGCGCTGCGGGAGCCTGTCCGCGCCGCCGCGCAGGAGCGTCTCGGCCAGCTCGGCCTGCGCAATGAACCAACCCTGGACGTCCGCGTGCTGAGCCGGAGCCGTTGATGCACGCCGACCGGACCAATCGCACCGTCCTGACCCTGTTCGGCGTGCTGGTGCTCGCCGCCGGCGTGGCCGCCCTGTTGGCCAGCGTCGGCGCGTTCACCCGGACGTTCTCGCACCATGCACTGCTCGACAACGCGGTCGGCCGTTACTTCTCCCGCCAGGGCACCTGGCTCTGGGCGGTCATCGCCATCGCGTGTGGGCTGATCATCCTGCTCGTACTGCGCTGGCTGTACGCCCTGCTCGCGACCACCGACCGGGCCTCGGACGTCACGGTTCCCGGCGACCGTCGCCAGGGCCGTACTACGCTGCGTCCCGGCGCGGTTGCCGACGCGATCAGCAGTGAGATCGGCTCCTACCGCGGCGTGCGATCCGCGCGGGCCCGGGTGATCGGCGACCCCGCGGCGCCACAGCTCGTGGTCACGGCGACGGTGGACGCGGACGCGGATCTCCCGACGCTCACCCGGCGCATCCGCGACAACGCGGTCGCGCATGCGCGCACGGCCCTCGACCGGCCAGACCTCCGCGTGCAGTTGGACATCGGTGTCGCGCGTGAAGCCAGCGAACGAGTGGCCTGACGTCGCCCGTCGAGTGCGCACGCCGGTGAGCGATATCGATCGCCCAGCCGAGATGGCGCAGCGCTTCGCGCACGTCGCCCGCTCGCTCGTGCGCGAGGAGACGGTAGCCAGCACCCTGCAGCAGATCGCGGTCACCGCGGTCGAGGTAGTCGGGTGCACCCACGCCGCCGTCGTCGGCCTACCACCTTCCGGCGGCGCGCCGCGCCTGCTCGCGTCCACCGACGCGACGTTGATGAAACGACTGGCGCAGATCGCGGCTGCGGCGGGCGACGGCCCGGGATGGGAAGCCATCCGCGACGTGTCCACGGTGAGCAGCGACGACTTGACCCGCGAGTCGCGGTGGTCGTCCTACCCCGCCGATGTCGTCGCCCAGAGCCGCGTGCGCAGCCTGGTGGCGTCTTGCCTGTGTGACGGGGACGAGGCGCTGGGAGCGATGATGCTGTACGCCGAGCAGCCGCAGGCGTTCGACGCGGGCGCGATGGACCGGGCCGCCGTGTACGCCGACCATGCCGCCCTGGCCCTCAGGTACGCCGGTCACGCCGAACGAGCCCGGCACCTGGCCGCTGCTCTGGACAGCAACCGGCAGATCGGCGTCGCGCTGGGCATCCTGGTCGAACGACACCGGCTCAGTACCGACCAGGCGTTCGCCTTGCTTCGGCGCGCCAGCCAACTGACGCACCGCAAGCTGCACGACATCGCGGACGACTTGGTGACCACTGGTGCACTGCCCGAGGTCGGCGGTACACCGGCCGACGATCGTCACCAGTGAATCGCGGACGCTGGCTGTTAGGCTTCGGCCACCTTGCGGCGCAGCGAGCTTCTGGCGCTGAGCAACCGCAGTCGATCCTGGGCCGCCAGCGCTACCAGGTGGGGAGTGCCCTATGAGCGATACCCAAGTCGCCAGCGCTGAAGGTCTTGAGACGCCGAGCTACCCAATGCCGAGGGCGTGCCCCTTCGACCCGGCCGCGGAGCTCGACCGCCTCAGACGCGACCAACCGTTGACTCGAGTGCGGATCTGGGACGACACGGAGCCATGGCTCGTGACGAGGTATGACGATCTACGAGCCCTGATGTCCGACACGAGGCTGAGCGCCGACACGACCCTCCCCGGGTTCCCGCCCTTCACGCCCAGTGCCGCGGTGACGCGTAAACGGGCCCCGACCTTCACCTCGATGGACGGCCCCCGCCACGCTTACCTGCGGCGAATGCTCATCAGTGAATTCAGCGTTCGGCGGATGGACGCGCTGCGGCCGCGCATGGTGCAGCTTGTCGACGACTTGCTCGAGGACATCGCGCAGCGGCCGCAACCGGTCGACTTCTATCAAGAATTCGCCCTCGCAGTGCCGTCCAACGTTATCTGCTGGATACTCGGCGTCCCGTACGAAGATCACGTCGAGTTCGAGCAGTACGCGCGACTGCTGATCAACCACGAGACCTCGTCCGCCGAAGCAGCGCGAGTGGACGATGCCCTCAACGACTATTTGCGCAGGCTCGTTCGGGTGAAGAGCAAGCACCCTACGGACGACATACTATCTCGGCTCGTGCTCGGCCGGCTGCTCACCGGAGAGCTGACCGAGGACCAGTTGGTGGGCATGGCCAACCTGCTGCTCATCGCCGGTCATGAGACGACCGCGAATCAGATCG
The DNA here is from genome assembly GCA_964245745.1 of uncultured Jatrophihabitantaceae bacterium. Lineage (GTDB taxonomy): Bacteria > Actinomycetota > Actinomycetes > Mycobacteriales > Jatrophihabitantaceae > CAXTNQ01. Next base: position 21,343 of record CAXTNQ010000004.1, read on the forward strand.
CGCTGGGCATCATTGTCCTGCTCGAGCACCCTGCGGCAGCTGACGAACTGCGGTCGACCCAAGACCCCGACCTGATCGCCAGTGCGTCCGAAGAGATGCTGCGCTACATGACCATCCTGCAGACGGGACGCCGTCGAGTAGCGCTCGCGGACATCGAGATGCGTGGTCAGACCATCCGCGCGGGAGACGGAGTGATCCTCGCGGGCGATGCGGCGAACCGCGACGAAGCTGTCTTCCCCGATCCGGACACGTTCGACATCCACCGGAACTCGCGCGGCCATGTCGCGCTGGGATTTGGTCCTCACCAATGCCTTGGTCAGTCCTTGGTCAGGGTGGAGCTGGAGACGGTGTTCCCCAGGCTGCTGCGACGGTTTCCCGACCTCCGACTCGCCGTCCCGTTCGAGCAGGTGGACTTCAAGCACTACGCCACTCCGGTTTTCGGCGTCAACTCCCTCCCGTTGGTGTGGGGCAACGAATCATGAGAGTCTCGGCGAATCAGGACGTTTGCATCGGTGCCGGCCTGTGCGTGCTGTCCGCACCGGCGGTGTTCGATCAGGACGAAGTCAGCGGGTTGGTCGTCGTCCTGGACGAGAACCCGGTCGGCGCATCGGCTGAAGTAGCGCATGCGGCCCAGGACTGTCCTTCTCGCGCGATCACTGTCGTCAACGATGACGATGTCGCCTGATCAAGAACGACAACGGGATTCCAGGTGTACAGCGCGGTTGATCGAGGTGACGGAACCGAATAGCGTCAACGCGTCCGGCTCTACGCGGAGCGCTTGATTCCAGGAGACGCCATGGCCGTGCTCGACGGAAAAGTCGCTTTCGTGACGGGCGCCGGCCGGGCACAGGGCCGCGCCCATGCCGAAACGCTCGCGCGAGCCGGCGCCGACCTCATCATCTGTGATATCTGCAAGGACATCGACGGACTTCCGTACTCGTTGGCCACGGAGGCCGATCTGGAGGAGACCGCCAGCCTCGTGCGGTCCCTGGGACGATCGGTCGTCAGCGCGCGAGCTGACGTGCGCTCGCAGTCGGAATTGGACGCCGTCGTCAGCGCCGGCCTCGACGAATTCGGCCGGGTCGACATCCTCGTCGCCAACGCGGGCGTGTGCTGCCACGCACCGGTGTGGGAGCTCACCGAGGACATCTGGGCGGCTATCAACGACACGAATCTCGCTGGCGTATGGCGGTCGGTGAAGGCGGTCATGCCGCACATGATCGACAGCGGACGTGGCGGCTCGATCGTCATGATCGCTTCGGTGAACGGTCTGGAGCCGCTCGAGGAGTACGCCCACTACGTCGCGGCCAAACACGGCGTCATCGGCCTGATGCGCACCGTCGCGCTCGAAGGCGCTCCGTACGGCATCCGCTGCAACGCCATCTGCCCCGGATTCGTCCAGTCGGGAATGACGATGTACCAGGCGCAACTCGATCGCTGGGCCGGCCACCCGGGCGGAACGGTCGAGGACGCTCACGTGGCGGGTGAGCGGTTCCATCCGTTACGCGATGTCCAGGCCCTCGAGCCGCGGCACATCGCGGACGCAGCACTGTGGCTCGCCGGTCCCGGCTCCGAGGCCGTGAATGGCGTCGCGCTCCCGGTCGACGGCGGCCATGTGCTCGTTCCCGGCTTCCGAGACCGCCCGCGTCCTGATCAGGCGGCGTCACACTAGGGGTCCGTTTCGGGCTGCATGTCCGACTCGTGGTCAGTGGCCAGCGCCCACACGTGCCCCGACGGATCGAATAGGTACTCTTCGTCGGCCGCTATCTCGTCGGACGCGGGCGGGACGGCGACAGCAGCGATCGCAGCTTCGAAGTCTTCACGGGTGTCGCACCACATTTCGGTGATGACGTCGAAGCCGAGATCGGGGTTGCTGTCGTTGCGCGCGGGACGCCATTCGATATAGCGCCGGCAGTAGCGCTTGACGTTCACCAGGTATTTCTCGGCGCGCTTCGCGTGCACGGACTCGTAGTACTTGACGAACTCTTCGTGGGAAAGGCCGGCCCGCCGCTTATTGAAGATGAGGACCTTATACATCAGGAAGTTGCCTCCGCAGGTGGTGTCGAGTCAGCGGGCCCAGCCTCGTGCATCGGCTCGATGCGCCGCTCGACGAATCGCCAGCCGCCGCTACCCCGGACCATGATGTCTCGGTACCGCCCGCAACTGGCGATGGCGAAAGTGTCGGGCTCCTTGCTGCGTAGCAACAAGAAGTCGCTCACGACGCGTGCTTCGTCGTCCTTGATGTCGAGCTTGAGGTTGGCCGAGAAGACCTTGGCCGGGTCGCGTCCGCGATGCGAAGCTTCGATGAAGGCGCGCAGGTCGGCCGTCCCTCGATACACATGGCCACGAAGTACGACACGACCGTCCGGGTGGAACAGCGCCGCCCAGTCGTCCCAGCGCTCGTCAGCGACCGCGTGCGCGTACTCACCGATCACATTGATGATCTGCGTGGCATCGTCCATCAACGCACCCGCGACGAACGGACGATGTCATGGAAGGCTCGCGACGTTCGGGGCACGTGTCCTCCCAGGGCTGGCTTCGAGGGACATGGTCCCGCTCGTGTCTCGAGTTGCAAAGATGCTTGCGCTAGCACATAAATGGCCCTAGGGTCCGCGACATCGCCAGTCCTGGCTCGAATCTCACGGGGCACCGCGGCCGAGGCCGTTGGGAGACCTGATGGCTGATGTCGCGGCGCAACGGGAGCGCGTCCTGTCGCTCCTGCAGCGACCGGATGGGCAGAACGACCGCTGGGCACTGATCAGTGAGTTGCACTCGTTGGGAGAACGGCATCGGTCGGCTGACGGCAGCGAGGTGGTGTTCAGCTACCGCTTGTGCCAGGAGGCGCTGAAGTCACCTTCGTTCGTCAAGGGTGGCGTGCACGTGAGTTCGGTGTCCGCGAAGTTCACCGAAGCGCAGCGCGCACAGCTGCGTCGAGAGACCGTTCCCGAACCAGGCTTTCTGAGCGCGCTGGACGACCCGGATCATTCGCGGTTGCGCCGACTGGTGACGTTGGCGTTTTCGGCTCGGGCGGTGGAGCAGTTTCGTGAGTCCACGCGGATCGCGTTAAATCAGGCGTTGCGTGCGCTCGACCCACGTGAGCCGATCGACGTGGCCTCGGCGGTCTGCCGGCTCATCCCGCAGCAGGTGATCGGGCAACTCGTCGGTGTCGCGCTGCAGGACCGGGAAGCGTTCGCCGAACTGGCGCGGCGCAACAGCGCCGGGCTCGATCCGACGACCGACTTCGAGGTCCACCTCGACTCGGTCCGCGCGCGGCGCGCCATGTACAACTACATCGTTGGCGTCATCGACGTCGAGCGACGGCGCCCCTCGCCGACGCCGCTGGGGCAATTAGTGACCTTCCAGCAGGACGGTGGTGACGTCACCGATGACGAGCTGATCACGTTGGTCACCATGCTGTACACCGCCGGATTCCGTACCACCGTGATGATGCTGGTCAACGGCACCGTCGAGCTGATCAGAAACCCCCAGGTGGCGCAGACCGTTCGCTCGGATGCGGCCGTGGCGCGCACGGTCACGGACGAGATCCTCCGGTTCGAGCCACCGGTGATGTCGGTCGCCAATGTGGCGACAGCCGGCGCGGAGTTGGACGGGTCGGCCGTGGCTGCCGGCACACGCCTCACCGCGCTCATCGGTGCGGCCAACCGCGACCCGCGGGTGTTCACGGATCCGGACGTTCTGGATTGCGGCCGGCCGCGCGATCGTCAGCCGATGACCTTCGGGATCGGTGCCCACTACTGCCTAGGCGCCGCACTGACCAAGATCGAAGGCGATGTCTATTTCACGGAGATGATCTCCCGGTTCCCGCGGATGCGGCTCGTGGAGCAACCGCGTCGGGCTCCCTCCTTCCGCTACAACACCTACGACGAGGTCTACGTCGTACTCGATCCGGATCCAAGGGAGTAAGCGTCGATGACTGACCGTCACATCTACCTCGCTCAGACCAACGTCGTTCCGGGTCGAGAGGAGGAGTTCAACGACTGGTACGACCACGAGCACCTCAGCGACATCCTCTCGATGGAGGGTTGGATCGCCGCTCAGCGTTTTCGGGCGAGTGACCGGCCGGGTTCGCAGAACCGATCACCGTACGAATACCTGACGATCTATGAGATGGAGGGCGACGTCCGCGCGAACATGCACCGCCTCTCGGAAAAGATGCGCAGTGGTATTCGCATCAGCACGGCGATGATGCCGAATCCCAGCGCCCACGTTTTCGCACCGATCGGCGACCGCATCACCCGCCCCTGAGCAGGCCGCGATGGGCGACGGTCCGGTTCCGAACAACTGGGGGCGCTGGGGACCGGAGGACCAACTCGGAGCGCTCAATCTCATTACTCCGGAGAAGCGCCTACGAGCGCTGTCGTCGGTCCGACGAGGTCTTCTCCTGTCACTGAGCAGACCGCTTCAACCGCACGCACAACAAGTTCGCATCCTCCACACCGGGCCGACGTCCGGCGCCGCGGTCGACCACTTGTCGGTCGACTATCACGGACCCGAAGTCACGCACCTCGACGCGCTGTGTCACGTGTGGGACGACGATGGCATGTGGAACGGACATCCGGCCGACGACGCGTTCGGCCCGAACGGAGCGACGTGGGGAGGCCTCGACAACTGGCGCTCCGGAATCGTCACCAGAGGGATCTTGCTGGACGTGCCCCGGTTCCGACAGGAGCCGTACGTCGGGCATGACCAACCGGTGCGCGGTGAGGAGCTCGAGGCGATTGCCCGGCACCGCGAGATCGTGCCCGAGCCTGGGGATGCACTTGTCGTCTACGCGGGACGGGATAGGTGGGACGAGGCGAATCCGCCCTGGGGCGTTGAGCTCACGGAGACAGGGCAGCCGCGGCGTCCCGGGCTGCATGTGTCGTGCCTGAACTACCTACGGGACAACGACTTCGCCGTTCTCGCCTGGGACATGATGGATGCTGTCCCTGCGACTTCGGATTCACCGTGGCCTGTCCACCGTGCCCTATCGGCCCTTGGCGTAGCGCTCGTCGACAATTGCGATCTCGCACAGCTGGCCGCTACCTGCGCCCAGGAGTCTCGCTCGGACTTCCTGTTCACCGTTTCGCCGTTGGTCGTCCGCGGAGGCACAGGATCGCCGGTCAACCCCTTGGCACTGCTGTAGAGCTACAGCAGTCCCTCGCGTTGTGCCACCGATTGCGCGTCGGTGCGGAAGACGTCGATGAGTACGTCATCGTCGCGATAGCCGCCCAGGCGGCACAACCGTGGTTGGGCGGCGATGATCTCGTGGACGCGATCCCCGGTGAGCGGGTAATCAGGAGCGCCATGGCGCCAGTGCACTGCCAGCACGGTGCCACCGGCGAGCAGCCGGGCGGCTGCCTCGTCCACGGTTCGGGCCCAGTCGGCCGCATCGAGGTAGTACCCGACTTCGCTGAGCACGATCAACTCGGCGCGCTCATCGGGCCAGTCATCGGGCAGTGCTCCGTTACGGACTTCGACTCCGGGCATTTCTGCCGTCCGCTCCCGAGTGCGGGCGACCGCGGCGTCGACGACGTCCCAGGCGATGAGCCGATCGCAGCGGGACGCGAGCAGTACGGTCAGCTCGCCGTTGCTACAGCCGGGTTCGAAGGCCACTGCGAATCGCGGCTCGGGCAACGCCGCGAGGACCAACGCCCGCTTGCGCTGCTCGTACCACCCGTCAGAGATCCGCCAGGGATCCGCGGATTGGCCATACAGTCGCTCGAAATACTCCCTCGACAGGCTCGATCCCATCCGATTGACGGTATCGCGATCTCCGCCACCTCGGACCCGCGACTTCAAGCCTCACCTCGACTTTGCTGACGACTTTTCGTCCCGAGGTACTTGGCGAGTGAGCGTCCGATGACGCCGACGGCGAGCAGGGCTAGGCCGGCCAGCAGTGCGGCAGGAGGAAGGGTGCCGGCGAGCAGCAGGCAACCGGCCAGCCCGAGCATCTGGAGCGGTCGGGGCCAGTGGCGTTGTTCGCGCGGTTGGGTGAACGCGGACGCGTTGGCGATCGCGTAATAGGTCAGGACGCCAACCGACGAGAAGGCGATGGCGCCGCGCAGGTCGGTGGAGACGACGAGCAGGCTGACGACGACAGCGAGCGCGACCTCCGCGTGGTGCGGCACGCGGAAGCGGGGGTGCACGGCCGCCAACCATGCGGGTAGGTCGCGATGTCGTGCCATGGCCAGAGCGGTTCGGCCCACGCCGGTGAGCAGGGCGAGCAGCGCCCCGAGGCTGGCGAGCGCCGCCCCGACTTGTACGAGGGGCCAGCTGGCCGACGCCGGCTTGCTCAGTGGCAACTCTGATCGGTGCGTTCGTCGCGGCCAGCCGGTCAGGTCCAGCGGCGAGTAGGGCCGTTACTGCGACGACGGCGTAGACGGCCACCGCGAGGGCCAACGCGACAGGGATGGCACGCGGAATGGTGCGTTGCGGATCGCGTACTTCTTCGCCCAGCGTGGCGATGCGCGCGTAGCCGGCAAAGGCGAAGAACAGCAGGCCGCCGGACTGCAGGATCCCGTACCAGCCCGCGCCGGTCAGGGCGGAGGATCCACCCAGGTGGTCGAGGTGCGGATGGCCGGCGACGAGGATGCCGACCACGGTGACCACGAGGCAGGCCAGGACCGCGCACACGAGGACGCGCGTCAATGTTGCCGTCCGGGTGATCCCTCGATAGTTCAGTCCAGCCAAGGCGACCACGGCAATGACGGCGATCAGTCGCTGTCCCCACCAGACGTGGGGGATGACATACGTGCCGAAGGTCAGCGCGATGGCGGCACAGGACGCCGTCTTGCCGATGAGGAAGGCCCAGCCGGCGGTAAAGCCCCACCACGGTCCGAGCCTTTCTCGTCCGTAGATGTACGTGCCGCCGGATGTCGGGTAGACGGCGGCGAGCTGAGCGGACGCGACGGCGTTGCAGAACGCCACGAACGCTGCGATCACCAGACCCAGCAGCAGCCCGGTGCCCGCGGCTCGCGCCGCGGGGCTGAACGCCGAGAACACGCCGGCGCCGATCATCGAACCCAGGCCGATGAGCACGGCGTCGCCAAGGCCGAGCCGGCGAGCCAGACGTGGATCGGCCCCGGTCAGGTATCCCCACGTCCTCTGGTGGGACTGATGGCGTTCACGACGTGCATGCTGTCATTCCTCCGACCGGTACCGGCCGTAGCGGACGTCACACGACCGCGGACCAGTCAGAGGCGCGGTAGGACGGCGGTGTGGTCGGCTCGAACCGCTTGTAGCTGATCAGGATCCACGCCGAGCAGGCGCAGGATCGTCGGGGCGATCTGTGTGGTGAGAACCGGTGCGTCGACCGTGCCGTGGTGGACGCCGGCACCGGCGACGAGTATGGGAACGTCGCGGTCCTGCGGGTCGTTGCCGCCGTGCTCGGCGATCTTCTTGACGTTGCCGGTGTAGACGACGCCGTGCTGCACCAGTCCGACCAGGTCGGGCGCGTGCGGGTCGTTGGCCGGCGCACCGAAGATCTTGTCTGCGGCTAGGCCGGTGTAGACGGTGGTCAGTCCGGACGCCCCGACGGTGGTCGAGTACACGCCCTTGGGGTCGCCCGCCCGGTTCGCGGGTGCGCGATGCGAGAGCAGGTATTGCTTGGCGAAGGCGAGTGCGTCCGCGCTGCGGTTGGAGAACCAGAGCAGCATGACGTCGTCGTCGACGGCGAAGGCCACCAACGGTGCGGCGCCGGGATGAGTCGCCGTCCACGCGGCGTTGAGCCCGTCGATGATCGGCCCGTCGTCGACCCGGC
>CAXTNQ010000004.1:29114-31511 GCA_964245745.1 uncultured Jatrophihabitantaceae bacterium
CCCGACGATGGCGGCTAGCGAGAAGCCGTAGGCGACGCGGCGCAGGCTGGCCAGATCCTCGGGCGATTGCCCGTGCTTGGCCGACAAGATGATCGTGGTGTTTCGGGCCAGCCCGTCGTGCTCGATGGCGGACCGCATCCGGCCGACCTGCGCGTCGACGAAGCCGAGGGCTCGGGTCAGCAACGGGCCGGGCGTCCCGTCGGCGAGGTAACCGCCGGTCAGGCCGTCAGACGTCGGCAGCTTCTGCGCGGTGGACACGGTCTGGAAGTTCATGCCGAACACGGCGGGGACGCCGTTGCGTCGGGTGCCGGAGTGGTCGTACCCGTCGATCTCGTGCAGGACGGCCGCGACCTTCGTGCCGTCGTACACCTGGGTGAGTGCGTTGTCGGTCGTCCAGTCGTCGCCTGCGCTGTCCGCGACGCTGTTGATCTCCGGGGTGAAGAGGTCCTGGATACCGGCGCCGGACGGGCCATTGAGGATCTCGTACGCCGGGTGCTTGTCCGACCAGGCGGTGCGCAGTCCGTGGTCGCGGGCCACCTCGAAGACGGTGTTCACGCGCAGGTACTGGTGCGGGTACAACGGCAGGCAGGTGGACGGTCGGACGGGCAAGGCCGCCGGATCGAGCAGCGTCTGCGGCGTGGCGGTCAGCTTCCCGATCGCCTGCGTGATCGCGTCTGCATTGGCGATGGTCTGCGCCTTGGTGTTCGTGGGCAGGGTGGTCAGCGCCGGGTCCTTCAAGCCCTGGCCGGCGTCGAGCGTGATCGGATTCTGCGAGCGGTCCGCGGCCTCCGTCCACGCGACTTCGGTGCCCGGGGTGGCCGTCGTGCAGTCCAGCGTGCCGGAAGGGAAGAGCCGCCGGTTGTAGGTGTCGTCGTAGTAGACGCCGGTCGTGCCGGGGCCGCCGCCGGTCAGCTGAGCAACCATGCCGGGGAAGGAGTCGGACGGGAACGTCGTCTTCGCGTGGGTGTACTCCGTGCCGGCGCCCGCGAGAGCCGCCAACGCCGAACCCGGGTGGTTGCGCACGTACCACGTCAGGTCGCTCTGGTGCAGCCCGTCCACCGACAGCAGCAGCACATGGCTCGCTCGCGTGCCCCGGTCCGGAGCAGCCCCCGCCGCGCCCGCGCCGGCCACGCCCGCGACAACCGCAGTACAGCAGCTGATTCCGACCGCCGACCCGATGACCCACCGCCGCATCGAGGCCCCCTTCCGCGCCGGGCGCGACTCGCCCGTCCGAGCCGTTCTACCGAAAGCGACCCGGGCACCGCGGCACCGCGGCAGCGAACAGGACGTGAACACTCGGTGCCGGATGTGGGCTCCGCTACGCCCGAAGGTTTTACGCGGGCGGCCGGCTAAATAACGTCAGAACGGAAGGAGTCCGGCGCGTCAGCAGCAGCCGCTGCCGCAGCATGCGCCGTCGCACAGCGGGTCGTCGCAGCACGAACAGTTCCCTGGGCTGGCGGTCAACGGAACCGTCTCGCCCGTCGTAGCGCTGCTCTGTGGCAGCCAGGTTCCCGGCTCTGGGTCCGGGCAGTCGGTCGCCAGTCCATCGGTCATCGCCATCAACTCCGTCCGCAGCGCCATTAGTCGCGCCAGCTCTCGGTCGAGCTCGGCGATCCGGCTGTGCAGCAGCGGTTCGGCGGTCGCGCACGGACACCGGCCGCTGTCGCGGACGTCGAGCAACGTGCGGATCTCCCGTAAGCGCAGGCCGAGCCGTTGGCCACCCTGAATGAACCGCAGACGATCGACCGCCGCGTCGTCGTACATCCGGTATGCCGCCGCCGTCCGCGCCGCCGGCGACAGCAGGCCCGTCTTGTCGTAGTAGCGAATGGTGTCCGCACGCACACCGACCTGTCGAGCCAGCGCGGTCACCGTCAACTGCTTCGAAAGCTTGGACTCCTCGTGACCCATACGCCGACGCTAAACCTCGGACCGCACTCCAAGGTCAACCCTCTGTCGGCCTGGTCGTACGGTGCGTGGGTATGACGCGCGTCCTGCACGGGTTGACGATCTTGCTGCCGGGCCAGGACTGGTTTGAGCCGCAGCCGGACGAACGGCTGGTGCAGACGTTCGACAGCAACGATGCGGATCACCTGCCTCGCTTCTTCAAGCACTACGCCGATGATCTGCCGCGCGTCCCGCTGGCCCGTACGTTGCCGCCGTTGCCTCCAGCCGCCGAAGTGCTCGCGGGCACTGTAACGACGCGGCGACGGCCGGTGGACCTGGCGGCGGTATCGCCGCTGCTGTACCTATCGGCGGGCGTCACCCGAATACTGCTGCGCCGGACCGGACCTGACTATCCGCTGCGCGCTGCGGGATCGGCCGGCGCCCGCTTTCCTCTCGAGCTGTACCTCGCGGTGCCGCGAGGCGTGGGCGCAGATCTGCCTGCCGGTGTGCACT
>CAXTNQ010000004.1:31521-34907 GCA_964245745.1 uncultured Jatrophihabitantaceae bacterium
AGTGCTCGCGGGCACTGTAACGACGCGGCGACGGCCGGTGGACCTGGCGGCGGTGTCGCCGCTTCCGCTATGGTCCGCCGGCGAGGTCGGACTAGGACGGTGCGACGTCGGGCCCGAGGTACACCCAAAGGTCGAGGAAGCGAGCTTCATCCAGACGTAGCCGCAAGGGCGCGATGCGCGTCCATCCGAGCTTGTCGTAGAACGTGACTGCAGCGGCATCCTGCACGACATCAAGAACCACGCGCTGCCCTGCGGACTGAGCAGTGCGGGCGGCGACGTCGACCAGGGCTACGCCCCACCCCCGACCTCGGACGTGCGGGCTCACCACGAGTCGAGCGAGGACGACCAGCTCGTCCGCGTTCCGGCCGCACGCGCGGACCGCGACCGGCAGCGTCGGATCACCATCGGCTCGATGCAACGCCACGTGTCCCACGATTCGACCGTCGACCTCGGCCACCCAGCTCGTGCGCCGCCATGGCGAGGCCGGCCACCGCCGGAGCATCAGCCGAACGCTTCGCGCGGATCCTCACCGGGCGCGGTCATCGGTAGTAGCGGCGTCGAGGCGGACGCCTGCGCCGTCGCGGCGGATGAAGCCGGCGACAGGGTCGGGGAAGTGAGAGCCGATGACCAACGTGTCGGTGTCGGTACAGCGGGCGAGCAGTTCCTCCCTCGGTGCACGGGCGCGCACGGGCTCGACGTCCGAGGCGGCGCCCCATTCGGGATAGGCGAGCTGGCACGGGTGATGAACGACGTCGCCGGTGATCAGGGCGCGGCTCGTACCGGATCCGAGCAGCACGCTCACGTGGTAGGGCGTGTGCCCCAGCGAGGGGACGAAGCGGACGCCGGGGACGACCTCGTGATCATTAGCCACCAGCTCGACGAGCCCCGAGTTCCGCAACGGGACGGACGGAGTTGGCGAAGCCGGCATGCTGATCGGGCAGTTGAGCCGGCGGCGTCGAGGCCAGGTACTCGGATTCACCCGCGCTGATCTCTTGACGCGCGGCCGGAAAGGTCGGCTGCCACCGGCCGTTGACGAGTCGGGTCGTCCACCCGACGTGGTCAGAGTGCAGATGAGTCGTGACGACGACGTCGACGTCTCCGGCTGGGTGCCGGCAGCGACCAGTTGAGCGATGAAGTCGGTGTGGAGGTTGGTCCACGACGGCACCACTTCACGCCGCTTGTTCTCACCGATCCCTGGATCGACCAGGATCCGGTGGCCATCGACCAAGATCAGGAACGCTTGGACCCCGCCACGGAGCCGACCCGCCGGGTCCGCGAAGTCGGGGCGCAACCATGGCATGGCGTCGACTGCGGCCGGATCGAGGTCCAACAGCAGGCCGTCCAGTGCCGCGCTCGCGTCGACTTCCCCGATCCGCAGCACCGTGGCGTCACCGACCGTCCAGCGCAGCGTTCGCACCGGGCCACTGGCACATGCAGGCGGCGATGATGACGAGGCCGGCTCCGGGTCAATGACTTTGTGGCCGTGACTGCGAGACTGAGCCGGTGCCGGAGGATGCGTGGGAGGACCTGGCCGATTCCTTCGTTGGAGGCGCGTATGCGTCGGTCAAAGGTCGGGTTCGCACCTTCGTATTACATCAGCAGTTGCTGCGGCATCTGCCCGAGCCTCCGGCGACGGTGTTGGACGTGGGTGGTGGTGCTGCGCATCAGTCGCTGCCGCTGGCTCGGCTCGGCTATGACGTGACCGTGCTTGATCCGTCTCCCGCGATGCTCGTCAAGGCTGCCGAACGGGTAGGTGCCGAGCCAGACGATGTCCAGCGTCGAGTGCGACTGCTCGAGGCGTCGGGTGAGGACGCGGATGTGGCGACCGACGGCGCGTTGTTCAGCGCGGTCCTGTGTCACGGCGTGGTGATGTATCTGGCCGACCCTGAACCGCTCGTGCGCGCGGTGTGTGGGTGCGTGGAACCGGGCGGCGTGGCGTCGGTGATGGCGCTGAACGCCAAGACGCTGGCGGTCCGGCCTGCGCTTGAGCAGCGATGGGCTGACGCGCTGGCCGCGTTCGACGCCACCTCGGAGATGGGAGTACTCGGCAAGGACACCCGCGCGGACACCGTCGAAGAGCTGTCGGAGCTGCTACGCGGCAACGATGTTCGACCTGAAGCCTGGTACGGCGTATGGCTGTTCACCGATTGGATGGAGCTGCCGATCGAGACTGACGTTCCGGCAGTCGCCGAGGTCGAGCTGCAGGCCAGCGTGCGCGATCCTTACCGCCAGCTGAGCCGGGTTTTCCACCTCGTCGGTCGCCGATCGAAGTAGATCAGCCGCTCGGCTTTTGCCTGCTGCCAGCTCAGCGCACCGATGCGCCTACCGGTTGTCGCGCTTGGCCTGCCGCCGCGCACCCGTCGCCTGCGTCGACGCGACCTTCTTGCGAGCGCTCGGCGTCCTGGTTGACGCCTCCCGTCCCTTCGCCTGCGAGGTGCGTCCTACGCCAGACACGTCCTGACTCTCGGACCCTGGACCGCTGCCACGGTTCGCACGTGCTACCGCCAACCGCTCGGTGCGCAACTCGGCGGCGCTTCGCCGTGCCACCGCCGCGAGCGCCGAACTCACTCGGGCCAGTGCGTCCTCGAACAGCTCCGCCTTGTCGGCGGCGCGACGGTTCTGCGGCCGTGCCTTACCGCGACCGCCGGCGGCGGGGATGCGCGCGCTGGCTCCGCGGCGGTACTGCTTCACATACCTCGTGCGTGCGCGGCGCACGCGGGTATGCAGCTCGACCAGCTCATCCTCGTCAAGGTCGGCCAGTGCGGCGCGCTCGGTGGACGTGACGAGCATCCACTCCTCTTCGCTGAGTGAGTTCAGCAAACCCTTGGACGTCATTCGCAGGACTCCTCAGCTCGAGAACGCCACCGTCGGACTTGTGGGCGTGGTCGCGAAGCGTAGTAGTAGGCAGCGCCGCGACGCGGTACAGCACGGACGAGGTGCAGGGTCAGTCCAGGCGAAGGCCGGCGAGCCGAACACCATCTGTGCGTGCACCCCAGGTTGCTGTCAGGGTGAGGGCACAGTGCGGATCCGCGCCGACGCAACGCACCACGACCAATTCCCCGAGATCACAGCGAATCGTCGTGGTCTCCCGATCATCGCTGATGTGTTGCGTCCGGACCGGGACAACGGCTGGTCCGGGACGTCCGCTGCCTTTGACCCGCACCTGCGGCTCGCGCCGCTCAAGTCTCTCGCCGGAGTCCACCAATTCCTCGGCCTGCGCTCCGCCGGTCAAGATCGTCGATGCCAGAGTGTCCGCCCATACCGGGTCCCCGCATCCGTCGTACACCCAGCGGGTACCCAAAACGGAGTGCTCCATCGTCCCAAGCAGATGTTGCTCGCCTGCTTCCAACGCCTGCCGCCAAGCTTCCAGGCCCGGAAACTTCGGC
>CAXTNQ010000004.1:34917-39495 GCA_964245745.1 uncultured Jatrophihabitantaceae bacterium
GAACGTGAACGGTGTATCCGCCGGCGTCCGTGAGCAGGAACGCCTCCATCCCGACTTCGCCGGCAGGATCATCGAGGCGATACGAGACGCCGGAGGTGATTCGCCCGGGTGGGGCCCACGGCCGACTCGGAAGCCAAGCTTGGACAAGATCGCCTTTGGAGGGCGTGATCGTCGCGCGATGGAGCAAAGCCACCGCCAGAGTGTCCCAGCTCAACTGTCACGTTGACGTCGCACGGAGTCACGGGCTGGCCAGCCCATAGGGACGAGCTCAGGGCTGAGCGGCGGAACGCAGTACGATTTCGCCGATGTTGACGTCGGCCGGCTGGGTGAGCGCGTAGGCGATCGCCTGGGCAACGGCGTCGGGCCTCATGGCGATGGGGCCCAGCTGCTGGCTCAGGTGCGGGTCGGTCGCGAACTGGGTATCGGTCGCTCCTGGACAGATCATGGTCGCGCGGATCTGGGGTCCGACTTCCTGACGTAGCACCTCGCACAGCGCCCGAACGCCAGCTTTGGTGGCGGCATACACCCCTTGCCCGGCAACCCATTTCGCTGCTGCCGTCGATGTGACGGTGATGAAGTGGCCGGATCGTTGGGCGGTGAACGTCGGTAGCGCTGCGGCGATGCCGTGCAGCACTCCGCGCAGGTTGACGTCGATCATGGCGTTCCAGTCGGAGAGCGTGCCGTCGCGCAGCGGGGCAACGGTGGCGACTCCTGCGTTGGCGACGAACGCATCGAGGCGACCGAACTCCCTTACGGCGAGCGCGACCAACTGGGCGACGTCTTCGGGTTGGGTGACGTCGACCGGGCAGGCGGCGGCGCGTCCTCCGTCGGCGTGGATGTCGGCGACGATGCGCGTCAAGGCGTCCTTACGGCGGGCACCGAGCACCACGTGTGCGCCCTGCGCGGCAAGGTGGCGGGCCGTGGTAGCACCAATGCCGGTGCTCGCGCCGGTGATCGCGACGACCAAACCCTGAATTTCCACTCAACGCCTTCCTCTGTCGGTACGGTCGGGCAGGCGACTCAGGTGCCGTGTCCATCCGGCGGCGGCGGACAGCTTGCCTCGATCGGGAATCGTGCCCAGCGGGAGTGCGGTTCGTCCTGCTCCATGCGGGTCAGGCCGCCCGGGGCGGCTCGTTCCTGGACAAGCGCGTCGGCCAGCGCGTAGCGAGGAGCCTTGTCCGGCCGGCCGTGGGCCTGCTGGGTGATGACGTCCGCGAGCGCGCGAGCCATGCCGGTGCGTGGGAACGCCCGATGGATCTCCGTGGCCTGCGCGTAACTGACGACGGCGTCGGTGCCGGCGCCGCTGAAGTCCCACGCTCCCGCCTGCGTGAACGCGCACAGCGCGCTACGTCGTGCGGCGATTTGGGCGGAGCTGTGCAGGGCGATCGCATCCCACACTGCGTCGACGCCCGGACGTGCGACGCCATGTGCGGCGAGGAATTCCGCAGCAACGTCGTCGCCGTCGATCTCGAAGCGTTGCCCACGGTCACCGAAGGATGAGAGCCCCACGTCGTGCAGAATGCACGCGGAGAACAGCAGCTCCAAGTCGAGGTCGGCGCCGTGGTGGCGCGCAAGCGATCGAGCGAACAGGAAGCTGCGGACGCTGTGATGCGCGACCGGCGTCGGCACTTTCGACACGACAAGATCGAGAATGGCCCGGCACAGCGGCGTCGTCGGCAAGTCGATCGCACCTGTCGGCGTGTCGGGCTGTTGCCTCAGGTGAGGGCTTGAATGCCGACGGTTCTGAGTAGTTCGAGTTTGGAGGCGTCGTTCGAGCCGGGGACGGTGGTGTAGATGACCAGGCGCAGGTCGCTGCCGGGGACGGTCAGTACGTCGCAGTCGATGGTGATGGCGCCGACGGGCGTTGCGGTGGCGGTCTTGCGGCTGGATCGGTGACGGGCGACGCGTGTTTCGCGCCAATGTCTTGCGAAGTCTGCTGATTCGGCCTGCAGTCGGCTGATGAGTGTCGCGAGCCCGGGATCGTTCGGGTACCGGCCGACCGCCTCGCGGAGGTCCGCGGCGAGGTCGCTGGAGAACTCTTCGGCGTGCTGGTCATCGAAGTCGATGACGCTGGGGCCGGCGATGAAGTGGCGCCACGCGACGTTGCGTTCGAGCCCGCGCAGCCCGGACGGATCGCCGGTGAGCGCCGCCCAGAGCGGGTTCCACTGCAGCAGATCCCAGCTGGCGGAATGCACCCCGAGGGGGACATCTGCGAGCCGGTCGATCATGCGCTGGACACCCGGCGGGACGTACTGCGGCACCCAACCGGTGGAGGGCACAGCCGCGTCGCCCACGCGGTAGAGGTGGTCACGCTCCTCCTCGCTGAGCCGCAGCGCGCGGGCGAGCGCGCCGAGGACCTGCGGCGAGGGGTGCCGGGCCCGGCCCTGCTCAAGCCGGACGAGGTACTCGACGCTCACGCCGGCGAGCGCGGCGAGTTCCTCGCGCCGCAGTCCGGGTGCCCGCCGACCCGATCCGGCCGCCAGCCCCACCTCGTCGGGGTGCACGCGGTCGCGCCAGGCGCGGAGCACTTCCGCGAACGCGCTGCTCATGCCTCCATCCTGACGGGACGTCCGTGCGACCGGGTAGTACTGGCAGTGCCTACGCAGCACCGCTGATCTCGGCGCACGGTGAAGGCATGACCATCACGTTGATCACCGGAGCCAATCGCAGCCTTGGCCTGGAGACCGCCCGTCGCCTCATCGCGGCCGGTCACACCGTCTACGCGGGGATGCGCGACCCGGCCAGCGGGGACGCCGCTCGCGCCCTCGGCGCCCACGTCATCCGCCTCGACGTCACCGACGGTGCTTCGGTCGAGGCCGCGGTCTCTGACCTGCGCGAACTCGACGTCCTCGTCAACAACGCCGGCATCCTCGGTACCTCCTACGACGTAGCCGACCTCGACGCGGACAGCATGATCACCGTGCTCGACACGAATGTCGTCGGCATGGTGCGGATGACCCAGGCGGCACTGCCGCTACTAGAGCGCTCATCGAATCCGGTGATCGTGAACGTGGCCTCGGGCGTCGGCTGGCCGCGGTACCTGCAAGACCCGGCCCACGACGAATATCCAGTCCTAGCCGTGCCCTACGCGGCGTCCAAGGCGGCCGTCGTCACCCTCACCGTGCAGTATGCGAAGAACCTGCCCCACATGCGGGTCAACGCGTCGGACCCCGGATACACCGCCACCGAGTTCAACCGGCACAGCGGCCACCAGACGGTCACCGAAGGCACGGACGCCACCGTCACCCTGGCCACCGTTCGACCCGACGGCCCGACCGGCGAGTTCTACGACCGCCACGGACGCATCCCATTCTGAACGCTCACATCATGGTCGTCGGGGTAGCGGAGCCGGAGCTTCGACCGCGGCGAGCGACAAGACACCGACGTTGACGCCGAGCCGACGGCTCAGGTAGGGCTCAGTGCATTCGACTGAACGGGCTCGGGACGACCCCTGAGCGTCGTCCCGAGCGACGGACGGACGCCAGATGCGCGTTGGTGGCGCCATGTCGTCATCGGCCAATTCGTCGTGCAGAATTCGAGCCGTCGGGCGTACCGAGCCACGCGAGGACGCCCGCCCGGGCCAGGTCGGGTGTGACGACGTGTCCGCCGGCGAACTCGACGAACTCGACGAACTCGACCGGGTATCGCTCCTGCTGCAGCGTTCGTGCCACCCGCCGACCACACACGTCGATCGGCAGCACCGGGTCGGCGGTGCCGTGGCTCAGCCAGACGCGGGGCCGGCCGACGCGACGCGGTGGGGCCAGAAATCCGGGCGAGAAGGCGAGCACCTGCTCGACCAGGTCTCCGTTGGCTAGCCCGATAGACAGGGCGTACGAGGCGCCGTCAGAGAACCCGGACAGCGCGACGTGTGCGGGCGAATAGCGAGCGAAGACCTCCGTGAGCTGGTGATCGATGCGCGCAACATCCGGGCCGAGCTTGCCGGCGATGAGGTCCCACGTTCGGCCCAGCGCGTCCGGCAGCAGCACCAGCAACCCGACCTCGCGAGACAGGTCCTGCCATAGCCGCAAACCGCCGGACGCGGCGCCCTCTGCGCCGTGGAAGTAGACGACGAGCGCGCGGGGTGGTGAACGATCCGGGACCATGACCAGCCCCCCGCCGATCGGCCTCAGACCCGGCGGCCACGGATCCACGCCGGAGCTTCGGCTGGGACGGCTCGTCAATCCACCTTCGCTGGCTGCCACCACCGCCCTGGTCTACCCGTCGCTGCACCTACCGGCAAACGATCGGGAACACACCGCCGAATCGCTCGGCGCCACCCGTGACGGCATCGTTTCTGCTACGGCTTGTCTAGTTCGTACGGTCGAACCGGGTCTACGGCGTCTCACTTAACCGGTTCGTTCGTGCCGCTCCGCGAGGATGTGCGCGTGACTGGGAGGCACTCGAGCAGTGGGGTGACGACGTCGTTCGCGTTGAACCGATCACCGGCGGAGCGGACGTCAACGAGGTGTGGAGCGTGCGGATCGGCGGCCGCGTCGCGGTCGGTCGTCTCGGCCAACGTAGCGACGCTGATCTGGCGTGGGAGACCGGCCTGTTGCGATATCTGGACCGTGCCGGAAT
>CAXTNQ010000005.1:0-21171 GCA_964245745.1 uncultured Jatrophihabitantaceae bacterium
CGTTGACCGGTCACGACGTCGGTCAGTCCGGTGCGAGGTGGGTGGATGGCGCCGTTGACGGAACGTCGACGATGTTTCTTGGTCGCCCAGCTGTCACATTCGGCGGTGGGCCGGTGTCTTGATGTCGACACCGACTCTTGAGGAGCGCGAGATGGGTACCACTCGAATCCCGAAGGCAGAGATCACCGGCCTTTACGGCGCACTGGTGAAGAGGTTCAGCACGAAGCTGCTCGGCCGCGTGCCGGAGCCGCTGGGCGTGTACTGGCATAACCGCGCGGTGCTCAGGGCCACCATGCGTATCGGCGCTAAAGCTCAGAAGTGGGACGCGTGTGACGTCAGCCTGAAGTCGTTTGCCCACATGGCTGTCTCAGCGCAGGTCGGCTGCAGTTGGTGTTTGGACTTCGGCTACTTCCAGGCGTTCAACGAGCACCTCGATGGGATAAGGCCCGTGAGGTGCCGCGCTGGCGCGAGTCGGTCGTGTTTACGCCGCTGGAGCGTGCGGTGATGGGCTACGCCGAGGCGATGACCCAAACCCCTCCGACCGTGACGGACGGGATGGTCGCTGAGCTGCTTGAGCAGCTCGGGGAGGCGGCCCTGGTCGAGCTGACCGCATTTGCCGCGCTAGCCAACATGAACTCCCGAGGCAACGTGGCGCTCGGAATCGAGTCGGAGGGGTACGCGGCGTCGTGTGACCTCAAGCCCTTGGCGACGCCGTCCCTACACTCCCCGGCATGACGGACGACCCGTTCGTCGTCCACCGCAGCCTGCTGTTCACCGTCGCCTATGAGCTGCTCGGCTCGGCGGCCGACGCCGAGGACATGGTTCAGGAGACGTGGCTGCGGTGGGACGGGATCGGCCCGCAAGGACGCGCCCCGGTGGCCGATCCGCGGGCGTACCTGGTGCGGATCGTCAGCCGGCAGTCGCTGAACCGGCTGCGGACGCTGGCCCGCCGCAAGGAGGAGTACGTCGGCGCGTGGCTGCCCGAACCGCTGCTGACCACACCGGACGTGGCCGATGACGTCGAGCTGGCCGAGAGCGTGTCGATCGCGATGCTGACGGTGCTCGAGACGCTGACGCCGACGGAGCGGGCGGTGTTCGTGCTACGCGAGGTCTTCGATTTGCCGTTCGACGAGATCGCGGCTACGACCGATAAGTCGGCGGCGGCCGTCCGTCAGATCGCGCACCGGGCACGATCGCACATCGCGGCGCGGCATCCGCGGGTGGCGGTCGACCGCGCCGAGCAGCAGTCTGCAGTCGACCGCTTCCTCGCGGCGCTGCGGACTGGCGACCTGCAGGGGCTGATGGACGTCCTCGCGCCCGACGCGGTCGCCATCGCAGACGGCGGTGGCGTGGTGGCCGCGCTACGCCAGCCCGTGGAGGGTGCGAAGAAGATCGTCAACCTGCTCGGCGGGTTCGCGCGGGTCGTCCCGACCGCTGTCGTTGAGCCGGTCCTGGTCAATGGCGCCCCGGGTGCCCGCGTTCTCATAGACGGCGCCGTCGACACTGTGATCGGCTTCGCCTTCGAGGCCGGCCGGATCAGCCGAGTCTTCGCTGTCCGCAACCCCGACAAGCTCCACCGGCTCACCGTCGAGACCCCCCTCACCCGATAGGTAACCGTTGTCGGACTCGGATCTGGTTCACGACATCGACCGCGAGCCCGCCCACGCCGACGTACCCGTCACCTTCACCGTGACCCGCAACCGCGCCGAAGTCCGCGCCGTCGCCAACCCGTCCGAGGCCAAAGCGGTGGCGGGCGTCAGGCAGCACTACAACCTGCGGGCGGTCGAGACGCCGTGCCAGCGGCGGTACGTCAGTCGCTCCATAGGTAGCAGCGGAGCGTCAACGGCGTCCGTAGGCCAATCGCTGACTGGCTCGGTTCGTGCGTTCTTAGTTCTCCACAATTGGCCTCAGTTGGATGAGGCCGAACCGGGCGATGGGATGCTTCGCTGAGACTTCGATCGCTTCGTCGACGTCGGCACAGTTCAATAGGTTGAAGCCGGACGCCGGCGTCGCCTCCAGGGGTGGCGTGTGGTCGATCTGAGTTTTGCCGTCGCGCACACGGACAGTCGTGGTTGCGTCGATCTGTGCTAGGACGTCGCCGTGCAGGCGCACGCCACGCGCCTCCATTTCGGACACCCAGGCCTGAACCTGCGACCCGATCGTCGCGCGATCTTCTGAGCCGAACGGGACCGATTCGTCGCGGCAAACCAGCATCAGGAATCTCATCGGTTCCTCCGGTCCCGGTGTGGCTGTCGTACGTCCTAGGCTTCAGCGCTGGTCCGGCTCGGCCCGGGACGTCACCGCAGATCGTAGGAGTTCCTCAAGACTGGCCGATCCGGTACCGGCGCCTCTGTCGTCTAGGGTGCGGCGTCCGTCACTAGTCCCACAGGGCCAACGGCTAGCGGCTGCTGTGCGGGGCCGGTTGTTCATGCCGTGAACGCGGGCCACTGCGGCCGCGCCGTCGATCTCGTAGACGATTCCGTGTGGATGGTTCAGCAGCAGGGCGTCGGCGGTGTCGAGGCCGAGGAGGTGCGGAATGGGTCGACGCCTTCCTGTACGCCGGCTACTACCAGTCGACGTGGCTCGACCTGGCCGACACCTTCTCGGCGTACGTACATCAGCACGACGTCAAGCGGTCGAAGCCGCCTACATCGACGCCCAGGGTCCGGGCGACGACAACGGCTTCGCGGTGTACAACGCCGTGCAGTGCACCGATGTCCAGTTCCCGCGCAGCCTGGGCAGGTGTTGGCGGACAGCTGGCGGGTGTTCGCCCAGGCTCCGTACGAGACGTGGTCGAACGCCTGGTTCAACGAACCGTGCCAGTTCTGGGCGGCCCCGGCGCACACGCCGATTCGGATCGACGGCAGCAAGGTGACCAGCGCCCTGCTGATCGACGAGACCCTGGACGCGGCGACGCCGTACTCCGGCAGCCTCGAGGTCCGGCGCCTCTTCCCCACATCCAGCCTCATTGCCCTGCCGGGCGGTTCCTCACGCGCCAACTTGCTGTACGGGGACGCGTGCCTGGACGATCAGATCGCGGCGTACCTCGCGACGGGCACACTGCCGCATCGCAAAGCCGGCGACGGCGCGGACACGACATGTGCGGTTCCTCGCGGGCCGGGCGACTCGCGACGGTCGCGAGGCACTGACGCACTGAGGGCCTGACGAGACGGGGCGCGCCGCATTCGACGCCGGCCGCGCCCGTCCCGTCGCTTCGCAGCGAGATCAACCCACTAACCCCAGACCCTTGGGCTCACTGATCCGGGACCAGCACGCCGCGGGCCTGCAGGACGCGGACGGCTGTAGCCGCGGTCGGCCCGGTGACGGTGGTGGCACCATTCGCGGGATTGGCGACGTCGCGCCACGGACCGCCGTCGACCGTGAACTGGCCGTTCCAAGTGACGGCGGCGCGCACGCTCAGTTGGCCGGTGCGGGTGTACTCGTGGCCGAAATAGCCGGGACACTGCGGGCTCGAGCAGCCGTCCGCACTGTTGTAGGGACGACCGAGATCGTTAGCGGTACCTACCTGTCCGTCGCCGAAATCCCACTGCACGCCGCGAGCGTGGATGCGAAGCCCGACCTGATGTCCCAGCAGCGTCACCGTGCCGAGGTTCTGGTCGGCGGCCGTGTCGACCCAGAAGATCGTTTGAATGTTGACCAGCGTCTGCCCGCGTCCCGGCGCGGCGCCGATGAGCGTCGTTGGGACCAGCTTGACGATCTGGGCGTATGCGTCGAAGGGTGTCACCGTCGGCGGTGGGGTCACACCCGGACCGGCCGCACAGTTGAAGCCGTTGAGTTGCCAACCGCCGGTCGGGTTCTGCTGCAGGTAGGCCAAGGTCGTGATCTTCGGATCAGCCGGCTGGGCGGCGGGCGTTGCCGCGCACTGGGCCTGCACGTCCGAGCAGAAGTGATTGGGCGAGGCGGCCAAGTGCTGCGCAGTAGACGGCGCCCCACAGTTCAGCGTCTGAGTAGGAGGGCCGGTAAACCTACGCGTGTCGGCACGGGCCATTTGGTCGGCCAAGACGGCACCACAATCTTGAGAGGCGCCAGCACCGAAGCCCCCTGCTCCGACGGTTCCTGAGACAACTGAGGAGCAACCACCTTCGGCAAACGATGACGCCACTGGTTCCAACGACAGTGTTGACAACGTCACGGCGACGGCACAGACAAGGGCACGCCCAGCGGTCCTCACGCGACTCCCTGCTCCAGGACTGTCCAGCCGGTTCCGTTCCACGACAAGAAGAGGACGCTCTTCGAGCGTTGAGCCGGCGCAGAGGACATCGTCGTAGGCGCCTGAATCTGTAGCGCGACTTGACTAACGTCTATCTCGACCTGGTACTCCGAGCTGATCTTGAACTTGCCTGACACCAGGCGAGCGGAATTCAGCTGAAGACGTCCGCCGATCAAGACCCCTCCATGCCGGTCTAAGTCCAAGATGGCATTGATGTGCTCGGCACAACTCTTGCAAGTCGGCGCACTGATCTCCTGCAGCAGGTACGGATCGGTCGTGGCCAGGCTCCAGTCGAGCGCCTTGATGAAATAGCTGGCGAAAGCCAAAGCGCCTTCAGAGGTGTGTTGCTTGGCAACGTCCGAGAGCACAGGTGGTTGCTCTCCGGGCCGCACATTGGGACCGGACGTCAACGGTCCAGATCGTGACGGGCTGGCCATGGAGGCCGACGAGGACGGACGTGTCGTCGCGACGGCCGACGGTGTCAGCGACGCTGAGGTGGATGGGCGGCTCCCGCCCCCGCCGCTACATCCGGCAGCAACAAGTAGCCCGAAGCACAGAATCACGCTGGCGACAATGCGGAAACGTAGCCGCGACATCATCAAGACACCGGCGCCCGGGCCGACGACGTGACGTGATGATCGACACCGTTTCCCTTGCCGAACAGCGTTCCAAACGCGATCTTCGAACGCTGCTCGCAGGCGAGCGACACCGTCTGCGCGTCGGCACTGAGCTGAGCGTCGACCCGGACCGCGGACCGACCTTGATCACGGTCGAGATACCCGTCGACGGCCTCCTGCACGTTGGCCAACCGCAAGGCGTCCCCGCCGATATCGCCGGTACTCCGCGCCCTCGCCAGGTCGGCCGAACTCGCCGCGGCTGCGGCAGCGCCGTCGCACACGCTTTGCAGATCGCGCTGCTGCACGAACGCGTCCCCCGCAGCCACCGACCCCGCGACCAGGGACAGCGCTACCACGAAGAACCCGAGGATCAACGGGATCGTCGAACCGTCGTCGGCCGGTTCGAGACGTCTCACGGCGCCACGGTCCGGTAGTCGTCGACGTGGAGGACGTAACGTCCGACGGTCGTGACTCCCCGTCCCGACAACAGGGTCGGGACGCCGGGCAGGCTGACCTCGCGGCTCACGCAGACTGCGAATACCGTGCCGGGTTCGAGTGCCGGTGCGACCGGTGCAGATCCGCAGCCGCTACCTGCGGCGACGTACCGGAGATCCGCGGAAGCCAGCTGCTGATCCCGCAGCGCGAGCCGGATCGCCGCCTGGGCACGAATCAGTCCCGCGTCCGTGGACGGCGCGGTGGCGAACGCGCGTCCGGCCTCTCGAGCGGCCTGCGTCACGGCCAGCCGGCTGCGCTGCACCGTTGCGACCGACACGATGAGATAGACCAAAGGCACGAGCACCAGGACAGCGACGAAGACGAACTCGACGATCGCGCTACCCCGGTCACCGGTCGGCCTCAGCCGTGATCGCAGCCAGCTCACGATGCGCTCTCCTTCAACGACCGTGACGTCACGTCGATCGCGAGCAGGGCGCCGAGAGGCACGAACACCGAGCGCACGTGGCCCGAGCAGCGCACGACCGCCAGCGAAATGCCCGTTGGCCCGTCGACGCCGCCGGAACCCGTGCACGGGACGTCGCGGGCCGCGCCGGTGCTCAACCCGCGGCGAATCAAACTCGTGGCTCGCACCCCTCCGGCGCCGCTCTCCACGCCAGCGTTGGCCGCGTAGCGCGCACCATCGGCCGCGCTCGCCGATACGACGTTGCGTACGTAGAAGTAGAGCGCGACCTGCAGCACGGCAAAGAGTAGGAAGACCAACAAGCCCGCGATCATGGCGAACTCGGCCACCGCCGCGCCTCGATCACGCACGCACCGCAGGGCCGCTCGCCGCTCCCGCCACGTCGTTGTCACAACGAATGGTCAGCGCGTGCTGCCGGTGACCGAGTCGATGGCGTCGGAGATCGCAGTCGTGATCTTGTTACGGAACAGCGCAAAGATCACCACGACAAGTCCCGCCGTCATCACGGTCACCATGACCCAGCCTGGAACGTCGCCACGCTCCGGCTCACGTCCACGGGCCCGGGCGTAGATCGCCACGAGCCACACCGACGTGAGCCGGGCGAGATCGATCGACATGGGTAGGTCCTCCTCAATGCGTCAGCGATACGAGGGTCAACAGGCCGGGATAGAGAGCGAACAACACCGTCACCGGCAAGATCATGAACACGACCGGCATCATCATCGAGATTTCCTTGCGACCGCCGGCCTCGAGCAGCGCACGCTTGCCCGCCTCGCGGACGTCGGCCGACTGCGCCCGCAAGACGTCAGCCAGCGGTGTGCCGCGCTCGATCGCCACGACCAGACCGTCGATGAATCGCGCGAGCGCTTCGAGCGTGGTGCGGTCGGCCAGCGCGCCCAATGCCTTCGTCAGCGATACGCCCGACCGAGCTTCGTCCAGAGCGACCTGCAGGTCCCGAGCGAGCTCACCACCGGTCAGGCGACACACGCGTTGCAGCGCTTCGATCGGGGATTCGCCGGCAATAACTGAAAGGGCCAGCAGGTCCGCGAAGACGGGAAACTCAGCGAGCATGGCGGTCTCGCGCCGACGCACCTCATGGCTGAGCCACCAGTCTCGGGCCAACACACCGGTCGCGCCACCGAGCAGCGCCGACCCGATCGCCAGCGGCACGTCGACGCCGCCGCGCGCCCAGCCGAGCAATGTGATCACCACACCCGCCGAGAGCATGCCGGCCGCGCCCCACACGACCTGTTCGAGGCGAAACTCCTCAACGGTCATCCGCCGGCCGAGACCGCCCAACCTTCGCCGGACCGACGTGCTGCCACCGATCATGCGATCGAGTCGAGTCAGAAGCTCACCCAGCAACGGACCGAACAGACGGCGAACGACGACGAAGGGCACGGACGACGCCGCCGGACGCTCGATCAACCTGGACGGCGCTGGGTTGTCGCCGAGGTAGGGCGCGATGCGATCGACCAGGCGAATGGGACGCATCGGGGGCGCGGCACGGACAGCCACGATCACACCAGTCGCGAACATCAGCCCGAGGGCGCCCCCGGTCACCGCGGCGTTCATCGCAACACTCGGCGCTCTTCGGGCAGGCGCCCAATCTGCAGCATGATCCGATACGCCGCGACGCAGACCGCGCCACCGATGACGAGCAGGAGCACACCACCGGCGGAGTCGTATGCGCGCAAGGTCGTCGACTGCGTGCCGAGCAACAGAAGCACCACCCACGGCGCTGCCACCGCCAGTCGCGCGGCGTTGACCACCCATCCCTGTCGGGTCTCGAGCTCCGCGCGCGTGCGGGCGTCGGCACGTAGTAGCTCGGATAGGGCACGTAACACGGTGCCCAGATCGCTGCCGCCGACCTCACGTGCGACGCGCATGGTCTCGCACACGCGATCACCGACCGGGTCGGCCAGATCGTCCTTGAGTGCATCGAGGCACTCACCGAATCGGCCGCTGGATCGGTACGCCGTGCCGAAGCGACCGAACGGCGCACGTAACGGCTCGGGACCCCGTACGGCCAGACCGGCCAAGCCCTCGGGTAGGGACAGCCCGGCACGGACGGCCGATGCCAGGTTGTCGACGGCTTCAGGCCACAGCTCACGCAGCAGCACCTGACGCCGTCGTCGCACGCGGCGGACGACCACCACCGGGGCGAAGAACGCGAACAGCGCGAAGCACCCGGCGATCGCCACTGTCGACGTCACGAGCAGCACGATGAGGCTAGCGATCACGGCGCATCCGACCTGAGCGGCGAACAGTTGCGTCGGGCCGACGCCGTCGACACCCGCCTGTCGCAACAACTCTCGACGACCTTGCTGCCATCGGCTGAGATTTCTGGACGTCCGCTCGGCGTCACCGGACACGCTCCGCCAGATGAGCAGCAGCCCCGTACCCAGCATGAGTCCGACGAGCGCGCCCACGTCAGTCCTCGGCCAGGAGAGCGACGAGATCCAATTCCGCGTTCTCGAATCGCTCGCGATGTGGCGGGTAACCGTCCGCGCGCACTAGACGGCCCTGGCGGGTCGTGAAGATGTCGCCGGTCTCGATGACGTCGCCTTCGACCCGGCCGGAGACGGCGACGATCTCCCGCACTCGTCGATGTCCGCCGACGCCGTTGTCGAGATGCACGACTAGGTCGACGCTCATCGCCACCGTCGGCACAACGAACGCTGCGGAGACGTTCTCGCCGGCAAGCAACGGCAGCGTGCACATCTTGATCAGAGCCTCGCGGGCGGAATTGGCGTGCAAGCTGCACATCCCGGGTAGCCCAGAGTTGAGAGCGATGAGAAGGTCGAGGCACTCCTCCTGCCGAACCTCGCCGACGATCAGCCGGCTCGGTCGCATGCGTAGGGCTTCCTTGACCAGCCGGCGCAGCGGGATGTCGCCGTTGCCTTCCAGGTTCGGTTGACGAGTCTGCATGGCGACGACGTCCGGTTGGCTGACCTGCAGTTCGAAGACCTCTTCGACCGTGACCACCCGCTCCCGCGCCGGAATGGCCGCGCACAGTGCGTTGAGCAGTGTCGTCTTTCCGGCCTGCGTCCCGCCGGATACCAGGACGTTCAGCCCCGCGATCACCGCCGCCTCGAGGAAGCGTGCGGCGTGCTCGGTCAGCGAGCCGACAGCCACCAGCTCGGGCAACGAATGCAAGCCGAGCACGAACTTGCGGATGTTGACCGCCATGTGTTGCCGGGTGATCTGGGGAATCACGACATGGAGCCGCGACCCGTCCGGGAGCATGGCGTCAACGAATGGCGTAGACAGGTCGACCCGACGCCCGGACGTACGCAACATGCGTTCGACCAGATCGGCGACGACCTCGGCGGTCAGGATCAGCGTCGTGAGCTCTGACCGGCCGCGCCGGGCCACGAAGACCCGACCGGGCTCGTTGATCCAGATCTCTTCGACGGCAGGGTCGTCGAGATACGGCTGCAGCGGACCGAAGCCGGAGACGGCATCCAACACTCGACGTGCGACGCCGGACGTGTCACCCAACGGCGGCATCGTGGCCGTCACCGCACGGTCGAGGTAGTCGCCGATCACTTCGTCCACCAGCCGGCGCACCGCGGGCGCCTCGGCCACCGGGTCGATGCCGCGCCGGCGTACGAGCTCGCGCACCTCGTCCTCGACGATCGCCGGCCCTGACGCCACTGTGGACTCCCCGTTCGGGCCGGCGGCTGCCGCTCCCCGCGTTGACGGCAGAGGCTATCGCTCAGCGATCACTACGCGAAATCGGCCCCCTACGCCCTGTGGATAACCGTCCCTCGCGATCGGTCGGCGAAAGACCGCTCGGTCAGGCTTCGGCGGCCATGACCTGCCGGCGCGGACGAGACTGGCCGGCGGGCACGCACACCACCGCGATGGCCGCGCCGATCAGGTAGCCCGCAGCCCCGACGGCCATGAACGTCGGCACTCCCGTGGTCAATCCGAGCGCCGCGACGAGTGAGCCGCTGATGGCCACACCGGCCGCCGAACCGGTCTGTCGAGCGGTGTTGAGCGTGGCGGACGCCGTCCCGGCGTACCCGCTCGGAGCGGCGCCCATCACGGTCGACGTCGCTCCGGTCAGGGTGAACGACGTCCCGAAGCCGCATCCCAGCATGGCCAGCACGAGCACGGCGTAGCTGGGGGCGTCGCCGACCACCGCCCACAGCGTCAGGCCGGCGCACGCGGTCAGCAGACCGATGAGCATGAGTCGCCGGTGCGGGTAGCGAGCGGAGAGCCGCCCGGACAGCACGGAGGCGACCATGGTCACGGCCACGGCCGGCAGGAGCGCGAGACCAGCGACGGTCGCGCTGTAGTGCCGGTACTGCTGGAAGTACACGCTGGCCGCGAAGATCATCCCGTAGAAACCGAAGTTGAAGATCAAGCCGATGACGGTGCCACCGGTCAACGGTCGAGACCGCAACATCGTTCGCGGCAAAGGTGGATGAGCACCGAAGCGTTCGCGCAACACCAGGGCTGTCGCCGCCACCGCGGCCACCAGTACGCCGCCGATCACGGCCGGCCCCCCGATGCCCTGCCGCCCGACCTCGTTGAGGGCGGCGATCACCCCGGCCACGGTGACCACGACGGTCGCCTGCCCGAACCAGTCGATGACCCGCGTGGCGTCACGCGCGGACGGCCCGACCGTGGCCATCGTGAACACCAGACACAGCACGCCGACCGGCAGGTTGATCGCGAACACCCAACGCCACCCCACCGTGTTGGTGAGAACGCCACCCACGAGCGGACCCGCTGTCGCCGCGACACCGGCGATCGCGCCCCACAGCCCGAAGGCCCGCGCCCGAGCCGCCGCCGTGACGTAAACCTGCTGCAACAACGCCAGCGAGCCCGGTACGAGCAGCGCCGCCCCGCAGCCTTCGAGCAGTCGAAACGCGGTCAGGACGATGACTCCCGGCGCGATCACGCAGCCGAGGGACGCGACGGTGAAGACGACCACGCCAGAACAGAACACCCGGCGGTGGCCCCACCGATCGCCCAACGCGCCGCCCAGCAGCAGGAAGCCGGCAAATGCGACCGTGTAGCCGTCGACGACCCATTGCAGGTCGGTGAGGGACGCGCCCAGGTCTCGACCGATCGCGGGGGCCGCCACGTTCACGATCGTCACGTCGAGGATGACCATGAAATAGCCGCAGCACACGGCGAGCAAGGGCCGGAGCCCCGGCCCAGCCGTGCGCTCGTCGAGGGCTGCCGTGCCTTCGGAGGCCGCCACGCCGATATTCTCTCCTACCCCGGTGACCCTGACTCGTTCACTTCCCGTGCGGGCCGGCCGTCCAGCAGCATGACGGTGTGACGGCGGAGCGGACGGCGCAAAAATCTGGAACCGAGTCGGGATCGACGGTCGGTCGTGCGCTGCGCGACGCGTTCGTCGACGACCGCGACGGACCGCTGCCGACGAAGTTGCTCGGATTGACCGTGCTGGCCGGCATCGTCGATGCGACGAGCATCCTCGCGCTCAACCACGTATTCGTGGCCGCCATGACCGGCAATCTGGTCTTCATCGGTTTGGGATTCGCCGGTGTAGGCGGCTTCTCGATCTGGGCACCCGCGGTGTCGCTCGGAGCGTTCGTCGTCGGCGTCCTTATCGGCGCCCAGGCGTGCCGCGGCGCTCAGGCACACCGCGGACGCGCGTTGCGCAACGTCACCGGCGTCAAGGCCGTGTGCGCGATCCCGGTCACGGTTCTGGCCGTGCTGGCCGGCGACCACCTGTCCACCGCGGTCCGGACGGCAATCACCGTTCTGCTGGCCGTATCGATGGGCAGCCAGCTGGCCCTCATCCGGTACCTGAAGGTGCCCGACCTGCTGACGGTCGTGCTGACCATGACGATCACCGGCGTCCTGACCGAGCGCGGCCGCGGCCGCAGGGACCCCGCGGTCCTACGCCGCGGACTTGCCCTCCTGGCCTTCGTGATCGGAGTCGTCTCCGGCGGCCTGCTCATCCGGTACGTCACGGTCGCCGCAGCGCTCGGGCTCGGGCTGGTCATCATCCTGACCGTCGGCATCGCCACCCACCTCGCGTCCGGCGCCCGTGAGCCGTGGACGGCGCCACGGTAGAACCGCGGTCCCTAGGCTCCGAGACGTGGTGGACGGCGCGGAGGACGAACTCGACCCGCGCCGCTGGCTTGCCCTGATCATTTGCTGTGCGGCGCTGTTCATGACATTGCTGGACGTGAGCGTCACGAACGTCGCGTTGCCGTCGATCGCGCGGGCGACCGGTGCGTCGCCCTCCCAGCTGCAGTGGGTCGTCAGCGGATACACCCTCGCGTTCGGCCTCGTACCCGTCCTGGGCGGCCGGCTGGGCGACGACTACGGGCGCCGGTTGCTCTTCCAGGTCGGAGTCGGCAGCTTCGCCGTCACCAGCCTGCTGGCCGGCCTGGCGCCGACCGCCAACGTCCTCATCGCTACTCGCGTCCTGCAGGGACTGGCGAGTGGGCTGATCAATCCGCAGGTCTCCGGCTTCGTGCAGCAGCTGTTTCCCAGCAACGAACGGGGTCGGGCCTTCGGCGTGCTCGGCACGAACGTCGGGGTGGGAACGGCGCTCGGCCCGCTCGTCGGCGGTGCCTTGATCGCCCTCGGTGGGCCGCACTTTGGTTGGCGACTCGTCTTCTTCGTCAACATCCCGGTGGGCGTCGTGGTCATGCTGCTGGCCCGACGGCTGCTACCGACGGATCAGCGCCGCACTCGCCACCGGCTCGACATCACAGGCGCCGCGCTTCTCGGCGCGGCCACGTTCTGCGTCATGTTCGCTGCCGTCCAGTACGACAGCGTGCACGACGGGCGCCTCGCCCTGCTCGGCCTACCAGCGGCCGTCCTGCTCATCGCCTTCCTTCGACGCGAGCGCCGGCTCACCGCGACCAGAGGTGATCCGCTCGTCGACTTCCGGCTCTTCCGCACACCGTCCTTCGCCTCCGGCGTGCTCTTCGCGCTCGCCTACTTCCCGGCGATGGCCGGTTTACCGCTCGTGCTCGCGCTCTACTACCAGGACGGCCTCGGCTATACCGCGCTGCAGTCCGGACTCGGCATCACCGCCTACGCCCTGGGCAGCGCCATCGGCGCCCCGCTGGCCGGACGTTTCGTCACCCGCATTGGACGACCACTCCTGCTCGCCGGCATGGCGTCGTTCGGGATCGGAGCCACCATCCTCGCCGTGTTGGCCGGCCACGGCGCGGCGACGCTCGCGCCCGCGCTGTTTCTGATGGGCGTCGGATCCGGCTCGATCATCACGCCCAATCAGGCGCTCTCACTCATGGAGGTCGATCCGGTCGCGGGCGGCACGGCGGGCGGCGTCCTGCAGACCGCGCAGCGCATCGGCATCGCGATCGGACAGGCCGCGATCGGCGCCACGTTCTTCGCTGCGCGCGACCGCGGCGGCTACGCGGACGGATTGCGGGCCGGTGTCGTGGCCGCCCTCGGCTTCGTCGTCGTCGCCGCCGCGATCAGCATCGCCGACTTCGTCCGGACCCGGCGCCGCGTGGCGGCCACCTACTCAGGCGGGCACCCGGTCGAGGAAACCCAACACGAGTGACAACCTCCCGTCGGCGTCGCGCACCGCGACGTCGAAGCCCACGACGAGAGGCTCCGTGCCGTCCGGACCGAGCGACCAGCCGAACCGCGCCTGATCGTGGTGCGCATCTACGTCGCCGAGCCGCGCGAACCGCAGGCCGGCGAACTGCTCCTGGACGGCCCCGATCGTTGCGTCGATCTCGGCCCGTCCTGACGCCACGGCCATCGGGTCGATGTACCGGCCGTCCGGCGCCCACAGGGCGTCCACCCGGGCTCGCCGCGTCGACGGATCGGTGTCGTTCCAGGCGGCGAGGTAGTCGTCGGCCAACCGCGTGAAGTCCATCTTCATCCCCTCGGTAAGCGGCCGGCCCCATGCCGACCGGGGACGATCCTGCGGGCCTGGTCGTCGCCCGTCGATGACCTGGCACGTCATCGCAACGCGGCCGTCTGACCTCTACCGTCAAGCGGCGTGACGCTGGCCCGCCCGCAGACGCCGGTCGGTGTGTTGCTGCGGGGCTGGCGACATCGCCGCCGGCTCAGCCAACTCGACCTCGCCGTGCAGGCCGACATCTCGACGCGACACCTGAGTTTCGTCGAGACCGGCAAGGCCACGCCCAGCAGCTCGTTGATCCTGCACCTGTCCGAACAGTTGGACGTCCCGCTGCGCGACCGCAACACGCTGCTGCTGGCCGCCGGCTACGCGCCGGCCTATCCGCAGCATCGGCTCGGCGACACCCCGATGGCCGCGATCAGCGACGCGATCAACCAGATCCTGCAGGCGCACGAGCCGTACCCCGCCATCGTGATCGACGCCCATTGGGACCTCGTGGCGGCCAACTCCGCCGTCGACCTGCTCACGGCGGGCGCCGCACCGGAACTGCTCGAGCCGCCGGTCAACGTCCTGCGCCTGACGCTGCACCCGGACGGCCTGGCCCCGAGCATCGTCAACCTGACCGAATGGCGGGCGCACGTCCTCGCCCGGCTGGAACGGCAGATCGACACGACCGGCGACGACGCCCAGCAGGCGCTGCTGGCGGAGCTGCGGGCGTTTCCCGCGCCGGACGACGACGGCCGGACGCCCGACACCCAGGCGCTGATCATCCCGCTGCACTACCGGCTCGCCGACGGGCGCGAGCTGCGGATGTTCAGCACGACCACGGTGTTCGGCACGCCCTTGGACGTCACGGTTGCCGAGCTGGCCATCGAGGCGTTCTATCCGGCCGACGTCGCCACCGCCGACCTGCTGCGCGCCGCCGCCGGCTGACCGAGACACCAGTCAGCCAACGGCCGATCCAGGTGGGCCACCACGGCTGGCATCATGTCGGACGCGCCGCGCGGCGCCGTCCCCGACGATGAGGACGACGACGAAGGAGACCAGGTGGAGATCCCGGACTACGCCAGCCTCGACGGAGCCGAGGTGACGAACCAGGACGGCGAGAAGTTGGGCAAGGTGGAGGGCCTGTTCGTCGACGACATGCTCAACGTGCCGACGTGGGCGGCGGTACGCAGTGGGCTGTTCGGCAACCGGCACTCCCTTGTCCCGCTGGCGCAGGCGCGCTTCGAGGACGGCAAGCTGTTCGTCCCCTACTCGAAGGACGACCTGACGATCGCCCCGCATCACGACCCCGACCAGCCGCTGTCCGCCGATGAGGAAGGCGTGCTGTTCGCGCACTACAACGTCGGCTTCAGTGACGCCGACGCGCCCGGTCCGCACACCGGGGTCGAGGCCGAGGACACCGGGCTGACCGGATCTCCCGAGGTCGGCTCGCACCCGGTGGACGTCAGCGAGATCGAGGCGCTGGTCCCGGATGTGCCGGGCCTGCCGGGCTTGCCCACTACGGACACCAGACTGCGCCGCTACCAGCCCGCCGGTGGTCGCTGATCCGGTTCTCCCGCTCGCTGTCCGCACCGCAACGCGCCCGCGTCGCGGTGGCCGCGACCTTCGCCGCCAACGGTTTCCTCGTCGGCAGCTGGGTACCGCGGATTCCTGAGGTCAAGCACCACCTAGGCCTCTCCGACGCTGCGCTGGGCGTCGCGCTGCTCGCTCCGGCGGTCGGGGCACTGCTGTCCATGCGCTGGTCGGGCCGAGCGAGCGCCCGAGTGGGTAGCGCCCGCACCACCCGCATCGCGTTCATCTCCTTCTGTGCGCTCTCCTGCCTACCCGGCCTGGCGACCAACCTGGGACTGCTGTGGCTTGCGCTCATGCTGTGGGGAACCGCGCTCGGCGGCCTGGACGTGGCGATGAACGCCCAGGGCGTCACCGTCGAGCACGAGTACCAGCGACCGGTGCTCTCGAGCTTCCACGCCGCGTGGTCGCTGGGTTCGCTCGTCGGAGCGTTGGCGGGCGGGCTCGGCGCGGCGTGGCGGGTACCGCTCGCCGCCCAGCAGGGCGTGC
This sequence comes from uncultured Jatrophihabitantaceae bacterium, assembly GCA_964245745.1. Taxonomy (GTDB): domain Bacteria; phylum Actinomycetota; class Actinomycetes; order Mycobacteriales; family Jatrophihabitantaceae; genus CAXTNQ01. The sequence goes on from CAXTNQ010000005.1 coordinate 15,672, forward strand.
TCGGCGCCGTGCTGATCGTGATCGTGGTCGTGCTCGGGCGGGCGTACCTGGTCGACCCGCCGGCCGTGGATGATCCCGCGCCGGCCGCCAGACACCGCGGCCTGCCCGAGTGGCGACTGATCCTGCTCGGAGTCGCCGCCGTGTGCGCCCTGTTGTCCGAGGGCGCCGTCGCCGACTGGAGCGGCGTGCTGTTGCGGGACCACCTGCACGTGGCCGCCGCGCAGGTCGGCCTGGCCTACGCCGCGTTCAGCCTGACCATGACCGGGGGCCGGCTGGTCGGCGACCGCGTCGTGGCCCGGCTCGGTCGGGCGCGCTCGCTCGCGGTGCTCAGCCTGATCGGCGCGGTCGGGCTCGCCGCGGGCCTGGCGACCGACGACTTCGTGGGCACGGTTGTCGGCTTCGCGCTGTTGGGTGTCGGCCTGTCGGTGATGGTGCCGGTCTTCTTCAGCACGGCGGCCGACGGCGCCACCCCCGGCCCGGCGATCGCGACCGTATCCACCTTCGGCTACAGCGGTTTCCTCGTCGGACCGAGCGTCATCGGAGTGATCGCCCAGGCCACCAGTGTGCCCTTCGCCCTCTGGCTCATCCCGGTGATCACGCTGGCCGGAGGCGTATTGGGCATCGCTGCAGTGCGCCTGACCGCTCGCCGCCGCGAGGCGATCGTGGCCGCCGAGCCGGGTACCGTGCCGGCATGACGAGCCCGTTGCAGCCGGTCGGTGAGCAGTGGTCACGGGCCCTGGCCATCGTGGCCCACCCGGACGACCTGGAGTACGGCGCCGCGTCCGCGATCGCGAAGTGGACGGCGCAGGGCAAGCACATCGTCTACTGCCTGGCCACCCGTGGCGAGGCCGGGATCGACGGCATGGACCCCGAGCAGGCCGGCCCGCTGCGCGAGGTGGAGGAGCGGGAGTCGGCGCGGATCGTCGGCGTCGACGTCGTCGAGTTCCTCGGCTATCCGGACGGCGTGCTCGAGTACGGGCTGCCTCTGCGCCGCGACCTCGCCGCGGCGATTCGCCGGCACCGTCCCGAGGTCGTGATCACCGGCAACTTCCGGGAGAGCTTCGGTCCGGGGATGCTCAACCAGGCCGATCACATTGCCGTCGGACGCGCGTGCGTCGACGCCATCCGCGACGCCGGGAACCGTTGGGTCTTCCGCGACCTGGTCGAGCAGGGCCTGGAACCCTGGAACGGGACGAAGACGCTGTTGGCCAACGCCTCGCCGCGAGGCGAGCATGCGGTCGACGTAACGGGCTACCTGGAAGCGGGGATCGCATCGCTGAAGGCGCACGAGGCGTACCTCACGGGGTTGGGTGACCACCCGTCGACCGATCCCGAAGAGTTCCTCGAATCGTTCGCCCGGCAGACCGGCACCGGCCTCGGCGTCCGCTTCGCCGTCGGGTTCGAGGTCCTGACGTTTTGACGGCTCCTTCGCCCGGCCTCCCGTCGCGGGTGGACGTCGTAGTGATCGGCGCGGGGCTCGCGGGCCTGGCGGCCGCCCGACGGCTCGCCGGCGCGTCCCTGGACGTCGTGCTCGTCGAAGCCGCGGACCGGCCCGGCGGCCGGGTGCGCACGGACCGGCAGGACGGGTTCCTGCTCGACCGCGGCTTTCAGCTGCTCAATCCGGCCTACCCCGAGGTCCGGCGTGAGGTCGACCTCCGCGCTCTGCGGTTGCAACCGTTCGACGCCGGAGTCGTGGTTGCGTCGGGAAGGGGCCGCTTCGTCCTCGCGGACCCCCTGCGCTCACCGCGCGACGCGGCCGCCAGTGCGGCGGCGCCAGTCGGCTCCGTACGTGAGAAGGCCGCCTTTGCGGCCTGGGCCGTCGAGGTCGGGTACGGCCCGGCCGGATGGATCAAGCACGGCCGGCCGGACGGCGAACTCGCCAGCGAGGTGCAGCGCAGGGGGCTAGGACGGTTGGGCTCGGGCGTGCTCACGCCGTTCCTGGCCGGGGTGCTCGCTGACGACGCACTCGTCGACTCCCGGCGGTTCGGCGAACTCCTGATCCGGTCGTTCGTTCGCGGCACACCGGCGGTACCGGCCGAGGGAATGCAGGCGGTGCCCGATCAGCTCGCGGCGTCCTTGCCGGACGGTGTCCTGCACCTCGACACCGCTGCGCTACAGGTGACGGGCGACCGCGTGGTGACCGACGCCGGTACCGTGCGGGCCGCGGCCGTCGTGGTAGCCACCGACCCGTCCACGGCGGAGCGGTTGACCGACGTGGCCTCGCCGCCGCTGCGTGGCCTCACCACCTTCTACCACCGCGCCGCCGAACCGCCGTCCTCGCGCGCGCTCCTGCACGTCGACGCCGACCGGCGCGGACCTGTGGTCAACACCGCGGTGGTGTCGAACGCCGCGCCGAGCTACGCACGCGACGGCGCCCTCGTGGCCACGACCGTGCTCGGCGCCCGACCCGATCTCGAACCCGCCGCGCGCGCCCACGCAGCACTGATCTACGGCGTGGACGCGTCCGGCTGGGATCACCTGGTGACCTACGCCATCACCGCCGCACTTCCCGCCCTGCTGCCCGCGACGCCATTGCGCCGGCCGGTCGACCTGGGCGACGGACGCTTCGTGGCTGGCGATCACCGAGACACCTCATCCCTGCAGGGTGCGTTGGTGTCCGGACGGCGCGCCGCCGACGCCGTCCTCGCGCGGCTGCGCAATCGCTAAGTGTCGCGGTCCTCGTCGACGACTTCGTCGGGGTTGGCGTCCCGGTCCTCGGTGTCGCCTCCCTCGGCTACCCGTTTGATGTTCGCAACGGTCTCGTTGAGCGCCTGCTGGATCTCCTCGCCCTCCACCCGCACGGTGCTCAGATGGATCGCCACGCCGGCGTTGTCGCCGACGCCGCGGACCGTGAGGTCGCCTCGATAGTGGTTCGGACCCTCCGAACCCCAGCTCAACGACATGGCGTCGCGGTCGACGTGGAACCACGCCTCACCCTGCACCTCGCGGCTCTCCCCGTCGCCGGCGTCGTCCAACCGGGCCGTGACCCGGACGGCCTCGCCGTCCGCCGGCTCGGCGGACGTCATGCGCGGAAAGTACTTCGGCAGGTTGGAGACGTCCGACAGGTAGTCGAACAGCGCCTCGCCGGTGATCTTGATCTGCTCGTCCGCGTAGTAATCCGCCATGCGCGGGGTCTACCCACAGACGGCGCGGCCCGAATCTCCTACTGCGTGAGCTGGCCGCGCAGCACGCTCTGGGCGTGGGTGATCACCGAACCGCCCGTGTAGTCCTGCGCCGAGACGTCGATCACGTGGTAGGACCGCAGGTCAATACCGCCGGGCAGGGTGAACGTCCCCCGTCCGCCGTCACCCAGCGCGCCGATGGCCACCATGTTGTTGACGACCGGGTCGTAGAGCCACACCTCGTAGTAGCCCGAGCGCAACGGCAGCCCGCTGGTCGACACGGCGAGCTGGCTGGTCCCGCTGGTCGTGTGGACGGTCGCGGTGCCCGTCACGTCCGCCGGCCCGCCGGGTTGCTGGCCGAGGCGGGCGGTCGAGAGGGCGCTGACCTGCGTCCCGCCGCTCGAACGGCCGGCCAGGTAACCGCCGACTCCCGCCACCGCGATCACGACGGCGGCCGCGGCCGCCAGCAGCCAGCGCCGCGAGGCCGACCGGGCGGCGTGCCGAGGAGGCAGCTTGACCACCGCGCTCGGCCGGGTCATGCCGAGCTCTGCGGTGATCCCCGTCCACACCGAAGGTGGCGGCTCGGCGTCGAGCTGCTCCCGGTGCTCGACCGACTCGCGGGCAAGCCGGACGGTCTGGCCGAGTCCGGCCAGGTCGTCCTGACACTGAACACAGTCCACGTGGTGCGCCGCGAATTCTGCCGAGACCGGCTCCCCCAACGCGAGGAGGACGAGGTTGTCCTGCCGGTCGAGCTCGAACCGCGGGTCGTGCGGGTCAATGTGCGATGACACCGTCCACCTCCCATCGGCGTCGAAGTTGCAACAGGCCTCGTCGTAGGTGGCTCTTCACCGTCCCGAGCGGCATACCGGTCAGGACAGCGATCTGGGTGTGCGTCAGATCGTCGAAGAACGCCAGCTCCAGCACCCGCCGCTGTTGGTCAGGCAGCCGGCCCAGCTCATCTGCCACGACGATACGGTCGATCACCCGTTCCGGCCCGGATGTCGCTTCAGACTGCGGCGAGCCACCGGACTCGGCGGCGTGTGTGGCCAACCGCTCGCGCTCGACGACCCGCAGCCGATCGATGGTGCGGCGTCGCACGATGCCGACCAGCCAGCCGGCTAACGTCCCGGCCTGCGGGTTGAAGGTATGGCGACCCTGCCACGCCGATACGAACGTCGCTTGGGTCACCTCTTCAGCGTCCGCCCGTGTCGGCAGCGCCGCCAACGCAATGCGGAACACCAGTGACGCGTAGCGGCCGTACACGTCGCGCAGGACGTCGTCGCCCCCGGTGCGGAACGACGCCGCCAGGTCGGCGTCCACGTGAGCGTCGACCGGGTAACGCGAACTCAAGCGTGCGCCTCCCTCCTGAGCTGCCACCGCCGCCGGCTATCCCTCGCCACTGTGACATACGGACGGGAGTCAGCTTTCGGATGCAGCCGTGCATCCACGGGGACGCCTGCGGTCGTATCTCTCACGACCGCGCATTCCCGCGGATCCGACGACGAAAGGGACAGCAACGATGCTTCGCGGTGTCAAGTCCAAAGTGATCATCGCCGTCTCGACGGCAGCGCTGGCCGGTCTGGTGGCCACGGCCGCGCCGGCCGCTGCCACACCTCAGACGGCGCGTACCAACCTCGGCAACACCACGGTCACGACGGCGCCGGGCGTCGCGACTGCGTTGCTCGGTAAGGGCGTTCTCCCGTTGCCGATCCTCCCGCGGACCGGGTTCTCGCTCGGCTTCAACCGTGGCCTGACCGTCAGCTACCGGTTCCCGATCACCGCGCTCAACGGTGTCGCACCGGACCTGTCGGCCGGTGACATCCTGCACGCGGGCGGCATCGACTTCGTGTCGTTCGGCGGCCACCTGGCGGTCAGCGACTTCGACATCAGCCTGGCCGACGGCAAGGTCTATGCCACCAAGGCGAACGGCGCGTCGGCGCGCGTTCCGGTGCTCGACCTCGTGCCCAGCACCCTCAAGGTGACGCAGACGAGCAAGACCCTCGTGGTCAGAGTCGATGTCACGCTGGACCCCGTAGCTGCGAACGCGTTGAACGCGGCGATCCCGAACCGCGGTCTTGACAAGCTGGCCGGTGCCGCGTTCGGAACGGCGGTCGTCACCGTCAACAAGTAGCCTGTCCCGCATGATCGTCGTGTGCCCCCGGGTTCCCCCCACCCGGGGGCACACGACTGTTCGGGTGAGGGGTCAGGTACCGCGAGGAAGTACAGAGCCATGACGCGACGGAACGGGGTGTGGGCGGACGAGCGAGGCTACGCCGGTTCGGCCGACGATCCCTCGGAACGTGCGGCTCGGGCTCGTGCTGTCCGCACCATTGCGTCGCACGCCTTCGACGGGTCCGACTGCCGCTCGCTCATCGAGA
>CAXTNQ010000005.1:21205-37604 GCA_964245745.1 uncultured Jatrophihabitantaceae bacterium
CGCTAATGCCGCCTGAGGCCCGGACCGCTCAACGGTCGGCGTTCGGCGGCGGGTAGTAGGACGGACCGGACTGGGGGTACCCCTGCGGGTACGTCGGCGCCGCGTAGTTGGGTGGCGACGGTGGCACCGGGTCCGGACCCGTCACCGGGTCGCGCGGCGCCGGTTGCGGCGTGGGCTCGGACGGAGTGCCGGGTTCGGGCGCCGTGGCCCCGGGCTGCCGCACCCATTCGGCCCCGGTGTGCACGTCCGAACTCGCCCTCGGCTGGCTGGTCTCGACCGGCTCGTCGGCGGGGACGACGCGTTCGTTCGGACCCGGCACCGACTTGGCCAGCCGCTTGTTCTCCCGCTCCAGCGCTCTGCGGTCTCGCCGCGCCCGTCGCCCGGCGCGAGCGGTGCCGAAGATCAGGGCCAGGCCGAACAGGCCCACGGCGGTGGCGACGAGACCCGCCACCACAAGCCAGTACTCGGGGAGCGTCCACGTCTGACCGAAGGCGTGAATCGTGACGTCACTCGTGTTCTGCACGATGAGGTCGACGGCGACGACGGCTGCAGCCGCCAGCAGGATGAGTCCGATGAGCACCATGACCAGTACCTCCTTGATCTTGGACTACCCAGGGCTTTCGGCCGGCTAACTCGTGTCAGCCGGCGCCCTGATGGGTACTGCATGCGCATGGTTTCACGCAACGCCGAGCGGCTGCGCAGGCTGCTGGACGTCGTAGGCCGGACCTACGCCGACGAGGCGGGGATCCGGCTGGCCGACCGCCCGGCGCCGCTCTACCAACTACAGGTCGTCGCGTTGCTGTCGAGCACCCGGATCTCGGCGGAGCTCGCCGTCGCGGGCGCCCGCGAGTTGCGCTCGGCCGGTTACACCACAGCGCGGGCCATGCGCGACGCGAGCTGGCAGGCGCGAGTGGACGCGCTCGACCGCGCGCACTACACCCGCTACGACGACAGCACATCGACTCGGCTCGGCGACGGTGCGCAGTTGCTCTTGGACCGCTACCGCGGCGACCTGCGGCGCCTGGCCGACGCGGCCGACCAACAGGTGAAGACGACCTCGGCTCGGCTGCAGGAGATACCGGGCATCGGTCCGGTCGGTGCGGAGATCTTCCTGCGCGAGGTCCAGGCGGTGTGGACGTGGGTGCGTCCGTACGTCGACCAGCGGGTCAAGGACAGCGCCCGCGACCTCGGGCTCCCGGTGACCGCACCGGCCCTGGCTCGGCTGGCCGGCACGGACGACCTCTCAGTCGTCGGCGCAGCCCTGATCCGGGTCAGCCACGACAAGGACCTGCGCCGGCAGGTCGTCGCGTAAGTAGCTACGCCCAGAGCTCCTCCAGCGTAGGAAGCGCGACCCGGGCCGCGATGAGGCCGGCCGGCGGGGCCGGACGCTCGATGGTGCGCTCGACCGTCTCGCAGAGCGCGCTAGCGGTGTCCAGGAACCGGCTGGCCGGCGCGAGCGAGTGTCGGTCGTCCGAGCCGCGGCGGCGATGCGGCATGCGCAGCGGAACGTGCAGGGACAGCTGGTCGCGGGCCCGCGTCACGGCGACGTAGAACAGCCGTTGCTCCTCGGCCAGCCCGTCCGGCGTGCGCAGGGCCATGTCGGACGGGAAGGCGCCGTCGACCAGCCCGATCACGTGCACACGCGACCACTCCAGGCCCTTGGCCGAGTGCACGGTCGAGAGCACGACGTAGTCCTCGTCCACCCCCGGAGGTCCGGCGCGGTCACTGCTCGACGCCGGCGGATCGATGGCCAGGTCGGCGGCGTACGCCGCGAGGTCGGTCACGCCGGCGGACGCGTCGACGAGCCGGGCCAGATCGGCCAAGCGGACCGGCGCGTCCGGGTACCGCTGGTGGGCGAGCGGCTCGAGTACGCGCAGGCAGGCTGCCGCCTGATTGGCCGGCCGAGGTTGCGCACGCGCGGCGGCCAGGCCGTCCAGGCTGGACTGCAGACCCACCCGAGACCGGGCCGGGGCTTCGGCGACGACGGTGGGGATGTCTGTGCCGGCGACGAGACGATCGGCGAGCGCGCGCGCTCGGGCCGTCCCGACCCCGTGGTGCAACCGCAACGCGCGCAACCAGGCCAGCTCGTCATGTGGGTTGGCGAGCAGTCGCAGGCAGGCCACGAAGTCCTTGACGTGCGCGGCATCCAGGAAGCGCAGTCCCCCGTACTTGCGGTACGGGATCCGCCGCGCCGACAGCTCCACCTCGAGCAGGTCGCTGTGGTGCGCCGCCCGCATGAGGACGGCCTGCTCGCGCAGTCGGCAGCCGTCGAGGTGGGCAGCGAGGATGGCCTCGCACACCGACCTCGCCTCGTCCGCAGCGTCGTGGGCGCGCACGAGCTGGGGACGGGTACCCGTCCCGCGCGCGGCGTGCAGCCGCAGCCCGTCGGCGGTGGGCCGCACCGCGTTGGCCACGTCGAGTACGGGTTGCCGGGAGCGGAAGTTCTGCTGCAACGCGACCGTCATCGCCCGCGGGAACGTCGCCGCGACATCGTGCAGATGCCCGGGGTTGCAGCCGCGAAAGCCGTAGATCGCCTGCGCGTCGTCGCCGACGACCGTGAGTCCGGTACCGTCCGGCCGCAGCGCACGCACGATGTCGACCTGGACCTGGTTGACGTCCTGGTACTCGTCGACCAGCACGTGATCCCAGAGGGCTCGCAACGCAGCGCCCGCCGTCGCGTCCAGCAACAGCGCGCGCCAGCCGAGCAACAAGTCGTCGAAGTCGAGCAAACCCCGAGACCGCTTGCGCGCGACATAGCCGCGCATCACGCCCGTCAGCGCGTCAGCGTGCGGTGCGCACCACGGGAACTGCTCGTCCAGGACACTCCGCAGCGGGCGGCCGGTGTTCACGGCACGGGAGTAGGCGTCGACGAGCACGGCGGGCCGAGGTAACCGGACGTCAGTGCCGCCCAGGCCCTGCTCGTCGCACACCAGCTCCATCAAGGTGGCGGCATCGGCCGGATCCAGCACACTGACCGCCGGCAACCCGAGCGTGCCGGCGTATGCCGCGACGAGCCGGTAGGCCACCGAGTGGAAGGTGCCGCCCCAGGGACGCCGGGACTGTCCGGCCAGCGCGAGCGCCCGGGCCAGCATGTCGTCCGCGGCCCGGCGGGTGAACGTCAGCAGCAGGATGCGCTCGGCCGCGACTCCACGTTCGAGCAGGGCGCCGACGCGGGCGGTGAGCGTGCGGGTCTTGCCGGTACCCGCGCCGGCGATCACGATCAACGGCCCGTCCCCTGCGCCGGCGGCGGTGACTTGCTCGTCGGTCAACCCGTCGTCCCACACCGCACGAACATATGTTCGAGACGAGGTCCTGTCTAGCGCGACACGTCGGTCGGGCCGAGCCGGTAGACACGTTCGGCGTTGCCTCGGGCGATCAGGTCCGCGACGCGCAACGCATCGAGCAGCGACCAGTCCCCGTCCGACACCCACTGGCCGAGCACCGCCGTCAGACTGCGTCGCCACAGGACCGCGCCGAGGTAGTGCAGTTCGGGTGGTCCCCACGCGTCGGAGGAATACAACACCTTGGCGAACGGCGCGAGCTCGAGGAGCTCGGCGAGGACGGCCGATGCCCGGGCGCCGACGTGGTTCATGCTCAGCCCGATGTCGCAGTACACATTGCCGAAGGCCTGCGCGAGATAGCCGGCCTCGCGGTGGTACGGGTAGCAGTGCAGCAGCATCACCGGCGTGGATGCCACGGTGGGCTGTCGAAGCAGGTCGAGCAGCAGGATCGGGTTCGCGCGGTGCAGGTCTTCGTCCCGATCGCCGAATCCGGTGTGGAACTGCAACGGCAGGCCCAGCTCGGCAGCGGCGTGGATCCCGAAGCGGATCAGCACCGGGTCGGTGAGCCGGGTGCGGTCGGCCGCCGTGGCGACCGCGGCCGTGACTTCGACCGGCGTCGGGGGGTCGGCCGGCAGCTCGAGTCCGGTGCGGTACGCCGCGATGGTCTTGAAGCCGACGACACGGTTGACTTCGGCGGCGAGGCGGTCGCGGAACCGGGCGGCGTACTCGCTCGGATCGACGCCTTCGCGCAGCACCGCCTCGGCGATCGTCTCGAGGCGCGCCAGGCGGTGTGTGCGTCCGCCGATCACGGCGTTGAGCTCCTCGGGCGTGAGGACGACGTCACCGTGGTAGCCCGAGTCGACCAGCCAGTCGGTGACGCCGGCCGCGTGCAGGAATCGGCGCGTCAGCTCCGTGGGGCCGAGGGCTTCGCGCCGTGCCCAGTACTCGTCGGCGGCGGCGTGCGGCTCGAGGTCGAGCATTGGTGCGCAGTGGGTCCGGATCGCGAATCCGAGCTGGGAGTCGAACTGCGTCATCCACTCAGGAACGGGATCCGGCGAGCCTTCGTTGATCGCCTGCTCGAAGGTGGCCCGGTCGATGCGGTCTCGGTAGACGCCGTGGACGTGGTGGTCGACCAGCGGCACCGTCGCCAGGTGCCCGGCGAGCGGGCCGACAGGGCCCGGGCCGGCCGCCGGGTCAGCTGGACCAGGCAAAGCGAAAGCGTTCGGCGAGCTCGTCCGGGGGTCCGTCATAGGTGTCGAGCTCGTGGCGGCGCACGGCGAGCAGCGCGTCGAGGATGTCCGGGCCGAGGATGGCGTCGGCCAGCGGAGAAGCCTGCAGCAGGTCGAGCGCTGCCGCCTGGGTGGCCGCGAGTCGCACGACGTTGGCAGCTGCGGCGGCCGACGGGTCGAGCCGGGCCGGGTCGACGGTGACCTCGCGCGGCAGGGGTAGCCGTTCGGCAATCCCGTGCACCATCGCTCCGATCTGCGTGGCGGTGGCGAGATAAGGGTTGGCGCTCGGATCGATGCACTTCAGCTCGACGTTCGCGCCGTGCGGATTGCCTGGGGTCGCGGCGCAGAACCGGACGGCGGCTTCCCGGTTCTCTCCGCCCCAGCAGGCGAAGGCGCCTGACCAGCGCCCGGGTTGCAGGCGGTGGGACGACAAGAGGGATCCGGCGAAGACCGCGAGCAACTCCGGCAACGCCGAGACCAAGCCGGCGATGGCCTGCTGCCCTTCGTCGGTCAGACCGTGCGGACCACGACCGCCCGAGAACACCGGCTGGCCGCCACGGAGCAGCGACACGTGTTGGTGCGCGCCGTTGCCCGCGCCACCGGCTTGCGGCAGTGGCGAGAAGGAGGCGAGCAGCCCGTGCCGGCGCGCGACCGCGCCGACGACCACCCGCGTGAGCACCGCGTGGTCCGCGGCACTGAGCGGATCGGTCGGCGACAGCGACACTTCGAACTGGTAGTTCGCGTACTCGCTGTGCAGCTGCTCGACAGGCACGCCTGCGTCCTGCAACGCCCGGGCGAGGTCGCACAACACCGTCTCGAAGCCCAGCAGTGCGCCCATTCCGTACGCCTGCCACCGGTCGGCCGGCAGCAGCGTGCCGTCCCCTGCGGTGAGGACGAACTCCAACTCGTGTCCCACGAGCACGTCCAGCCCGCGGGACTGGGCGTCGACCACCGCGCGGCGCAGGCGGCCCCGCGCGCACGCCGGCCAGGGTGCGCCGTACTGGTCGAACATCTCGGTGGGCGCCCACACGACGTCCTCGTCGAGGCGATGCGCCGCGAGCAGGTCCGCGCGCAGCCGCACGTCGCCGACCACTCCGGCTCGTTCGGTCATGGCCACCGCGTTGTCGATGCAGAAGACGTTCCACGACGGGGACGCGCCCATCCCGATGCGGTGGAACGCGGCGGCGCGCGCGACCGGCACTGCTTTGCTGCGGGCCACGCCCGCCATGTCCACCGCTGACCCGACGAGCAGCGTCGCGTCGGCAGTCAATTCCTCGGTGACCCCAGCCAGTTCGTCATCGTCGAGCACGGGAAGTGCCGTGGGGACCGCGGTCATCGCCCTGTGGTCTCCTCGCGGATGTGGGTCGAACACCGAACCGCGCTGCGGACGCCGCCGACGCGTGCCTCACAGTACAAGTGCGTCGACGCCACTCGGGATCTCGTGTTGCCGCCGGTCACGCGGTCGAAGTGCCCTGCTGCCCGAGTACTCGGAACGTGGGTAGTAGCTGTTCGTAGGCCTGGGCGAAGACCGGGCGCAGTGCGGCGTAACGGCCGGACGCGGCGGGCTCAGGCTCGATGGTCTGCGCCACGGTCACGAGGTCAGCGGCCGCATCGAGCGAGGGCAACGTTTCTAGTGCATACAGGCCGAGCAGTGCCGCGCCGCAGGCCGATGCCTGCGTTGTCCTGGGGAGGCCGACAGGTTGGCCCAGGACGTCGGCCAGCATCTGGCGCCACACCGGGCTACCCGTGAAGCCGCCCGTCGCGCGCAGTTCGCGTACCTCGTGACCGGCGGCGCGTATCGTGTCGCGCACCAAAGCCAGGTGCAAGCACACCCCCTCCAGCGCGGCGCGGACGAGATGGCCCCGGCCGTGTTTGCGGGTGAGCCCGACGTACGCGCCACGGGGCACACTGCTCCAGTACGGCGCCCGCTCCCCTTGCAGGTACGGCAACATCAGTAGCCCGTCCGCCCCTGCCGGCACCGCGGACGCAAGGTCGAGCAGTGCGGATTCGGGCAACGGGCCGAGGTCCGGCGCGAGCGCGGCCCCGGCCCAGGCCAGGACCAGCCCGCCGTTCGTCGTCGCGCCACCGACGATCCACCGACCCGGGGTGAGCACGTAGCAGAACAGTCGCTGCGCGGGGTCCATGTCGGGTGTGGTCTCGGCCAGCCGCAACGCCCCGCTCGTACCGATCGAGCACGCGGCGACACCCGGACGGATCGCGCCCGCTCCCAGATTGGCGAGCGGACCGTCCCCGGCACCAACAACGACGGGCGTGGTCGAGGGCAAATCAAGATCGCGCGCGACCGACGGAAGCAGACCGTCGAGGACGGTCGTCGAGGGCACGACGTCTGGCAGGCGCTCACGGGTGATGCTCGCCAAGCGGATCGCTTCGTCGTCCCAGTCCAGGTCCACCACGTCGAGCAGTCCGGTACCCGACGCGGTGGACTGATCGACCACGAGGCGGCCGGTCAACCGGCTGAGCACGTACTCCTTGATGCCGACCCAGTGCGCCACGCGGGCGAACACGTCGGGTCGAGTTCGCCGTAGCCACCGCAGCTTGGCCAGCGGGGCCATCGGATGCAGTGGCGTACCCGTACGCCGGTACAGCTCCGGACCGGGATCGGCGCGCAGGACGTCCGCGTCTTCTTGTGCGCGGGTGTCCGCCCACGTGAAGGACGGGGTGAGCGGGCGCCCGGCGGCGTCCAGGCCGATCAGGCTGTGCATCGCCCCGCTGAACGACAGCCCGGCGACCGGCCGCCCGATGTCGGCGACCACGCCTCGGACGGTCTCCCGGACGGCCCGGACGATCTCGTCCGGGTCCTGCTCGGCCGCACCTGACTCGGGTTCGCGTAAGGGGTAACCGACGCTGCGCACCGCACGCTCGAGCCCGTCGGTGTCGAACCCGACGGCCTTGGTGCTGGTCGTGCCGATGTCCACGCCGACGACGAGAGGTGCCGTCATGCGGCGAGCGGAGTGGGTGCTCGCCAGTCGTGGCGCCGGCCGAGCGCAGCGAGCAGCCGAGTCTCGGCCGGGTCGGACGTCGTGACCGGGAGCGCCCCAGCGAAGCGCGCGGGACGGTCGCGCGGGCTGACGAGCAGGGGTACGAGGTCGAGCAGTTCATCGGCCAACGAGTCGGGAATGGGATGGTCGCTACGGCACGCCCTCGACACGTCCCATCCGTGCACCGTCACCTCCAGCGCGCCGACGGTGACGAGAATGGCCGCGGAGAGCGAATGGTCCGCCACTCGGACGAGGTCGGCGCCGTCTCGCTTCGCCCACGCCCCGAGCAGCGCGCAGGCCCGGTCACGGATCGACTCCACGAGGTCGGACGCGCCGACGGCGGGCGGCTGGATGTCGACCTGACCGAGCCGGCCCGCCTCCGCGAGGGCGGCCAACGAGTCGTCCATGTGGGCGAGCAGGGCGGCCAGATCCCACCGGGCGCACGGGGTCGGCGCGCTCAGTGGGGTGGACGCCACGGCCTGCAGGCTGATCCGGGTGTAGCCGACGGCACGCTCGAGCAACGAGAGCGCGCCGGCCAGCGGCAGGTTCACCGGTCCGGCAGTCGAGCCGGCAGGCCGAAGTGCGCGAAGAGGCTGACGTCGAAGAAGGCGACGACGTGAGCCACACGTTCGCGCCGCTCCGCCGGGATGTCGAGCACCTGAAGTTGGAACGGCAGGTACTGGCCGTCGTTGTCGCGCATGTACAGACCGAACGCCGGCTGGCCGTTGGCCCGGGTGGGGACGAGGCGCATCTCGTGACGCCCGCCGGGACACTGCACGTCGATGAGGCGGCCGATGGTCTGCGGGCCCTGGTACCAACTGAGATACGGCGGCATTTCCCACACCGCGTCCTCGGTGAGCAGCGTGACGATCGTGGCGATGTCCTTCTCCCAGAACGCGCTCACCCAGCGGTCGAGCAACTCGCGCCGCTGCGGTTCGTCGGGTTCGGCGAGCCGGTCGGGGACTGGACCGACCGCCGCAAGCTGGGCGCGCGCCCGTTGCAGCAGGCTGTTCACCGCCGCCGTCGACAGAGCCAGCGCGTCGGCCACCTCCGCGGCACTCCACTGCAGAACCTCGCGCAGGATGAGGACCGCCCGCTGGCGCGGCGGAAGGTGCTGCAAGGCGGCGATGAAGGCCAACCGGACGGATTCGCGGGTGGTCACGACGGTGGCCGGATCGGCGCCACGGACGTCGTCGCTGTCCACGAGCGCGTCCGGCACGGGCTCCAGCCAGGGCACTTCGTACGACTCGAGCAGCGTCTCCCCCGGCTCGCTGCTGCTGGCGCCAAGACCGCTGGGTAGCGGACGCCGGCTGCGGCCCTCGAGCGCGGTCAGGCACACGTTGGTGGCGATGCGGTGCAGCCACGTGCGCAGCGACGATCGGCTCTCGAAGCCGTCATAAGCGCGCCAGGCGCGCAGGTAGGTCTCCTGCACCAGGTCCTCGGCGTCGTGCAACGAGCCCAGCATGCGGTAGCAGTGGGCGAACAACTCTCGCCGGTACGGGTCGGCCAACCTGGTGAAGTCGGCGTCCTGCACGGTCTGCGTCACCGCAACCCCCTTACTCGTCCCTCACCCTAGGGACAGACCGGCCGACCCGGCAGCACTCAGCGCGACTAACACTTTTAGCTCGTTGTTGACGAGTTATGCGCATTGATGCACGGTGGTGCCCATGAGCCTCTCGCGACGGCAGTTCCTGTCGGCCTCCCTAGGCACCCTCGGCGCCGCCGGACTGGCCGCCTGCTCCTCGGTTCACTCCAACGCCGGCAGTGCTGCGTCAGGCAGCACGAGCAGCACCAAGCCCGGCGCCAAGGCCGCGGCCGGCAAGGTCACCGGCACGTTGAACTTCGCGTTCTGGGGCGGGAACCCCGGCGAGACGGCCGGGTTCACGCGGGCCAAGCAGCAGTTCGAGGCGGCCAACCCCGGCGCCACGGTGAACCTCAAGGTCGTCCCGTACGACGGCTTCTTCTCGGGCATCGACCGCGGCATCCAAGCGGGCAACGCGCCGGACGTCTTCCGGGTCGACTACACGACGATCGGCAAGTACAGCCGTGCGGGCGCCTTGCTCGACGTCACCCCGTACTTCGCACAGAACGAGATCGACGCCTTCCTGCCCGCGCTCTGGGACGCCGTCAAGTACAACGGCGCGCCCTACGGCGTCCCGCACCAGACCGACACGACGTGCGTGGTCTACAACAAGGCAGCTCTCACGGCCGCCGGCGTGACGAACGTCCCGGACAAGCTCGACGACGCGTGGACCTGGGAGGAGTTCGGCACCGTCGCCGACAAGCTGCGCGCCACCCTGCCGGCGAACAAGTTCCCCTTCGCCTACGACTGGACGCAGGCCGGTGCGTTCCGGTGGCTGTCCTGGCTCTACCAGCAGGGCGGGACGCTGCTCAGGTCCGACCTCAAGAAGTCGGCGATACCGAGCGACGCGGCGACGAAGGCCCTCGACTTCACCAAGAGCTTCTTCGCCAAGAAGTGGGTGCCGGCCAACAACACGGTGAAGACCAGTGTCTACTCGGACAACTTCTTCCTGTCCCAGACCGTGCCGATGACCTTCGTCGGCGACTTCTTAGTTCCCGAACTCGCCGACCCCAAGTCCGGTTACGGCGGCGGCGAATGGGCGGCCACGTTCATGCCCAAGGCCGCCCACGCAGCGGCTGACCTCGGGGGCAACGCGATCGTCGCCCTCAAGACGACCAAGAACGCCGACCTGGCCGGAGCGTTCTTGCGGCAGCTGGTGAGCGAAGACAGCATGAAGTACTTCTGCGAGCAGGCCGTCGAGCTGCCGACCCTCAAGACTTTGGCCGCCGACAAGTTGAACTACGCCTTCCGGCCCGATGTCGTCGCCGTGTGCGCCGAACAGGCCAGCACGATCTCCGACGTCATCGTGCGTGAATCGACCGTGCCGGCGTTCGCGGACGTCAACACCGCGCTGCAAGACCAGCTGGAACTTGCCTTCCACGGCCAGTCCACCGCAGCGACCCTCGGCGCGATTGCGCAGAAGGTCAACCAGGCCCTGGGCGCCTGAGTCGTTCCGCCGGTCATGACTTCCAACGTCACGATCCTGCAGACGGGCGTAGCCGAAGCGGCCGTCGTCCCGGTCCCGCCGCGTCGCAAGCGGCCGTCGTTCGTCGGACGCGCGCAGGCCACGACCGCCGGGGTGTTCCTGCTGCCCAACCTCGTGCTCGTCGGACTGTTCCTGCTCGTTCCGTTGGCCCTGGCCTTCGTGTTCAGCCTGCAGAAACTGGGCTCTCTGGGCTCTGCCCAATGGCTCGGCCTCAACAACTACGTCGACCTGTTCCGCGACTCGGTCTTCTGGCACACCCTGCTCAACACCGCCGTGTTCACGGTGTTCACGGTGCCGGTCGGGATGGCGCTCGGGTTGGGGCTCGCCGTCCTGCTCAACGGCGTGCTGCCCGGCCGCACGTTGTACCGCTCGATCATTTTCCTGCCGCTGGTGATCTCCGGCGTAGCCACCGGCGTCCTCGGAGCGTGGATGTTCGATCAATACAACGGATTCGTCAACAAACTGCTCAGTGAGATCGGGGTGTCTGGACCGTCCTGGCAGTCCAACGGCCACTGGGCGATGACGTCCGTGATCGTCATGACCATCTGGCAGCGGGTGGGCTTCGACATGTTGATCTACCTGGCCGGCCTGCAGGGAGTGGATCCCCAGTTGCTCGAGGCGGCCACCAGCGACGGCGCCAGCGCCTGGCAGCGGTTCCGGCAGGTCACGTTCCCGCTCCTCGGGCCGGCCACTTTCTTCCTGCTGATCATGAACGTTATCTACTCGTTCCAGGTCTTCGACACGGTGTGGGCGATGACGCGCGGCGGTCCGGACTACGCGACGACCACCGTGGTGACCTACGCGTACCGCACGGCGTTCGACGAGCACGGACCGCAGCAGCTGGGCTACGGCGCCGCCGTCGGCGTGGTGATCTACCTGATCACGCTGCTGATCACCGTCGGTCAGTGGCGGTACAGCCGGACCCGGGACGAGGCCGGATGACCCTCATCGAGGAAGCGCTGACCCCGGAGCTTCGCTCCGACCCTGTCGCCCCGCGGCGACCGTCCCGCCGGCGCGGCCGCCTGTTCTGGCTTCGACTGGCGGTGGCGATCGTCGCCACGTTGATCGTGTTGTTCCCGCTGTACTGGATGATCGTCACCGCCCTGTCGCCGCAGGGAGACCTCTACGCGCCCGGTCTTCACCTGTGGCCGAAGCACCTCACGTTCGACAACTTCACGGCACCGATCGCGCGCTTCCCGGTCTGGCGGTGGTTCCGGAACTCGGCGTTGATCACGGCGGCGGTCACGGTGATCACCGTGACCTGCAACCTGCTTGCCGGTTACGCGTTCACCAAATTGCCGTTCCGCGGCCGCAACCTGTTGTTCCTGCTCCTGCTCTCGACGCTCATGGTTCCGGTGCAGGCGATCATGGTCCCCCAGTTCCGGCTGTCGGTCCGGTTGGATCTCTACGGCAACTTCTGGGCGGTCATCCTGCCGTCGAGCGCCACCGTGTTCGGCATCTTCCTCGCCCGGCAGTTCTTCCTCGCGGTGCCCGACGAGCTGATCGAGGCGGCGCGCTGCGACGGGGCCGGATCGCTGCGGACGTTCTGGAGCGTCGTCCTGCCCCTGTGCAAGCCGCTGATCGCCGTGCTCGTGCTGCTGACCGCGATGTACGAGTGGAACGACTTCGCGTGGCCGCTCGTCGTGCTGTTCGGCAACAACCAGCTGTTCACCCTGCCGATCGGGCTGGTCACGGATCTGCAGGGCCAGTACACGTCCAATTACGGCGCCATCATGGCCATGAGCCTGCTCATGATCGCTCCGATGGTCATCCTGTTCCTCGCGTTCCAGCGCTACTTCGTCCAAGGGCTGTCTCGCACGGGCATCCGCTGAGTAGCCCTTCACCAAGGAAATGGCGCCAGGGTCGCGTTAGGCTGAGCGCGCCCTTTTCCCAAACAGAGGGAACGGCGTGAACGCTCAACTCGTCGTGCCGGCGGTGCCGCACCGAGTCGTCCCTCGTCCGCGCCTCACCGAATTGTTGGACGGAACCTCCGACTATCCGATCACCATCGTCGCCGCCGAGGCCGGGGCGGGGAAGTCCGTGCTGCTCGGCGACTGGTGCCGCCAGCACAGTGGCCCCGCGGCCTGGCTCACCGTGACGTCGTCGGACAACGCACCGGCGAGATTCTGGCCGCTGGTCTTCCAGGCGACCCGCCGTGGCGACGTCGTCGGCGGAGCGCTGACGAGCGAGCGCGAAGGCGGCATCGCCGAGCTGCTGCAGTCGGTATACGGGCCGGACGACCTGCCCGAGACAACCGTCCTCGTGATCGACGACGCGCACGTGCTGACGCACCCGCAGATCCTCGAGGGACTGGACCACGTCATCCGCTTTTGGTCACACCGACTACGACTGGTCCTGGCCGCGCGCAGCGATCCGCTGCTGCCGCTGCATCGCTACCGGTTGGCCGGAATCATGCGCGAGATCCGCAGTCGCGACCTGGCCATGACCTCGGCCGAGGCGGCCAGCCTGTTCGACGCCCACGACGTCGCGCTGGACGACACCGACCTGGACGTGCTCCTCCGTCGGACGGAGGGCTGGACCGCCGGACTGCGGCTGGCCGCCCTGCGCATGGAGGGCATGCCGCGGCCGAGCGAATTCGTGGCTCAGTTCGCGACCGACAGGGGCAGCGCGGGCGAGTACCTGCTCGAGGAGGTTCTCGGGCGTGAGCCCGAGCCGGTGCGCCGCATGCTCGTCGAGACCAGCTTCCTCGACACCGTGACCGGCCCGCTCGCCGACGCCGTAACCAAGCTTCCGGAGTGTGGGCAGACACTCGCAGCGCTGGCCCGGAAGAACTCTTTCGTCCTGCCGGTCGACTCGGCCGGCACGGCGTATCGCTATCACCAGCTGTTTCGCGACGTGTTGTTCTACCTGGACCAGCGCGACACCCCCGACGACATTGCGGCGCGGCGCCAGCGGGCCGCGACTTGGTTCCACGACCACGGCCGGCTGCTCGATGCGCTGCACTGGTCGATCGAAGCCGCCGACACAGAGCTCACCGCATCGCTACTCGGGCACGGCGGCCTGGCTCAGGCCTTCGTCCACCGCAACGATGTACCGAACGCCGTCCTCGAGGCGACCCGGTTGTCCGGCGCCTTCGTCGGACCCGGCGAGGAGAACCTGGCGGCCCGGTGGGCGGTCGCCGCGCTCGTGGCGACGCCAGCGACCGCGCCGGCGGACCTCGCGCGCCTACGCGCCGAGCGATCCGACGACGCAGCCACCGACTCCGACCTGCGGATCACCCTGTCGCTGGCCGAGGTGCTGCTGGCCCGTTGCGCGGGCCGATACGACGATCTCGACGCCGCCGCCGAGTGGCTGCTCACGGCTGAAGACATCGCCAAGCACACGGCGCAGGTGAGTGGGTTGCGTCCCAGCCTGCTGTTGGCTCAGGCGCGTTCCCGCTTCGCGACCGGACGGCTGGTCGAGGTCGAACCGCGGTTGCGGTCGGCGCTGGACGAGCCGGACGTGCACCACGTCCCGTCGCTGGAACTCGAGATCCTCGCGGTGCTGGCCGTCGCCGAGTCGTCGGCCGCGCGCGCCCGCCATGCCGACGACGCCATCGCTCGCGCCACCACGTTGCTCGCCGACCACCCGGACCTCATCGCGCCCGTGTCGCTCGACGTGGCGATGGCCCGCTACGCCTACCTGCAGGGCAACTTCGCGGCCATGGCCCAGGTCGTCCGCCGGGCGGCGGCGTCCGAAGCGCTCTACGGCGATCCCGCGCTCGCGGCGAGCGTCACCTACGTCCACGCCACATACCTCGCCGGCGTCGGTCAGCTGGCCGAAGCGGGCGATCTGTTGCGCGGCAGTCCGGCTCTGACCACGCAGACCGGCATGCTCGCGGTCTACCGGGATGCCGAACTAGCGGCGATCGAGACGGCGCTCGGCCGGCCGAACGCCGCGCTGGCCCTGCTCGAGCCGTACGCCCGATCACCGTTCCGCGTCGCGGTGGGCGTCGCGGCGGCGCGCGCGCACCTCGCGCTGCGGCAGCTGGACGCCGCACGCGCCCTGATCCGGGACATGCTGACGACCCCGAGCCCGCTCATCGACCGCCCGCTCATGGTCGAAGCCGTGCTGTGCGACGCGCAAATTGCCTGGGCCGACGGCGACGACATCCGTGCCGTCGAACTGATCGACCGCGCCGTACAGGTCTCCTCGGGCGACATCCTGCTGCCGTTCCAGCGTCTGACTGTGGCCTTCGCTGCGCTCCTTCGGCGGCACCCGGACGTGGCCGCCCGCTGGCCGGCGCCGAGTCCGGCAGCCGACCCGACGGCGATCACCGTCAGCTCGTCCCGTTCGCGTCTGGTCAATCCGCTCACCGAACGGGAACGCACGGTGTTGCGCTACCTCGCCACCAACATGTCGACAGACGAGATCGCCGACGATCTGTGCCTGTCGACCAACACCGTCAAGACGCACATGGCCGCGATCTACCGCAAGCTGTCCGTCCGCGGACGACGCGATGCCGTGCACCGCGCCCGCACGCTCGAACTGCTCTGAGCGCGCCGCCCGACGTTTGGCCTTGCTGCCGGGCGTTTGCGGCGAGTTGCCCCGCACACGCGCCACCGTCGGTCGGCGACGACACCTCTACTCGGCGGCGTCCGCCGGATGTTCGGCGGCGTCGGCGTCCGGGTTGAACTGAAGTCTGAGCATGAAGACAACGCCGAAGGACGCGACGGCCGAGCCGACCAGTATGGCGCCGGAAAGACGGCCCGACGCGGTGTGCCACATGCTCCCTACCATCAGCGCCGAAGCCAGCAACGCCGGAGCCAATAGGTACGCGCGTCGGGGCAGATTCCAGTTTCGACCGGCCACAAGAGGAACGACAAACGCGGGAAGCCCGGCCGCAACCAGGCCCGGTCCGTCGACGCGGTAGAGCGAAATTCCACCGAGGACGAAGATCGCCAACGCCGCGACGATAAGGCCTGCGAATGCGGCACGCTGACTAGGCGACGCAGACGACCGGCGCACACTCTTAGGCTACGGCGCCAACATGGCCGACCAGGTTCGGGCGTACGCGGGTTGCGCCGGAGGGCGGTGACGGCGCATGGTTTCTCTCTTCCGACCTCCGTGTGATAGGCCATCCCCGTGCTCGTCGCTGACCGCCGCCGTCGCGTGCTCGAGCACGTGCGCCACCACGGCTCGGGCAGCGTGACGGACCTGGCCGAGCAGCTCGGGGTCAGCCCGTCGACCGTCCGCCGGGATCTCATCGAGCTCGGCCAGCGTGGACTGCTCCATCGGGTGCACGGCGGCGCCCGTGGTCGAGCCGGCTCGGGGCACGGTGTCCGCGCCGGTCCTGCAGCGCATCGGACGTTTGGCGGCGGCGCAGATCGAGGACGGGATGACCGTCCTCGTGCTGCCCGGCCGCACCACCGAGGCTGTCCTGCCCTTCCTGTCGTCGCGGGAACTGACCGTCGTCACCAACGGCCTGGCCATCGCCCAGACTCTCGCGCCGTTCCCGGGGGTCACGGTGGTCGTCCTCGGAGGCGTACTGCACGCCGACCAGAAGAGCCTGTTCGGGCCGATGACCGAGCAGAATCTGGCCGAGTTCCACGTCGACGTCCTGGTCGCCGGCGCCTACGGCGTGCATCCGGCCATGGGCGTGAGTGGCACGAAGGTCGATCAGGCCGGCTACCACCGCTCGATGCTTCGGCACGTGGACGCGCTGCACGTCCTGGCGGACGCCAGCAAGCTCGGCCGCCAGGGTCCGGTGCAGCTGGCCGAGCTCAGCCAGGTCGACGCCCTGATCACCGACGCGGAAGCGGACCACGCCGTGGCCGCTGAACTGCGTGCGGACGGTCTGCGCATCCTGCACGCCTGAGGTG
>CAXTNQ010000006.1:0-8952 GCA_964245745.1 uncultured Jatrophihabitantaceae bacterium
GGTGATCGCCACCCAGCTCGACCCCGTGCTCGGACTGGTCCTGGGCGCGGTGCTCGTCGTCCTAGGTGCGGCGCGTTTGCGGGTGCTGACGTCGAGTGAGCCGCCCCTGCGCCCGAGCGGTGCCGAGCCGCATCGCTCGGCGATCCGATACGCGGGGCTGCCGATGATCGTGCTGGCTTCGGTCGGGATGGGAGCCGTCTTCGCCAGCGCCGAGCTGACGATGGTGGCCTTCTGCGGCCAGCACGGCGTGCCGGGCGCGAGTGGGGTCGTGTTGGCCTGCTTCGCGTTCGGCAGCGGCGTCGCCGGTCTCGTCTACGGTTCCCGTCCCCGCACGCGTGCCGTGGTCGACCGGTTCCGCACCCAAGCGCTGGCGTTCGCGGTCGTGCCCGTGGTCTTCCTGCTCGCCGTCAACGTCGGGACGTTGGCGGTATGTGCGTTCGTGGCGGGACTGACCATCGCGCCGACGCTGATCACCGGGTTCGAGCTCGCCGCCGACCTGGTCCCGTCGACGGCGATCACGGAAGGTACCGCCTGGCTGATCATGGGGCTGTCGCTCGGCTACGGAACGGCGGCGTCTGCGGTCGGCGCGCTGGCCGATGCTCACGGCGCGCGGGCCGGCCTCCTGGTCACGATCGGCAGCGGCCTGTTCGTCGGAGCCGTGGCGACGGCCCTACACCGCCGGGTCGGTCACGTTCGTCCGCCGGCACCGATGGCACCATCGTGTGATGCCGCTCTACCGTGACGAGGCGGTCGTGCTGCGCGTCCAGAAGCTGGGCGAAGCCGACCGCATCGTCACGTTGCTGACCCGCCGGCACGGCCGGGTGCGGGCGGTCGGCCGCGGGGTGCGGCGGACCTCGTCGCGATTCGGTGCGCGCCTGGAGCCCGGCAGCCATCTGGACGTGCAGCTGCTCACCCGCAACGCCGAGGGGGCCGACGCGCCGTTTCAACGCAAGCTCGACACCGTCACCCAGACCGAGTCTCTCAACGCCTTCGGGGCGCGGATGGCCAACGACTACGCGGCCTGGACGACGGCCTGCGCCGTCTGCGAGACCGCGGAGCGGCTGACGCCGGAGGAGGGTGAGCCCGCGCTGCGCCTCTACCTGCTCGTCATCGGAGCGTTGCGCACGTTGGCCGACCGCGCGCACGCGCCGGGCCTCGTGCTCGACGCGTTCTTGCTGCGTGCGATGTCCGGGGCGGGCTGGGAGCCGGCGTTGACCAGTTGCGCCGTCTGCGGGACGGCAGGGCGGCACGCCGCGTTCCACGTGGCCGCGGGTGGGTCGGTCTGCGAGTCGTGCCGCCCGCCCGGTGCGTCCCGCCCGCAACGGACGACGCTGGCGCTGATGGCCGCGCTGCTGGCCGGCGACTGGGCGATGGCCGACGCCAGCCCGGCCGTCGATCGGCGGGAGGCCAGCGGACTGGTCGCGGCTCACCTGCAGTGGCACCTCGAGCGAGGCTTGCGTTCGCTGCCGCTCGTCGATCGCTGAGGGAGCGGCCTGGCCGCAGCTACCGTGACGGCGTGACCACGTTCCTGCGCCGGACCGCGCGCTGGCCCGACCCACCACCGCACCCGTCCGGCGCCCGGCCGCCCGCCATACCGGCGCCGTTCGTCCCGCGGCATGTCGCGATCGTCATGGACGGCAACGGGCGGTGGGCCCACCAGCACGGACTGCCCCGCACGGACGGACACCGCGCCGGCGAGGCCGCGCTCATGGATGTGCTGCACGGCGCTATGGAGCTCGGGGTGTCGACCGTGTCGGCGTACGCCTTCTCGACCGAGAACTGGCGGCGCTCCCCGGAGGAGGTGCGCTTCCTCATGGGCTTCAACAAAGACGTCATCCGCCGCCGCCGCGACGATCTGGCCGAACTCGGCGTGCGCATCCGGTGGGCCGGTCGACGACCGCGATTGTGGCGCTCGGTCGTCGATCAGCTCGAGGACGCTGAGGCCTACACCCGGCACAACGACCGGCTGACCCTCCAGTTCTGCGTGAATTACGGCGGACGGGCCGAGCTGGTCGATGCCACCCGCGCTATCGCCCGAGAGGCAGCGGCCGGCCTGCTGAATCCGGCCAAGATCGACGAGCGGACCATTGCGGCGCACCTTGACGAGCCCGGGTTGTCTGACGTCGACCTGTTCATCCGCACGGGCGGCGAGCAGCGCACCTCGAACTTCCTGCTGTGGCAGGCGGCCTACGCCGAGCTGGTGTTCGTCGACACCCCGTGGCCGGAGTTCGACCGGCGCCACCTGTGGCAGGCCTGCCTGGCCTACGCGCAGCGGGACCGCCGCTTCGGGGCGGCCGGGCCGGTCGCCCCCGTGAACGCGATCGACGCGCCGTGATCTCGATCGCGCGCGTGGTGGCCGATGACGACGAGGTTGCGGAACGGGGGACGGCCGCCCTGCAGGCGCTGGCCGCCCGTCCCGGCTACCTCGAAGGAACGCTCGCTCGGTCCACGGACCACGCCGACCGCTGGGTGCTCGTCACCCGTTGGCGTGACGTGGGGTCCTACCGGCGCGCGTTGGGCGCCTACGACGTGAAGCTGCGCGCCACGCCGCTGCTCGCCGGCGCCGTCGACGAGGACAGCGCGTTCGAAGAGCTCGTCGACGTCGCGCCCGACGGGACGATCGTGACGCACGGCAGCGACCGGGCATGAAGCGCCTAATCTGACGACATGGTTGACCGCCCGACGTCCGAACGTCCGCTGCTCATCCTGGCCATGGACCATCGCGACTCGTTCGGCGAGCTCTTCGGAGTCGACGACGACCAGCCGAACGAGTCCCAGCTCGACCGCATGCGCGCCGCGAAGCGGCTCATCTACCTCGGCCTGCGGGCCGCGATCCCGAGGTTGAGCGCCGGAGCCCAACCGGGTGTGCTGGTCGACGAGGAGCTCGGTGCGGACGTGCTGCGCGAAGCGGCGGCCGATCAAGTAGCGGTGGCCATGCCCGTCGAACGCAGTGGTCAGAAGACGTTCGCCCTGCAGTACGGGACAGACACCCCGAAGCATGTGGACGCGTTCGACCCGGACTACGTCAAGGTGCTCGTGCGGATGAACCCGGACGACGACGCCACCGAGACCGACAACCAGCTCACCGCGTTGTCCCAGCTGTCGCGCTGGCTGCAAACCGAGGACCGTCCGCTGCTGTACGAGCTACTGGTGCCCGGGTCGCAGGACCAGCTGCGCGAGGCGGGTGGCGAAGACGCCTACGACCGCGACGTGCGTCCGGGCCTGGTGTGCGACCTCATCGTCGACAACCAGGACGCCGGCGTCGAACCCACACTGTGGAAGATCGAAGGCCTCGAGACGAGCGAGGCCGCCGCCCGCGTGGTCGCTGCGGCGCATCGCGACGGCCGCGACGCCGACTGCATCGTGCTCGGCCGCGACGCGCCGCGGGAGCGGCTGGACCACTGGCTGCAGGTCGCGTCGGCCGTCCCCGGATTCGTCGGCTTCGCCATCGGCCGCAGCATCTGGCAGGAACCGCTGACCGAGCACATCGACGACGGTGACGACCAGCGGCTGATCGCCGCCGTGGCCGAGTCGTATCTGCACTATGCAGACACCTACCTCGGGGCCCGCTGACGAGCGGAGCGACGTCGCGGCGACGACTACGCCCAATACCGCCCACCGGGCGGCCATAAGCTGAGCAGACACCATCCGCCGTACCGACTGGGGTTCCGCTGTGCCGCCCGACCGCAACGACACCATCGTCAACCTCGCCAAACGACGCGGCTTCGTCTACCCGTCCAGCGAGATTTACGGCGGTACCCGGTCGGCGTGGGACTACGGCCCGCTCGGCGTCGAACTCAAGGAGAACGTCCGCCGACAGTGGTGGCGCGCCACCGTCACCAGCCGCGACGACGTGGTCGGGCTCGACTCCGCGGTGATCCTCTCGACCGCGGTCTGGAAGGCGTCCGGCCACATCGAGGCGTTCCACGACCCGCTCGTCGAATGCAAGCACTGCCACCGCCGCTTCCGCGCCGACCACCTCGAGGAGGGCTACGAGGCCAGGCATGGGCACGCGCCCGAACAGGGCCTGGCGGACGTGAACTGCCCGCATTGCGGGACCAAAGGCCAGTTCACCACGCCGCGCGAGTTCAACATGATGCTCAAGACCTACCTCGGCGCGGTGGAAGACGACGAGTCGCTGCACTACCTGCGCCCGGAGACCGCACAGGGCATCTTCATCAACTTCCTGAACGTCATGACCTCGGCCCGCAAGAAGCCGCCGTTCGGAATCGCCCAGGTGGGTAAGAGCTTTCGCAACGAGATCACCCCGGGCAACTTCATCTTCCGGACGCGCGAGTTCGAGCAGATGGAGATGGAGTACTTCGTCGAGCCCGGCACCGACGCCGAGTGGCACGAGTACTGGCTCGAGCAGCGCTGGAACTGGTACGTCGACCTGGGCATCGATCCGGCCAACCTGCGCTTCTATGAGCATCCGAAGGACAAGCTGAGCCACTACTCGACGCGCACGGTCGACATCGAGTACCGGTTCGGCTTCGGCGGCACGGAGTTCGCCGAGCTCGAAGGCATCGCCAACCGCACGGACTTCGACCTGACCACGCACAGCAAGCACTCCGGCGTCGACCTCTCGTATTTCGACCAGGAGCGCAACGAGCGGTGGGTGCCGTACGTCATCGAGCCGGCGGCCGGTCTGACCCGGGCCGTGCTCGCCTTTTTGCTCGACGCCTACGCCGAGGACGAGGCGCCCAACGCCAAGGGAGTTCCGGAGAAGCGGACCGTGCTGCGCCTCGACCGTCGCCTCGCTCCGGTCAAGGTCGCCGTGCTGCCGCTGTCCCGGCACGCCGACCTGTCCCCGAAGGCCCGCGATCTCGCGGCGGCGTTGCGCCGGCACTGGACCGTCGAGTTCGACGACGCCCAGGCCATCGGCCGGCGCTACCGGCGACAGGACGAGATCGGCACGCCGTTCTGTGTCACGGTCGACTTTGACACCCTGGACGATCACGCGGTAACGGTGCGGGAACGCGACTCCCGCGCACAGGAGCGAGTGGCATTGGACCAGGTCGAGAGCTATTTGGCCGGACGGCTGGTCGGCTGCTGATACACCACGAGGTGTATAGTAGGTGTATGAGCCGCACGAACATCGATCTCGACGACGAGGCCGTCACCTGGATCATGTCCCACTACGGACTCGACACTAAGCGGGACGCTGTCAACTTCGCTTTGCATCAGCTATACCGCAGGCCCGCGACGGTAGAGGAGATTCTCGCCCTCCAGGGCACGGGTTGGGGTAACGGGCTAGAGCTGTCTGACCTGCGGCCTGGCTACGTCCCGATCGAGGACTGATGCTGCTGATCGACACGTCGGCGTGGATCGATCACCTGTCGCGGGCTGATTCGCCGATCAGTCGGCGTGTGGCCCGGGCGGTCCGTGACGGCGAGGCGGTGATCACTGATCAGGTCCTGATGGAGGTTCTCGCCGGAACGACTGACGCCGTACGGCTCGCACGCTGGACCAGCATGCTCACCGCCTGCCGGTTCCTACCGCAACGCACCTACTCCGACGCTAGCGCTGCAGCCGCGCTTTACCGGACCTGCCGGAGAGCCGGAGAGACACCTCGGAATCTCTCGGCTTGTTTGATCGCGGCAGTCGCCCTGCGGCACGGAGCGGCCGTGCTGCATAACGACCGGGACTTCGACGCGCTCGCGAGACACTGCGGACTCGAGTCGACGCGCTCATGACCCGCACGCCGTCATCGCCTGCACGGCTGTCCGACGACGTCATGGCCAACCCGCCGGTGGTGTTGGCGCCGATGGCGGGCATCACCAACACGGCGTTCCGCCAGCTGTGCCGGTCGTTCGGTCCAGGGCTGTACGTCAACGAGATGATCACCTCGCGGGCACTCGTGGAGCGCAATCCCAAGACGCTGCGGATGATCCGTTTCGCGCCCGACGAGCGGCCGCGCAGCCTGCAGCTGTACGGGGTCGACCCGGACGTGGTCGGGGCCGCGGTGCGCATGATCGTCGCGGAGGATCTCGCCGACCACGTCGACCTCAACTTCGGCTGCCCGGTCGCCAAGGTGACCCGCAAGGGTGGCGGCGCGGCGCTGCCCTGGCGGATCGAGCTGTTCGACCGGATCGTGCGAGCTGCCGTCGGTGCCGCCGCCGGTGCCGTGCCGGTCACCGTCAAGATGCGGATCGGCATCGACGCCGACCACCACACCTACCGGGAGGCCGCCCTACGGGCCCAGGACGCCGGCGTCGCGTGGGTCGCTCTGCACGGCCGGACGGCGGCGCAGTTCTACGGCGGGCAGGCCGATTGGGCGGCGATCGCGGACCTCGTGTCGTTGCTCGACATCCCGGTACTGGGCAACGGCGACATCTGGGAGGCCGATGACGCGCTGCGGATGGTGCGTGACACCGGCTGCGCGGGCGTGGTCGTCGGACGAGGCTGCCTCGGCCGGCCGTGGCTGTTCACGGACCTCGCGGCGGCGTTCGCCGGACGTCCCGAGCGTTGCCGTCCCGACCTCGGCGAGGTGGCGGCCACCATGCGGCGGCACGCGGCGCTGCTCGTCGACTGGCTGGGCGAGCCGCACGGGGTGATCGACTTCCGCAAGCACGTCGCCTGGTACCTCAAGGGCTTCGCGGCCGGCAGCGCGTTGCGTTCGACGCTGGCGATGTCGTCGACGCTGGCCGAGCTCGACGCCTTGCTCGACCGGCTCGATCCCGCCGAGCCGTTCCCCTCGGCGGTGCTCGGACAACCGCGCGGGCGCACCGCTGGTACCCGCCGCGTGATCCTTCCGTACGGCTGGCTCGCCGACCGCGGTAGCACCGCGGTGCCGGCCGGCGCGGAGCTCGCGCATTCCGGCGGATAGGGCAGATCACGGGCAGGTCGGCGGAATCACAGCCTGATAACGCTGCCAGCGCCTAATCTCTCTTCAACGCTGCCATGCGAGGGACGGTGCCGCCATGACCGAGCTCACGACGAAGTACGTCTACGACTTCGCCGAGGGCAATAAGGACCTCAAGGACCTGCTCGGCGGAAAGGGGGCGAACCTCGCCGAGATGACGAACCTGGGTCTGCCCGTACCGCCCGGATTCACGATCACGACCGAGGCCTGCCAGGCGTACCTGCGCAGCGGACGGGAGCCGGCCGAGCTCGCCGGCGAGGTGACCGAACACCTGCGTTTGCTGGAGCGGTCGATGGGCAAGAAGCTCGGCCAGTCCGACGACCCGCTCTTGGTATCGGTCCGGTCCGGCGCGAAGTACTCGATGCCCGGCATGATGGAGACCGTCCTCAACATCGGCCTGAACGACCAGTCGGTACGGGGGCTCGCCGCACAGGCCGGCAACGAGAGGTTCGCGTTCGACTCCTACCGCCGGTTGATCCAGATGTTCGGCAAGACCGTGCTGGGCATCTCCGGCGAGCACTTCG
Organism: uncultured Jatrophihabitantaceae bacterium; assembly: GCA_964245745.1. Taxonomy (GTDB): domain Bacteria; phylum Actinomycetota; class Actinomycetes; order Mycobacteriales; family Jatrophihabitantaceae; genus CAXTNQ01. The sequence continues at coordinate 7,390 of CAXTNQ010000006.1, forward strand.
AGGAGGCCCTGGACGCCGCCAAGCACGCGCGCGGGACCACCCTCGACCTCGATCTCGACGCCGACGACCTGCGCCAGCTCGTCGGTACGTACAAGGACGTCGTGGTCAAGCACGCCGGGCGTGAGTTTCCGCAGGACCCTCGGGAGCAGATGGACCTCGCGGTCCGGGCGGTGTTCGAGTCGTGGAACACCGGACGGGCCGTGCTCTATCGGCGTCAGGAGCGCATCCCGTCCGACCTGGGCACGGCCGTGAACATCGTGGCCATGGTGTTCGGCAACCTCGACATGGCGTCCGGTACGGGCGTCGCCTTCACCCGGAACCCAGCCAGCGGTGCGCAGGGGATCTACGGCGACTACCTGCAGAACGCTCAGGGCGAAGACGTCGTCGCGGGCATCCGCAACACGTTGCCGCTGCGCGACCTCGAAGACATCGACGCGAAGGCGTACCGAGAACTGCTCGAGAACATGCAGACGCTCGAGGAGCACTACAAGGACCTGTGCGATATCGAGTTCACGATCGAGCGCGGCAAGTTGTGGATGCTGCAGACCCGGGTGGGCAAGCGCACCGCCGCCGCCGCCTTCCGGATCGCCATCCAGCTCGTCGACCAGGGGCTGATCGACATGGACGAGGCCATGCGCCGGGTAACCGGCGCGCAACTCGGCCAGCTGATGTTTCCGTGGTTCGACGACGGCGTGCCCAAGCACAAGATCGCTCAGGGGATGAATGCCTCGCCCGGCGCGGCCGTGGGCAAGGTGGTGTTCGACTCCTACACCGCGGTGAAGTGGTCACGTAGCGGCGAGGCGGTCATCCTCGTCCGGCGCGAGACGAATCCCGACGACCTCGACGGCATGATCGCCGCAAACGGCATCCTCACCAGTCGCGGCGGCAAGACGTCGCACGCGGCCGTCGTGGCTCGCGGCATGGGCAAGACCTGCGTATGCGGCGCCGAGTCGCTACGCGTGCTGACCAAGGAGCGCCGCTTCGAGGCACCCGGCGGCTTGGTCGTGCACGAAGGCGACGTCATCTCGATCGACGGCACGACCGGCGAGGTGTTCCTGGGCGACGTCCCGGTGGTCGCCTCTCCGGTGGTGCGCTACTTCGAGGGCGAGCTGCGCTCGGACTCCGACGAGCTGGTGGCCGCGGTCGATCGGATCATGCGCCACGCCGACGGCCGGCGGCGCATGACCGTCCGCACCAACGCCGACAACGAGGAGGACGCCGCCCGCGCCCGGCGCTTCGGAGCGCAGGGCATCGGGCTCTGCCGCACCGAGCACATGTTCCTCGGCGAGCGCCGGCACCTGGTCGAACGCCTGATCCTCGCCGACACGGATCAGGAACGCCAAGCCGAGCTCGCGGAGCTGCTTCCCCTGCAACGCAAGGACTTCGTCGGCATCCTCGAGGCGATGGACGGCTTGGCCGTCACGATCCGGCTGCTCGACCCGCCACTGCACGAGTTCCTGCCGGACATCACCGAGCTGTCCGTCCGGGTCGCCGTCGCCGAGGCGCGCGGCGAACCGCAGGAGGGTGACCTGCGCCTCCTGCAGGCGGTGCACCGGCTGCAGG
>CAXTNQ010000006.1:8962-13866 GCA_964245745.1 uncultured Jatrophihabitantaceae bacterium
GGCCTGCGGGGCGTCCGGCTCGGCGTCGTCATCCCTGGGCTGTTCGCCATGCAGGCCCGAGCCGTGTTGGAGGCAGCGGCGGAGCGGGTGCTGGCCGGCGGCGTGCCGCGGGTCGAGATCATGATCCCGCTGGTCGGGGCGGTGCAGGAGTTCGAGACCGTCAAGCACGACATCATCAACGTCGCCCGCGAGGTACGCACCGAGATGGGCGTCCAGCTCGACTTCCTGGTCGGAACGATGATCGAGCTGCCCCGCGCCGCGTTGACCGCGAACCAGATCGCCGAGACCGCCGAGTTCTTCTCCTTCGGCACGAACGACCTGACCCAGACGACGTGGGGCTTCTCCCGCGACGACGTCGAGGCCGCCTTCTTCTCGGCCTATCTCGAGAAGGGCATCTTCGGCATCAGCCCGTTCGAGACCATCGACCGCGAGGGCGTCGGCGAGCTCGTGCGAATCGGCGCGGAGCGTGGCCGGTCCATGCGGCCGGGGCTCAAGCTGGGGGTCTGCGGTGAGCACGGCGGCGACCCCGATTCGGTGCACTTCTTCGATCAGGTCGGCTTGGACTACGTCTCCTGCTCGCCGTTCCGAGTGCCGATCGCCCGTCTCGAGGCGGGCCGGGCGACCGCGGGCTGATCGAAGCGGATCCGCCGCCGCCGGTAGTCTGGGCGGGTGTTCCGGCGACGGTCCCGCGGCGGGGACACCGCGTTGAGCGCACCGCCGCGTGCGGCGTCCGGCGGCACGTTGATCTTGCCGACGACCGCGCTGTTGCAACAGATTCTCGACGAGTTCGGCCTGCGCCACAGCATCGACGAGGACGGCGACCTCACCGTGCGCTGGGAGAAGTGCAGCCTGTTCTTCTTCTACTACGGCGAACGCAGCGAGGTGCTGCAGGCGCGTATGTACCTGAACCGCCGGTTCTCGGTCGACATGCGCGCAAGCGTCGCTCTCATGCTGGACGACTGGAACCGCACGAAGCTGTTCCCCAAGGCGTACACGGTGTTGCCCGACGACGGCATGGTGGGCATCTGCGCCGAGCAGTCCTACGACTTCGAAGTCGGGGCGACTCGCGAGCAGGTGAAGTATGCGGTCGGCATCTGGATGGACAGCCTGCTCCGCTTCGTGGAGTGGATCGACGAGCAGGTGTGAGCTCGTACTCCGCAGCTGATCGCGCGCGACGTGTGGCTGAGCCGCCGAAGCGGGCCGGAGCCCAACCGGGCGCCGAGCGCCGCGCGGAGTTCGCCCGGGACCGAGCCCGGGTCCTGCACTCCTTCGCGTTCCGGCGCCTGGCCGACAAGACGCAGGTGGTCGTGCCCGGCGAGGACGACTTCCCGCGCACCCGGCTCACCCACTCCCTCGAGGTCGCGCAGATCGGCCGGGAGCTGGGTGCGGAGCTCGGTTGCGATCCGGACGTCGTGGACGCCGCGGGACTCGCCCACGACCTCGGCCATCCGCCGTTCGGGCACAACGGCGAGGACGTGCTGGACAAGGTGGCGACTGACGTTGGGGGCTTCGAGGGCAACGCCCAGACGTTGCGCATCCTGACCCGGCTCGAGGCCAAGATCGTCGACCCGTCCGGGGCGGCCGCTGGGCTGAACCTCACCCGCGCCGTCCTCGACGCGGCGTGCAAGTACCCGTGGCCGCGGCGTCCCGGCACGCGCAAATTCGGGGTGTACGACGCCGACCTCGCGTCCTACGCCTGGTTGCGCGCCGGCCGACCGGACGGACGGCGTTGCCTGGAGGCCCAGGTCATGGACTGGGCCGACGACGTGGCCTACTCGGTGCACGACGTCGAGGACGGTGTCCACGGGGGCGCCATTCGCCTCGAGCGGACGGATCGGGTTGCCGTCTGTGAGGTGGCCGCCGAGCTGTACTCGCCGCTTTCGGTCAGCGAGCTGGCCGACGTCCTCGACGACCTGTTGGCCATGCCCACGCTGCTCGACCTGGCCCGGTACGACGGCTCGTACGGTGCGCAGGCCGCTGCGAAGCGGGCGACCAGCGAGCTGACCGGGCGGTTCGTCGACGCGGCGGTGGTCGGCACCCGGGAGCGCTATCCGGACGGACCGCTCACGCGGTACGCGGCCGATCTGGTCGTACCGACGCGTACCGCGGCCGAGTGCGCGCTGCTCAAGGCGCTGGCCGCGCACTACGTCATGCGCCGTCCGAGCGCCGTCGATCGACTGGCGGCGCAGCGGGTGCTGCTGGCCCAGCTTGCCGAGGCCGTCTTCACCGCGGCGCCGGAGGTGTTGGAGCCCGGCTTGCGCGCGTCCTGGGACGACGCCGACGACTCCGCCCGGCTGCGGACGGTGATCGATCAGATTGCGCAGCTCACTGATTCGTCGGCGGTGGCCTGGCACCGCCGGCTCGTCAGCGGGCCGACCTAGACTGGCCAGCGTGGCGGGGCGGATCCGGGACGAGGATGTCGCCGCGGTCCGGGACCGATCACCCATCGCCGACGTCATCGGCGAGCACGTGCAGCTTCGCAACGCCGGTGGCGGCAACCTCAAGGGTCTGTGTCCGTTCCACGAGGAGAAGACGCCGTCGCTGTCGGTGTCGCCGGCGAGGGGGCTGTTCCACTGCTTCGGCTGCGGTGTGGGCGGGGACGTGATCCGCTTCGTCCAGCAGATCGACCACCTCAGCTTCGGCGAAGCGGTCGAACATTTGGCCGCCGTGGCCGGGGTGACGCTGCGTTACGTCGACGCCGGCCCGACCGGCACGTCCGGCCCGCGGACGTCCAGCCTGCGGGGCCGGCTCGTGGAGGCCCACCGCGCGGCGGCGCAGTTCTACGCCGAGCAGCTCGCCTCGCCTGAGGCCGACGTCGCCAGGTCGTTCTTGTCGGTGCGCGGATTCGCCGACGCCGCGATCGCTACGTACGGATGCGGCTACGCCCCGTCGTCCTGGGACGCGCTGACCCGACACCTGCTCGGTCGCGGCTTCAGTCCCGACGAGCTCACGGTGGGTGGCCTCTCCCGGCCGTCCGACCGTGGTGGTCTGATCGACCGCTTCCACCGCCGGCTGCTCTGGCCGATCCGCGACATCTCCGCGGACGTCGTCGGCTTCGGCGCCCGCCGGCTCTACGACGACGACCGCATCGACGCCAAGTACCTGAACACGCCGGAGACGCCGATCTACAAGAAGAGCCAGCTGCTTTACGGGTTGGATCTGGCCAAACGCGACGTTGCTCGTCAGCACCGCGCGGTGATCGTCGAGGGTTACACCGACGTCATGGCGTGCCATCTGGCCGGCGTCACCACTGCGGTCGCGACCTGCGGCACGGCGTTCGGCGGCGAGCACATCTCCCTGCTGCGGCGACTACTCATGGACTCGGACGCCTTCCGCGGTGAGGTGATCTTCATGTTCGACGGGGACGCCGCGGGCATGAAGGCGGCCGAGCGCGCTTTCAGCGACGACCAGAAGTTCATGTCGAGCACGTTCGTGGCCGTCCAACGCGACGGGCTCGACCCGTGCGAACTGCGGCAGAAGTCCGGCGACATCGCGGTACGCGATCTCGTGGCCAGCCGCGTCCCGCTGGTCGAGTTCGTGCTGCGCTCCACGCTGCGCAAGTTCGATCTAGAAACCGTCGAGGGACGCACGGGCGCGCTCGACGCCGCCATCCCGCACGTCGCCCGGATCAAGAACGTCGACCAGCGGGAGGAGTACGCCCGCCGGCTCGCCGGACGGGTCGGCCTGCTGGACGACTCGCGGGTGTTGGCGCGGGTACGCGCCTACGCGCGGACCGGTGGTCGCGCCGAGGAGCCGGCGTCCCGGCCGGTACCGGCACCCGTCGACGCGACGGTGAGCTACGTCGAACGGGAAGTCCTCAAAGTGGCCCTTCAGCTCCCCGCGATCGCCGGACCGGAGTTCGACGCCATCTCGGCCTCTGACTACCTCACTCCGGAGTACCGCCGGGTTCGCGACGCGATCGGGGAGGCCGGAGGCACGACCAACGCCGTCACCGGCCCGGCGTGGTCGGAGATCGTCGCGGCCAAGCTGCCGGACGCGACCGATCAGCAGCTGGTCAACGCGCTGTCCGTTGAAGCTCTGCACATTGCTCCGGCCGACCAGGATCGGTACGCCCGGGCGATGCTCGCGCGCCTGCAGGAGATCGTCGTGGGCCGGGAGGTCCGGCGGGTCAAGTCCCGGATGCAGCGAATGAACCCGATCGAGGCCGCTGAAGCGCACGCCAAGCTGTTCGCCGAAGTGATCGCCCTCGAGAAGCACCAGATCCGGCTGCGCGAGCGCGCGCTCGGCGCGTCCTAGTGGCCCTCTTCCAGCGCCGGGTTCGCCTGCCCGATCCGGTGACCGACTGGTTGGACCCGGGGGAGCGACCGCTCTCTTATGCGGACACCGATGACGGCGAGGTGGTCGTCGCGACGTCGTCCGGCCTGTGGTGGCCCTTCGAGGCCGGACCTCGCCGCATGCCGTGGCACCTGGTCGACAAGGCGACCTGGCAGGACGACATCCTTACGGTGACCGAGGCCGTCATCGTGGACGACGTACTGCTGGAGGACCGGGCGCCGGTCGCGGCCCGCCTCGCCACGGCGCGTGACCTGCCGCAGACCGTCCGCCAACGTGTGCAGGGCAGCGTCGTGCGATCCGAACTCGTCCCTGTGCCCGGCGGCGCCGCTCGCCTGGTCGGCCGGCGGGTCGCCGGACGCGACGGCGTGGCGTGGTATGCGCGTCTGGAGCGCGGCACGGTAGACACGTCCGATGCACGATCCGCCGTCCGGTTGCGCCTGGCGACGCTGCGCGCCGCGTGGGAGATCGACTAAGCGAGCGCTACGCGTGGTGGCCGTTGGGTCCGGCCGGCCCGAACGACGGTTCTGGGGTGCGGCGGCGATGGCTTACGACGTCGACGGCCCGCGTCCTGAGCTCGTCGATCTGCGCCTGTAGCACGCCAGCCGTCG
>CAXTNQ010000006.1:13876-33359 GCA_964245745.1 uncultured Jatrophihabitantaceae bacterium
GACTGCCTGCGACCTTGCGCGCCGTGCGCACGATGGCCTCGTAACGCTCATGCCCGGCGCGCGCGCCGAGCACGTAGCCCACGGCGGCACCGATCAGGAACGAGAGCTTCATGTCGGACTCCTCGCGATCGCTTGCGGGCCACGATATCGCCGTCCGCGTCAACGTCCGGACGATGAGATATCCTTCGACCGCTGCGTGAAACGCCGCACGACCTTCCCCCGTAGCTCAATTGGCAGAGCATCCGACTGTTAATCGGAGGGTTACTGGTTCGAGTCCAGTCGGGGGAGCTCCCAAGCGCCCAACGACCGCAGACTGTTCGCTGCGGCAACGTGGACGACGACTCGACAGACCGAGATCTCCCGGTCTGAGCGGCGGCGGCAAATCTCGCTGGAACTAGGTAACGACTGAGCGCCGTCGTGCCAAGGTTGCTTCGTGAGCCTTGACACACGCAAGTCTGCTGTCATCGACGAGGTCGTAGCGCTCGCCAGCCGGCTCGACGAGGACCAGCAAGCGACGATAGAACCGTTCCTTCGCCGTTACTACGCGGCGGTCGCACCCGCCGATCTGACGGCCAGGCGCGTCCCCGATCTCTTCGGTGCGGCGATGGCCCATTGGCGGCTGGCGCAGCACCGGGGTCCGCGCGAGATCAAGGTTCACGTCTACACGCCGGACGTCGAGGAGGACGGCTGGGGATCGCCGCACACCGTAGTGGACGTCGTTTGCGACGACATGCCGTTCGTCGTCAGCTCGTTGAGCATGGGGTTGGGCCGGCGCGGTAGCGGCGCTCACCTGATCGTTCATCCTGTCCTTGACGTCTGCCGCGACGCAGCTGGGGGCATCACCGGGCTGCCGCACGAAGCCGGCAAAGGCCTCGGGGAGGCCTTCGTCCACATCGAGATCGACCGCGAAATCGACGCGCAGGCGTTGGCGGAGCGATCGAAGGACTCGCTGCGAACGGTCGAAGACGTCAGAGCGGCGGTCGAGGACTGGCCGGCGATGCGAGAGCGCGCGCTGCGGCTCACTACGGAACTCGAGCGACAGCAATCTCCGGTCGATCCGGACGAGGTCGCGGAGGCGCGCGCGCTGCTGGCGTGGATCTGTGCGGACCGTTTCGTGTTCCTCGGCTCCTGCGAGTACGACTTCGTCGTCGAGGACGGCACAGAAGTGCTGCGCGCGATCCCGACGTCCGCCCTCGGCGTTCTGAGGAGCGCCCCGTCGGACGGTAGCGTCCGCGTCGCGGACTTGCCTCCGGAGGTACGCCGGATCTTCTTGGGGCCGAACCTGCTCACCCTGACCAAGGCGAACACGCTCGCGACCGTGTACCGCCGCCGCCCTCTGGACTACATCGGAATCAAGCGATTCGACGCGAGCGGGCGACCGGTGGGCGAAGTCCGCTTCCTGGGCCTCTACACCTCCGCCGTCGAACGATCCCGGCCTACCGACATCCCGGTACTGCGCCGCAAAGTTCAGGCTGTCGTCGAGCGGGCGACGTTCCCACCGTCCAGTCACGGCGAAAAAGCGCTCCTGGATGTGCTCGAGACCTACCCGCGCGACGAGCTGTTCCAGGCCTCGGTCGACGACCTCTACACCGCCGCGACGGGCATGCTGCAACTCGAGGGACGCCAACAACTGAGGCTGTTCGTCCGCCGGGAGGACTACGGACGCTTCTTCTCCTGCCTGGTGTTCGTCCCTCGCGACCGCTACAGCACGCGCGTTCGCGAACGCATGCAAGCGGTGCTGCTGGACGCGCTGCACGGGACGGGCATCGAGTACACGGTCCAGATGGACGAATCCATCCACGCCCGGCTGCACTTCATTGTCCGAAGCGACGTCGTCGATCTTCCGGATTACGACACCGAATCCCTGCAGGCCCGCTTGACCGAGATCACCCGCGCCTGGACCGACGAACTGGCCGAAGCCGTTCTCGAGGGCGGGGGCGAGGGGGAGGGCGTTCCTCTGCTACAGCGGTACGGCGACGCCTTTCCGAGCGCGTACCGCGACGACTTCCCGGCCCAGGTGGCGGTGCTCGACATCAAGCGCATCGACGCGCTCGGACCCGACTCAGATCTGGTGACGAGCCTCTACCACCGGCCCGAGGCAGGAGAAAGTCTGCCTCGGTTCAAGGTCTTTCGTTGGGGACGCCCGATCTTCCTGTCGGAGGTGGTGCCGCTTCTCGAGAACCTTGGCGTACGGGTCGTCGAAGAACGGCCCTACGAGGTGCGTCCGAGTGGCGGAGTACCGGTCTGGATCTGCGACTTCGGCCTGGTGGCCGACGGCGGCACCCTCGATTCGCCGGGCGTACGCCAGTTGTTCGAGGACGCCTTCGGCCGGGCGTGGGCCGGGGAAATCGAGAACGACGGCTTCAACCGGTTGGTCCTGGCGGCGGGCCTCACGTGGCGGGAGGCGTCGGCGATCAGGGCCTACGGCAGTTACCTCCGTCAGATCGGAAGCCCGTTCCCGACGCCACTGATGGCCGACACGCTCGGCGCCCACGCCGACATCACGAGGCTGTTGATCCAGCTCTTCCGTGCGCGCTTCGACCCGGGCCGGGGCGCCGCATCCGACCGACGCGCCGCGGACGTGGTCGGCGCGATAGAGGCCGCCATCGACGGTGTCGCCGGGCTCGACGAGGACCGCATCCTGCGGCAGTTCCTGCACCTCGTGCTGGCGACCGTTCGCACCAACTACTTCCAAGATCGACGGTATCTATCGTTCAAGTTTGATCCGGCGCGCGTGCCCGATCTGCCGTTGCCGCGGCCTCGATTCGAGGTTTTCGTCTACTCCGTGGCGGCCGAAGGCATTCACCTGCGGGGCGGCAAGGTGGCCCGAGGCGGCATCCGCTGGTCGGATCGCCGGGCGGACTTCCGCACCGAAGTGCTCGGACTCATGAAGGCGCAGACGGTGAAGAACGCGGTGATCGTTCCGGTCGGCGCCAAAGGCGGGTTCGTGATCAAGCGGCCCCCGTCCAACCCTGAAGCCCTCCGCGCCGAGGTCGTCGCGGGTTACGACACGTTCGTGCGCGGTCTGCTCGACCTGACTGACAACCAGGTTGACGAGGTCGTTCAACCGCCGCCCCTCGTCGTGCGGCACGACGATGACGATACCTATCTGGTGGTCGCCGCAGACAAGGGCACGGCGACGTTCTCCGACGCGGCGAACGGCATTGCTTCCGACTACGACTTCTGGTTGGGCGACGCGTTCGCGTCGGGCGGATCAGCGGGATACGACCACAAGGCGATGGGCATCACCGCACGCGGCGCTTGGGAATCGGTCAAGCGTCACTTCGGCGAACTCGGCCTCGCGATGGACACCAGCCCGTTCACCGTCGTCGGTATCGGTGACATGTCGGGCGACGTCTTCGGTAACGGCATGCTCCTGTCTCGCCGCATCGAGCTCGTCGCGGCCTTCGACCATCGGCACATCTTCCTCGATCCGGATCCGGACCCGGCCCGCAGTTACGAGGAGCGGCAGCGTCTGTATCAGCTCCCTCGGTCGTCATGGGACGACTACGACCGCACGCTCATCTCCGAGGGCGGTGGCGTGCTGTCGCGGACGGCGAAGTCCGTTGCGCTTTCTCCGCAGGTCCAACACCTGCTGGACGTCTCCGTGGCGGCGCTCACCCCGGACGATCTCATCCGCGCGATCTTGCGGGCGCCCGTTGACCTGCTGTGGAACGGCGGTATCGGAACGTACGTCAAGGCGAGCTCCGAGAGGAGTACCGACGTCGGTGACAAGACCAACGACGCCGTGCGGGTAGACGCCGTCGACCTCCGTTGCCGAGTGGTCGCCGAAGGCGGGAACCTCGGCCTGACCCAGGCCGGACGCGTCGAATATGCGCTCAACGGCGGCCGCATCAACACCGATGCGATCGACAACTCGGCGGGCGTGGACTGCTCGGATCACGAGGTGAACGTCAAGATTCTTCTCAACCGCCTCGTTACGCAGGGCGACCTGACCGAAAAGCAGCGCAACGTGTTGTTGGCCGACATGACCGACGAGATCGCCCGGCTGGTGCTGCGCGACAACTACCTGCAGAACCTGGCTCTGGCCTACGGCCGGGAGCATTCGGATCTGTACTTCGACGTCGGTGTCCGGTACATGCGGACGCTCGAGTTGTCGGGCCGGCTCGATCGGCAAATCGAGTTCTTGCCCAGCGAAGACGAGCTGACCGAGCAGCGCGGGGGCGGCCGCGCGTTCACCAGTCCGGAGCTCGCCGTCCTCATGGGCTACAGCAAGATCATCCTCTGCGAGGAGCTCCTCGCTTCCGACCTGCCGGCTGACGCCTACCTGACCGAGACGTTGGAGCGATATTTCCCGGCTTCGCTTCGCGAACGCTTCGGCGACGCCATCCGTGCGCATCCACTGCGCAGGTCCATCGTGACCACCTGCGTGGCCAACGAGATCGTCAACCGCTGTACACCCTTCCTCGTCTTCGTGCTCCAGGAGGAGACCGGCGCCTCAGCCGCAGACATCGTCCGGGCGTGGCTGGCTGTGGTCGAGGTTCTGGGCATGTCGCAGCTGTGGGCCGAGATCGAAGCACTCGACTACCGGGTCGGCATCCAGACTCAGGCGGACATGCTCCGCATCACCGCCCGACTGATTCAGCGGGCGGTCGGCTGGTTCCTCCACAACCGCAACGCCCCCCTCGATATCGCCGCCGCGGTCGGCCAGTTCTTGTCCGGGTCGTCGGCGATCGCCGAGCGCCTCCCTGGGCTGCTTCAAGCGGGTGAGAAGCAGGCCGCCGAGGAAACGGCCGCTGCCTACGTCGCGTCCGGCGTGCCGGAACCGCTCGCCGCCAAGATCGCCACACTGTGGGCGCTGCGATCCGTGTTCGACCTCAGCGAGTGGGCACCGCGGTGCGGGCGCACGGTCGAGGAGTTGGCCACGATCTTCTTCACGCTGAGCGGTCATCTGGAACTCGACTGGTTGCGCGCGAGGATCGACGAAGTACCGATCGACGATCGTTGGAAGGTGCTCGGGCGGCAAGCCTTGTCCGACGATCTGTTCAGCCTGCAGGCGGCATTGGCCGCGGACGCCGCGACGCAAGGCGGCGTGGACGCCTGGTTCGCGGCCAACCGCGACGAGGTGAATCGCTATCTGCAAGTGGTGCGCGACATCAAGTCGAGCGGCTGGTTTGACCTGATCAACCTTTCGGTGGCCGTCCGCGTGGTGCGCAACCTCGCACGGGCGCATGCGGCGGCTTGACGCCGTCGCTCGGTGCCCAGCTGGCGTGGCTCAGAACGGCGCACCTCTGGTGTCGATACCGAGACCGAGCACGATGAGCAGTTCACGCCAGGCGTCGTCCCGCCTCTTACGGGCGTCCCACATCTGCCAGTCGAGTTCCTGCCATCGGCTGACGTTCGGCTCGGTGAGGTGTTGCGGGTCGTCGAGCGGTACGTCGACGCGTCCTATGTCGTCCCTGCGGCGCTCGAGGTCGGCGGCCTCGTCTCGGGCCTGCTGGTACGCGGTGCGGGTCCGGCGCTCACGCTCAGGGTCGGGGTTGGCGTCCATGTGGGCATCCTGCGCCGGGCCGGCGTGCTGTCAAGCGCTGACTGATCTTTCATGGACTCGTGCGGACGCGCGTCGCGCGGTACCCATCCGGCTGACACTGTGTTCAGCACGGCGAGCAGTAGCGAGGACGGGACCGGACGATGACGCACTCGATCCAGAGGGCGTCGCGTGCGGCGCTGATCACGGGAGTGGGTCGGCGCCGTGGCATCGGCGCCGGCTTGGCCGCGGGACTGGCGGCGGACGGCTGGGACCTGGCTCTGAACTATTGGCGCCCCTACGACGAGCGCGTCGGGCTCGAAGCCGGTCCGGATGATCCGCAGGTGCTGGCCGATGAGCTTCGTGGACGTGGAGCCCGAATCGAGCTGCTGCCAGGTGACCTCGCCGACCCTGACGAAGCCTCGCGCGTGGTTGACGGCGCCGTGTCCCGGCTCGGGCAATTGGACGCGCTCGTGCTGTCGCACTGCGAGAGTGTCGACTCCGGCGTGCTCACGACGACGATCGACAGCTTCGATCGCCACTACGCGGTCAACGTCCGAGCGAGCTGGCTGTTGATTGTCGCGTTCGTTCGGCGGCTACCGCCGACCGGCGGCGCGGTGGTGGCCCTGACCAGCGATCACACCGTCGACAACCTGCCGTACGGAGCCACCAAAGCGGCGTTGGACCGCCTGGTGCTCGCCGCCGCGCACGAGCTGGGTGATCGTGGGCTGCGCGCCAACATCGTCAATCCGGGACCGGTGGACACCGACTGGATGAGCTCTGAGGTTCGCGCCAGGACGCTGGCACAGCAACCGACGGGCCGGCTGGGCACGCCGACCGACGTCGCCAACGTAGTCCGGTTCCTGCTTTCGGATGAAGGTGCGTGGATCAATGGTCAGCTCATCCACAGCGACGGCGGCTTTCCGAAGGGCCGGCTGCGGCTATGAGCCGCGGCCAACCGTCGCCCTGAAAGCTGTCGGTGGCCGTCCCTACGCTGATGGTGATCCAGCGAACGGAGGACTATGAGTACCTTGCCCGACCGGCCGAACACCGCGCTGCTCGTCATCGATGTGCAGAACGGCGTCGTCGCCGAAGCACATGAACGCGATGCCGTGGTGAGCAACATCGCCGACCTGGTTGATCGCGCCCGGTCAGCCGAAGTACCCGTGGTGTGGGTGCAGCACTCGGATGATCACCTCGCGAAAGACAGCGCCGAGTGGCAGATCGTCCCGGAACTACAACCCGCCGCCACTGAGTCGATCGTCCAGAAGAACTACGGCGACGCCTTCGAGGCGACCGGTCTCGAGTCCGTTCTGTCCAACCTCGAGGCCGGACGGCGGGTCGGGGTGGGCGCGCAGACCGACGCCTGCATCCGCTCGACGCTGCACGGCGCCCTGGTTCGCGGGTACGACGCGACGCTGGTCAGCGATGCACACACGACCGAAGACCAGACCGCGTGGGGGGCGCCGCCACCGGCCCAAGTGATCGCGCACACCAACCTGTACTGGACGTATCAGACCGCTCCGGGGCGGGTCGGAGGCACGGTCGCCACGAAGGACGTCGAGCTCGGGCCGGCCTCCTAGGACCGAGCGGCCTGCTCGGTGACGGACGCCAGCAACGCGGCGACGTCCGCGTGGTCGAAGTACCGTGCCCAGTCGAGCGCGGTGGCGTCGTAGTTGACGTCGCGCAACTGCGGGTCGGCGCCGAGCGCGAGCAGCCGCTCGGCCAGTCGGTGATTGCCGTCTTGAGCGGCAACGTGCAGGGCGGTGTGCCACGGCTGGTCGATCGGGGCGTCGCTTCGTCCGTAGGCGTTGACGTCGAAGCCGGCGGCCACGAGCAGTTCGACGGAAGTTGGCGCGCCCTGAGCCGCAGCCCAGACGACGAGGCCGGGACGAGCTTGCCGAACCGCGTCCACGGTCGCGGGATCGGCGCGGGTGACGTCGGCGATGTCGCCGGCCAACGCGCCGGCCACGAAGGCGTCGACCGGCGAGACCCGGGCCGGCGCGGCACCGAGCGCCAGGAGCTGGTCGGCCAACTCTCGGTGGCCGCTGAGCAGTGCCTCCTCGATCGGCGTATGGCCGTTGGCGGTGCGGTACCGCACTTCGGTGAACCGGGTCTGGATGTCGACGCCGTGGCCGGCCAGCAAGGCGACTCGTTCCCGCTGGTCGTGGGTGATGGCCCACCACAGCAGGTTGCGCAGCATGACGCGGGGTGACTCGAGGGCGTCGCCGAGGAGGCGGTGCCACGGTCCACCGTCGCCTCGGCCCAGGCCGTACTCGAACAGCAGCACGAGGTGGTCGTCGTTCGAGCTGAACATGCGGTTGTAGAGCGTTTGGCCGTCGTTGGGGTCGGCGCCAGACTGCAGTAACAGCCGGGCGAACGCCATCGCGTGGGGATGGCTGGGCTGGTCGCCTTCTCCGGCGCCGAACACGCCGGTGAGGACGGTGAACGGCGTGGGCAGGCCGTGCCAGAAGCGCCCGTCGTTAGGGTCGGCCCCGGCTCCGATCAGGAGGCGTGCGGTGTCCAAGGTGTGGTCCAGCCCGACGTCCAGCCGAGCGAAGGCCTGGTAGAGCAGCGGTGACCAGCCGAACGGCCCCGAGGGCGCCGTCGCCGACGACGGGTCCGTCGCCAGAAATTGCCGGACCTGCACCGCGTCGGCGCACGCGGCCGCCACCGCGATGCTCGACGACGGCAGCTGCGGGTCGGCAGCGAGCAACGCCGCTGCCGCTTCTCGATCGGCCGGCGAGTCGTCTTGGTAGGTCAGGCACGCGACGCGGAGGAAGCGGTCGGCCGGCGACTTGTCGGAGGACGTCGCGGAGTCGGGGGAGAAGCTGCGAGGCGTCACCACGTCAAGGTGACGGCGAAGCTTCGACCAGCTCGCGAAGCCGTAGCAGCGGGCAATCACCAACTGCGCGGCACTCAGTGGAAAGGAGGCATTCATCGGCAGGCCCGGCCGGAACTCCGCCGCGAGCGCCGTACCTCGCGGCTCGCCTTGTCGCACCGCGCGCTGGAGGTCTCGAGCCTGCCGACGCAGCTGCTCGAGATTGGGGTCCTGGGGGAGGGGAACGGTCGGCATCGCGACCTCCTTTCGTCAGCCGGCCGGTCCGCGTTGCCGGTCGAAAGGAGGTAATGACTCGACCATCGACGATCGTTGCTCAGGTGGGCTCTGCCCTTACCGCGGACCCGGGTGCGACCTGCTCGCGGTCTCCCACCCTACGGCCGGTCTGGGCCCCCGGGAAGCGACGACGTGCGGGTAGTCGATCCGGCGTCGGATTTCGGGTGCGGCGAAGGAGAAGATGTGAGAGTGGGCCGCGACCCGGGTGCGCCGGACGACGTCGAATTTCTCGACTTCGGATCGTCCGAGGACGGCCACCGGCAGCTGGGCCACCGGCGATCGCGACGATGGTGGTGGATGGCCGCCGGCGTGCTGGTGGCGGCGCTCGCGGTGACGGCCGTCGTGCGTTCGGGCGGCCACCGCTCGTCGCCGCCGTCCGCACGAACCGGTCCGTCGTCGACGGTCGCGTCGAGCCCGAGCCGCGTCCTCGCACCGTCCACCGGGCTCGCGCCCCCGCCGGTGAGCGTCGCCGACGTGAGCCCCGCGCTGCTCGGGGTGAGCGCGAGCTGGGAGCTGTTCGGGCTGGGCAACGGCGTACTGGTGCGCGTCGAGCTCGCCCGTGGTCGGATCACCACGACCACCCTTCCGGCGCTGCGCAGTGAAGGTCCCGTCTCGCTGGTCGTCACGGCGGACCGCGCTTTGATCCGGCCGTTCGATGTCGTGCCCGGCTACGTCGTTGTGGACGGCCAACCGGCGCAACCGATGTCGGACGGCATCGCTCGGTCCGGCCCGATGTTCCCCGGGCCGCTGCCCGCTCAGGTCTGGGTGCCCTCGGATGACGATCAACGCCCGCGCATGACGCTTCGGGACGCGGACGGGGGCGCACTGGGCCGGACTATTCCGCTACCCGGGACTGCCCCGCCGGAAGCGGACGGCTTGGGGTACCTGCTGGTTCCGGCCACGGGTGGCGTCTACCGCGCGCTCCCGTCCGGCCTGCAGCGCATCACTACCGGATCGCTGCTCGCGGTGGGCCCCACCGGCTGGCTCGTCGTCGACTGCGACGACCAGCACCGCTGCCGCCGAACACTGATCGACGGCCGGACCGGCGACCGCCGCGACCTCGGAGCAACATCCGTCGAGGCGGCGGCGACCGGCGTCCTGTCGCCCGACGGCGCCATCGCCGTCCTGCCGACGCTCACCAACGACGGCCAAGTGACGCTGCATCGGCTTGACCTGGCCACGGGAGTCGAACGGCCGCTCGACGTTGCGGTCAACGAGTCCATCGACGCCACCATGACGTTCTCGCCGGACGGGCGGTGGTTGTTCGTGGTTGGCCCCGATGGCCAGCTCACCGTCGTCGACGCGCGCACTGGACAGGGCCGACGCCTTCCCGCCGTGCTACCGCCGCTGCGTCAGGTGACGATCCGGCCCGCGCCCTGAGGACCTAAGGGCAGTACGTGGCGACCGCCGCGTGGACGAGCTGGGCGGCCGTCTGCTGGCTGCCGAGCTGCGCCGCCAGGTCGCCGATGACGTCGTCGACCGAACGCGTGCGCTGCACCGGCCCAACCGCGCACTCCTGGCGTTCGCCGGCGGTACGGGTGGGCTCACCGACGTGCACACCGTCAGCGCGGTGACCATCACGCAGAACGCGCCGGCCGGCCCCATCGTGGGCATCGCGAGCAAGTGCGTGGACGTCCGCGCGGCGAACACCGCGAACGGCACGCCGGTTCAGCTCTACACCTGTAACGGCACGGCGGCCCAGCAGTGGACGGTCGGCACGGATCAGACCCTGCGGGCGCTCGGCAAATGTATGGACGTCACCGGAGCCGGCACGGCGAACGGCACCAAGGTGCAGCTCTACACCTGCAACGGCACAGGCGCCTAGGTCTGGGTACCCCAGGCCAGCGGCGCGCTGCTCAATCCCAACGCGAACAAGTGCCTGGACGATCCCGGAGCGAACACGGCCGATTCCACGCAACTGATCGTTTACACCTGCAACGGAGGCACCAACCAGAAGTGGAAGCTGCCGTCGTGAGCGCGCTATCGCTCGGCGGGTGGCCGTCCCGTGCGGCGTCCGGCGCGGGCCGACTCGCGCCGCGGACGGTGGACGAGTAACGGCACCGTGCGCGCGGCCACCACGGTCGACAAGATCATGACGCTGGTCGACCGGCGGATCGCCTCCGAACGGTCGAGCTCGAGTAGTACCTCCTGCAGCGCCTGATTCGACTCCGCCGCGATCCGGCAGACGACGTCACCCGTCCCGGTGGTCGCGTACGCCTCGAGGACGTTCGCGATGGCGCCCAGCAGGTCGCTGATGTCGTCGAGGCGCCCCTGCGCAATCTCCAACGTGACCAACGCCTGGACCGGGAAGCCCGCCGCGCCGACGTCGACCTGTGGGCCGTACCCGGTCACCACACCGGACGCCAGCATGCGGTCCATGCGCGCCGACACCGTCGCGCGAGCCACTCCGGCCAGGCGAGACAGCTCGAGGACGCCGACGCGCGGATGCGCAAACTGCAAACGCAACAGTTCCACGTCGAGCGCGTCAAGATCCGAGCCAGTCGGCAGCACAGCCCGACCGTACTCAACTGGTCAATCTGCCGAGCAGAACACCCGTTCAGGCCGACCGACTGCGGCTTTTGCTCAGCCTGAGCTCGGCCGATTGCGCACCTGGTGGCGGGCGAGATTGACTGCACGACAGACTTCGACAGGCGGAGGACGACGATGACGTTCGAGCAGACACTGACCGACCAGGAGCGGCTCGCGGATCTCAGTGTGGCCGAGCTGCAGCAGCTCGTGGGGCTGGTCGATTACGACGCGTCGACCGATCCCTTTCCCATCAAGGGCTGGGATGCGCTGATCTGGGTCGTCGGCAACGCGACCCAGGCGGCCCTGTTCTACCAGGTCGTGTACGGCATGCAGCTCGTCGCCTATTCGGGACCGGAGACGGGCGTACGAGACCGGCAGGCCTATGTCCTGGAGAGCGGGGGGGCCCGCTTCGTGCTGACCGGACCGGTCGAACCGTCGAGCCCACTCGTCGCCGTCCACGCCCGGCACGGCGACGGGATCAGTGACGTGGCCCTCGAGGTGTCCGACGTCGATCGCTGCATAGCGCAGGCGCGTGCCCAAGGCGCCACCGTCCTCGAGGAGCCGCACGACGCCAGCGACGAACACGGCACCGTCCGGACGGCGGCCGTTGCCGTCTACGGAGACCTGCGGCACACGCTGATCGACCGTTCCGCCTATCACGGGCCGTACCTGCCGGGCTTCGTCGCGCGCCGCTCGGGCTACCAGCGTCCCGCGTCCGCGCCGAAGCGGCTCTTCCAGGCGATCGACCACGTGGTCGGCAACGTCGAACTCGGACGCATGGACGAGTGGGTCGACTTCTACGGCCGCGTCATGGGCTTCACGAACATGGCCGAGTTCATCGGTGACGACATCGCCACCGACTACTCGGCGCTCATGAGCAAGGTGGTCGCCAACGGCAACCACCGCGTCAAGTTCCCGCTCAACGAGCCGGCGGTCGGCAAGAAGCGCAGCCAGATCGACGAGTACCTCGAGTACTACCAGGGCGCCGGTCCGCAGCACATTGCGCTGGCCACCAACGATCTGCTGGCCACCGTCGACGAGCTGTCGGCCCGTGGTGTGGAGTTCCTGCCGACCCCGGCGGCGTACTACGAAGATCCCGCGCTGCGGGCCCGCATCGGCAACGTGCGGGTGCCAATCGAGGAATTGCAGCGGCGCGACATCCTGGTCGACCGCGACGAGGACGGCTACCTGTTGCAGATCTTCACCAAGCCGATCGGGGACCGTCCGACGGTGTTCTTCGAATTCATCGAACGACACGGGTCTCTGGGCTTCGGCAAGGGCAACTTCAAGGCCCTGTTCGAGGCCATCGAGCGCGAGCAGGAGCGGCGCGGCAACTTCTGAGCCGTCGTCGAGGCCGGTGGATCGCTTGGCTAAGCGTGGGCGGCGTTGGCCGGCGCGTCGGTGTCCAGCGGTACGTCGGTCGAGCGCACCAGCCCCAGCCGGACGGCCTGCGGCGGCAGCACGGCGTCGGTCAGCCACTCGGTGACCGTCCGCGCGCGGTTACCGGGCAGCGAGAGCAGGTGGTAGCCCCGCGTCACGGCCTTCGCCACGGGGCCGGACAGCGGGATGTGCAGTGGGTCGGCGGCGGCCTGCCACCCCCCGAGGTCGACCACGAAACCCAGGTCGCGATGTTCGTAGGGCCGCACCCGGCCGTGCCCCAGGGACGCGGCGATGTTCTCGGCCGCGCGAACACCCTGCCGTTGTGCGTGTTGCGCGGTCATCGGTGTGATCTCGCCCGGACGGGTCAGGTCGGGCACCGCGGCCACGTCACCGCACGCCCAGACGCCGTCGCAGCCGGGCACCCGCAGCTGTGCGTCCACGACGAGACGCCCGTGGTCCGTCGGCAGGTCCAGCCGCTCGACGAGGGGTTCTGGCCGGACGCCGACGCACCAGATAAGCGAACGCGTCGGCACGATCTGGCCGTCACTCAGCTGCACGGCGTCGGCCATCGCCTCGGCGACCGACGTGCCGGTGTGGATCTCGACGCCGCGTCTGCGCAGGACGCGGTCGGCGGTCTGCGCCAGCCGCTCGGACAGTCCCGGCAGGACGCGCGGCGCGGTGTCGACGAGCAGCCAGCGGGGCGGCTGACCAGCCAGTCGGGGATGGTTACGGACCAGCTCGGCGGTCATGAGCACGCCCTGCGCCGCGACCTCCGTCCCGGTGTAGCCGGCGCCCACCACGACGAACGTCAGGCGCGCCCGACGCTCGTCCGGATCGTCCGTGGCGTCGGCGAGCTCGATTTGCAAGGTGACGTGGTCCCGTAGGTACAGCGCCTCGGCAATGTCGCGGAAGCCGTGGGCGTAGCTGGCCACCCCGGGGATCGGTAGCAGCTTGTTGACACTGCCCGTCGTCAGCAACAGCTGGTCATACGCCAGCTGCTGCTGATGGCCGTCCGGGTCGACGTAGGATATTCGGCGGTTTTCCGTGTCGACCGAACCCGCGGAGCCGAGTACCAGGCGGACGTTGGGCAGCGTGCCGGGGATGGACACGGTGATCCGCCGTGGGTCGAGCAGGCCGGCGGCGACCTCCGGCAACAGCGGTAGGTAAAGGAAGTAGTCCGTCGGGTTGAGGACCGCGATGTTGGCGTCGGGCAGCATCCGATGCAGCCGCTTCGCGGCGTGGTACCCGGCGAAACCGGCGCCCACGACGACGACGGTCGGACGTGCTCCGCTCACGGACTGCCGCCCATCCGGTTCTCCAGCTCGTCCTTCGTGATCCCGCTCGACTGGAGCTCGCGGACGACGTCGTCGAGGTCCGCGGGGTAGGGCAGCGCGAGGACGCGCTGCTCGATCTCGGGCGGCAGGTGGGCCACCCGGAGCAGATCTTGGACCCACTGTCGGCTGACCTTGGACGACGGGGTGGTCACTACCTGATCGAACTCCCCTCATGCCCTGGGGTCCAGCGTGTGGTCAGCCGGTACGTCCGGCCGGCAGTCCGTTGCGCGTCTGCAGCGATCGGTCCGCGGCCGTCTCGGCGGCCGCCTGGGCTGCGGCCGGGTCGGCCCGGCCGTACTCGGCCGCAACATGGTCGAGCAGGCCGCGTAGGAAGCTTTCGACCTGCAGCTGTGTCGCGTCGCGCAGCACGCGCAGGTACACCGTCTGACGCTCGAGGTCACCCTGGTGGCGGTCGACGCGATCGGCCGCTTCGGTGGCCAGCCGATGCGCCTCGTCGACGAGGCTCTTTGCCTTCTGCCGGGCGTCCTCGTACATCGATCGAGCCTCGGTCATGACCCGCGTGCTGTAGTCGTCGGCGTTCTTGACCGTGGTGTCCGCGGTCTGCTGGGCGGTGGTGAGGATGCTGACCGACTGCAGCACGACCTCGTCGTCCGCGGCCCGGGAGGCGACCACCTCCGTGTGCCGCGCTTCCAGCTCCTTGATCCGGTCGTGCAGCGTCTGCACCTGCTCGGCACACCGGTCGATGAAGGCGTCGACTTCGTTCTCGTCGTAACCACGACCGAACGCCTTGGTCTCCTTGAACGTGACCGCTTGCACATCGGCGGCCGTCCACTGCCCGTTATCGCCACCGACCGTCATCACCACGCTCCTTCTCCGACGCCCATCAGCTCTGACCGAACTCGTCGAACCTGATCTGATCCTCAGGCACGCCATGGGCGACGAAAGCCTTGACCGTCGCCTCCACCATCTGCGGCGATCCGCACACGAAGACGTCGTGACCGCTCCAGTCGCCGTCGTTGACGGCGATGTCGCTGATCAGCCCGTGGGGACCGTCGTAACTGTCGTCCTCGGAGACGGCGATGACGACCGTCAGCCAGTCGTAGGCGGCGGCCAACCGCTCCAGCGCCGGGCCGTCGTAGATCTCGCGCACGGTCCGTACCCCGAAGTACAGCTGGGTCGGCCGGCCGCCGTCAGCGGCGATCTGGTCGACCACCGCCTTGAGCGGGGCGAGTCCGGTGCCGCCGGCGACGAGCAGCACCGGACGGTCCGAATCTTCGTCCAGCACCATGCGGCCGACCGGCGGCCCCAGTCGCAGCCGGCTGCCGACGCGCGCCGAGTGCACGAGCGCACTGGACACCGGCCCACCGGCGAGCAGCCGGACGTGCAGGTCGAACTGCCGACCGTGTGGGCGGGTGGCCGGCGAGTACCACCGCCACTCGCGGGGACGCAGGTCGCTCGCCTCGACCGACACCGCCTGCCCGGCGCGATACGGCACGGGCTCGGCGGTGGTGTTCAGCTCGGGCCGAAGGTCGCGGATAGGCGGTGCGCACGGTGACGACCGCGATGTCGAACGTCCGACGGTCGACGGCCACGATCTCGGCGTCCCACCAGGCCGGTTCGTTCTCGGCTGCGGCGTCCGCGGACGCCGACATCGTCTCGGCCACGATGCCGTAGGCCGTCACCCAGCCGGCCTCGAGCTCCTCGGTCCAGGCGTCCCCCGAGAAGTGCCGCAGGGTGGCGACCAAGGCCCGTCCCACGGCGGGGTAGTGCGCGGCCTCGGTGCCGAACTTGCGGTGGTCGCGCCCGAGGTCCTGCAGGAACGGGACGAGGTCGTCGACCTGATCGACGTGGGACACGATGTAACCGAGCGCGGTGACCAGGCGATCGCGCTGGCGGGTCATCGCCGGCGCGAACATCCGCCGGGTCTCCGGGTTGCCGACGAACAGATAGCTGTAGAAGAAGAGCGCAACGGTGTCCACCCCGTGGGAGGCGACCGCCGCGAAGTTCTCCTTCAGGGCTGCGGTGGCGAGGTCGGCCCACGCGGGTGATCCTCCGGCAGTGACGCTGTCGGACCGCAGCGGCGTCAACGCGGCACCGACCTGTCCGATGCTGTCGTCGTCGGCGCCGACGGACTGCAGGGTCGCCACCAGGTGCCCGACCACGCTGTCGAACGCGGAGCCAGTGATATCCCGCCCGGCGTGCGCTGCGGCCATGTCCCGACCGGTGTATTGCTGCGGGCCACCCGTCGCAGCGGACAGCATCTCGAATTGGTGACGGCGCAACGCTCCCATGTCGATGCCCTCGAAGTACGGAGCGAGCGTCGGATCGGCGAGAACGCGGTCGTAGAACTGGTCCACGGCAGCGCGGATGCCGTTCTCGGCGCCCAGACGTTCGTAGAGAGTGGGCGGTTCGGTCACGGTCATGGTGTGCCTCCTCGACTGAGCTCGGCCCCTCCCACCGCTGCGCAGCGTATCGGGTCGAACGTACTGGGCGATAGGTGATCTTGGTTTGCGGCCTGGTTACGGTGATGCCATGGACTACCGGACGCTCGGAAACAGTGGCTGTGCGGTGTCGACGCTCGCCCTCGGCACCATGACCTTCGGCGTGGAGACCGACGAGGCCGGCGCCCACGCCCAGCTGGACCGATTCGTCGACGTAGGGGGGACGCTCGTCGACACCGCCGACGTGTACGGCGACGGAATGTCTGAACAGATCATCGGGTCCTGGCTGGCCAAGCGAGAGCCCGAGGTCGCGTCGCGGATCGTGCTGGCCACCAAGGGTCGGTTCCCGACCGACGAGTCGCCGAACGGGGCCGGCCTGTCGCGCCGGCACCTGTCGCTCGCGCTGGACGCGTCCCTGCGGCGGCTCGGCGTGGACGCCGTCGACCTCTACCAGGTGCACGCCTTCGATCCGTACACGCCGCTCGAAGAGACCCTGCGGACTCTCGACGGCTTCGTGCGGGCCGGCAAGATCCGCTACTACGGCCTCTCGAACTTCACCGGCTGGCAGCTCATGAAGGCGGTCGAGCTCGCCCGCCGGCTCGACCTGGCCGCGCCTGTGACCTTGCAGCCGCAGTACAACCTGCTCGTGCGCGAGGTCGAGTGGGAGATCGTGCCGGCCGCCGCGGACGCCGGTCTGGGGCTGCTGCCCTGGTCGCCGCTCGGCGGCGGCTGGCTGACCGGCAAGTACCGGCGCGACCAGCGGCCGAGCGGCGCTACCCGGCTCGGGGAGGACCCGGAGCGCGGCGTCGAGGCCTACGACCGGCGGCAGGGTCAGGAGCGGACGTGGGCGGTGGTCGAGGCCGTGCAGGCGGTAGCCGAAGCACGCGGCGTCTCCATGGCGCAGATAGCGCTGGCCTGGCTCACCGACCGTCCGACCGTCACCTCGACCATTCTCGGGGCCCGCACCCTCGAACAGCTCGAGGACAACCTCGGCGCGGCCGGTCTGCACCTGACCGGACCGGAGACAGCTCAGCTGGACGCAGCGAGCGACCCGCAGCCGGCGGACTATCCGTACGGCGTCCCCGGGACGGAGCAGCGCAGCCGTCAGCTCGCTGGCACCGGGGCACCGCGTCCCTGATCAGCTATTGGAATGTTCCGCGGCGGCGTCGGCCTCCTGGGCCTCGCTCAACCGCCGCTTGTCGGTGTCACTGAGCTTCTTGGTGTCCCGGGGCTGGACGAACGGCTCGACGTCCGGCGGCAGGCCTGCTTCGATCGCTCGCTGGTGCTCGAGTTCGGCGTTGAACTCCTGGCCTAGGAGCAGCGCGACGTTCGACACCCACAGCCAGACCAGGAAGATGATGACGCCCGCGAACGTGCCGTACGTCTTGTTGTAGGACGAGAAGTTGGCGACGTAGACGGCGAACAGGCCGGACAGGACCAGCCAGATCACTGTGGCCAACACGCCGCCGGGCGTGATCCACCTGATGCCGCCCTGCTTGGCGTTCGGGCTGGCCCAGAACAGCACGGCGAACAGCATGGTGACGATGACCAGCAAGACCGGCCACTTCGCGATGTTCCACACCGTGACGGCGGTGTCTCCGACGCCGATGATGTCGCCGATCTGCCGGGCGACCGGGCCGCTCACCACGACGATGATCGCGCACAGCACGAGGACGACCACCGCGAAGATCGTCAAGCCGATGCGCAGCGCAAGCGTGCGGTAGAGCGGTCGTCCCTCACCGATGTCGTAGATCGTGTTGGACGCCCGCATGAAGGCCGCGACGTAGCCCGACGCCGACCACAACGCGACGGCCAACCCGACGACGGCGGCGAAACCAGCGCCGGTGTGGTTGTTCTGGACGTTCTTCACGATGGTCTCGACGAAGGTCGCCACGCCGCCCGGCGCGATCTCCTTGACGTTGTCGACGACCTTCGTCGCCGTGTCCTTGCCGATCAGCCCGAGGATGGCCACCAGGACGAGGAAGCCCGGGAAGATGGCGAGCACGCCGTAATAGGTGAGTGCGGCGGCCAGATCGGTGAGGTTGTCGTCTTTGAACTGCGCGAACGTGCGCTTGAGCAAGGACCACCAGGTCTTCTTGCCGAGTTGGGTCGGCTTGTCCGGCGCACGATCGGGCCGGGGGCTGATGATGCTTTCGTCGTCGCTCGTAGAGCTACGGTCGTCGTCGCGCGTCTTGGCGGTCATGGGCGATCCCGAGGTTGGACGTGGCGGAGCGGCGGTGTGCGTCTGGGATACCCACGCCGCCGGGCAGGCAATCTAAGGTGTGCACGGACGAGAGGACGGCATGGCCGAGGAGTACCGCGAGCGCGAGGTGAAGTTCGACGTGCCGCCGGGGTGGGCCATGCCGGATCTGCAGCCGCTTCTCCCGGACGGTGGGCGGGTCGACCCGGGTGAGGTTCACCTGTCGAGCACCTACTACGACACTGCGGCGCACGACCTGCTGGCGGCCCGCGTGACCCTGCGTCGACGCGAGGGTGACGCCGACACCGGTTGGCATCTCAAGCTGCCCGGGGACGACTCCCGGACGGAGATCCGGCTCGGCCTGCAGTCCGGTGGCGTGCCGAAGGAGCTGCGCGATCTCGTCTTCGGCCTGCGGATGGGGGCGCCGCTGCGTCCGGTTGCCCGGCTCACCACCCGGCGGCTCGTGGCGCGAATCGTCGGGGAGGACGGCACCGCGCTGGCCGAGGTGGTCGACGACGAGGTGCACGCGGCGACGCTCGGCGAGACGGCGACCCTGATCGAGTGGCGCGAGGTCGAGGTCGAGCTCGCCGACGCCGACGATTCGGCCGATGACCTGCTGCGTCGCACCGCCAAGCTGCTCACCAAGGCTGGTGCGCGGTTGGCCGACTCGCCGTCGAAGCTGTCCCGCGTGTTGCCCGCAGCGGCCATCGCCGGGCCGCCCGACGGAACGCTGGCCGCAAGCGTCCAGGCGTACCTGGACGAGCAGTTCACGGCGATCCTCGCCGGAGATGTGGCTGTGCGTCGTGGGCAGGACCGCATCCACAAGACGCGGGTCGCCACCCGGCGGTACCGAAGCGTGTTACGTGTATTCGACCTGTTCCCGCCGGAGCGGGCGAGCGCCCTGGACGTCGAGCTGGCCTGGTACGCGGCGCAGCTCGGCGCCGTGCGTGATCGCCAGGTCATGCGCGCGCACCTGGACGACGAGGTGGCCGCGCTGCCCGACGAACTCGTGCTCGGCCCGGTGCGGGCGTACAT
>CAXTNQ010000006.1:33369-37015 GCA_964245745.1 uncultured Jatrophihabitantaceae bacterium
ACTGCTCGGCGAGGAGCAGCGCGCGCGTGTCGCGCTCGGTCGTGCGATGCGCAGCCGCCGCTACTTGGCGCTGCTGCGTGAGCTGCGCGATTGGCACGACAACCCGCCGTACGTCGCCGGACTCGACCGGACGGCGAAGGACGTCGCGATCTACCTGAAGGGCGCTGAGCACAAAGTGCGCAAGCGGCTCAAGCGTGCGACGCGCCTGGGCGAGGAGGTGGAGGACGAGGCGCTGCACCGTGCCCGTAAAGCCGGCAAGCGCGCCCGCTACACGGCGGAGCTGTCCGAACCGGTGCTCGGCGAGCGCGCCTCCGCGACGGTGGCTCAGGCCACCGCGTTGCAGGACGTACTCGGTGAGCATCAGGACAGCGTGGTGGCCACGGCCTTCCTCCGCCGGCTGGCGGCGAAGGCGGGGACGACGCCCGGCCAGAACGGCTTCACGTTCGGGGTGCTGTGGGCCCAGGAACAGCAGCGCGGACACCGTGCACGCGAGCAGGCGCGCGAGATCCGACCGAAGTGATCGTGTGCGTCTCCTCGGCGATGGCCCGGGTGAGCGCGTAGCCGCCGAGCAGGGCGATGTTGTCGAGGTAGAGCAGGAACAGCACAGTGGCGGCCGTGCCGGCCACGACCGAGCCGCCGTAGGCCGTGCCGACCCCGGTGGCCAGCCGGAGCACGAGTAGGAAACCGAGGGTCTGCCCGGCCAGCCATGAGCCGGTGGCGGCCGCGCCGAGCACCAGCGGGCCGGCCGGCAGACGCCGACGGGGGAACACCCGGTAGAGCAGGCACAACAGGGCGGTGAACCCGATCCACGCGATCACGAAGGCGACGAGGATGCCGAGCAACCGTGGTGCGACTCCGGTGCCGAATGACGTGGTGGCGAGGGGGCGGCCCACGCCCGCGAGGACCACGGCGCCCAAGCCCACGACGGCGATGAGCAGAGCGGTCAGCGTCCGTCCCCGAACCGACTGCGCGCGCCGCTCGTCGGCCGGCTCGAAACGGTCGAAGGAGCGCACGAGGCCCTCGCTGTACAGCGACGCGGGCAGCAGCGCCACGAGGACGGACAGCCAGCCGACCCGAGCCCCGTTGTCGCTGAACGAGCGCAGGGCGTCGGACACGCCGAGCCGGCTGGGCGTGAACCGGGCCAACGCGTCACCGGTCTCCCGGACGGCGTCGGCGCCCAGCAGCAACGTGGAGACGCGGACGCCGATCAGCAGCAAGGGCACGAGGCCGAGCGCCGCGAAGAACGTCAGGCCGGCGGCGTAGAGCAGCACGTCACGATCGCGAAGCTGGGCACGAGTGTTGCCGACCACGGCCACCACGGCAGTACGCACATCCGCGGCGGTAATCGTCACAACTCGGGTATACCCACGCGCATGGATGACGACGAGCGTTCGACCGTACGTCGGGAGTTCGGTGACGCGGTCAACATGGCACCGGCCGAACTGGACAAGTGGCTGTCCACCGATCAGTCCAAGTCCGTGGGGCAACGCGACACGTCGAGCCGAGGCGGCGAAAGCGTCGGGCACGAGTACGGACGCCGGATCGTCACCCTGAAACGGACGAAGGTCGCCGCCTACTCCGACGACGACTACGCGGACATGCGCAAGGTCACCGGATACGTCAAGCGACACCTCGCGCAGCGCCCGAAGGGCGACGTGACCGAGACGCGCTGGCGCTACTCGCTCAAGAACTGGGGGCACGATCCCCTGAAGTGATCATCGGGGCCTCACCGGACGGTCGGCATGGCGAACACGTCGCGCAGGGTGACCGTGCGCAGCCGGCGTTCGCGGATGAGGTCGAGCAGCTGGCCGTAGAGACCCGTGACCGTCGGGTGATTGGCGTGCCCGATGACGACGTGCTGAGCCACGAACCACTGCCGGGCCAGGGTCATGAGTTGGTCGGAGGTGAGCAGCGCCGAGTCGCCGATCGAGCCGTTCCACAGGGTGACGGTGGTGTAGCCGAGGTCGGCCGCGATCCGGTCGGTGCGGGCGTCGTGGAACCCGTAGGGCGGCCGGAAGTACGGGCGGCCCGGGATGCCGTACGTCTCGGTGATGAACCGGTCGTTGCGCGCGATCTCGTCCGCGACGTCGCGGTCGGAGAGCCGAGTGATATCGGGATGCGACCAGGTGTGGTTGCCCAGTTGCACCTGGCCGCTCTCGACTAGTGGCCGCAGCTGCGCCGCGTGCTCCGTCCACGACGGGTTCCGGCCGTTCGGGAAGAACGTGAGCCGGATGTCGGCTGACCGCACGAAGTCCACGTACGCCTTCACGACCGCGCTGTCGGTTCCGTCGTCGACCGTCCACGCGAGGTTCTGGCCTGATCCGGGCAGCCGGTCGAGCAGAGTGGGCGGCGGGCCGCTGCGTGCTATGGCGACGGCGGCATCGCCGGCGCCCCCCGCACCGTTGCCGACTGACGCACCGGCGCGGTGGACCTGCTCACCGGTCCGACCGGCGGCATTCGCGCAGCCGCTCAGCCCAGCTGCAGCGGCGGCGGCCAGGCCCAGCAGGAAGGACCGACGGCGCACAGCGGCGGACTCTAATCGAGTCGGTCGACCTGGCCGGGGTGCCGCACCGCAACGCGGGAAGGTGTTCGCGTGCGCGCTCGGCGACGTCTCACACCCATCCGGTTTACCGCGGCCAGTCCGGCTCGCGGCGCGAGTTGATCACCAGGTTCTGCACGAAGGAGTCAGCGGGCAGCCGCACCATGAACTCGATCGCCGACGCCACGGTGTCCGGGTCCATCATGACCTCGTCGGACAGCTGCCACTGCTCCATCATCGGGGTGTTCATGGCACTCGGCATCAAGCCGTGCACGCGGATCGGCCACCGGAACTGGTAGGCCTCGCGTTGCACGACCTCGGTCAGCTTGGCCAGGGCCGCCTTGGACGCGTTGTAGGCCGCCGCCCCACTGCCCACAGTCACGGCGGAGATCGAGATGACGTTCACGACGTCGGCGGGCTCGTCGCGCTGGCTGTGCTGGTCGGCCAGCACCGCCCGCACGAAGGCCCGCGACATGAGCATCGGTCCGGTCTGGTTGACCGCGACGACCTGAGCCCACTGTTCGTCGGTGATGTCGACCAGGTCGGCGCCGCGGTCGGTTCCCGCGTTGTTGACCAGCAGGTCGAAGGCCGCGCCGTAGCGCGCGACCAGGCGGTCGACGGTTTCGGCCACCGAGGAGGCGTCGGCGACGTCCAGAGGGAGCGAGCCGGCCGACCCGCCGGCCAGTGACGCCGTCTCCTTGGCCGCCGTCTCGTCGACGTCGCCGGCGATGACGGTCGCGCCGCCACGGGCCAGCCGCAGGCACGTCGCGCGACCGAGCCCGCTGCCGCCGCCCGTCACCAGGGCCACCCGCCCGGTCAGTTCTCGCGTCTGCGTCATGGTTGATTCACCTTCCGATCGGAGCCGTCGGGGCGACGGCGGCGGTCAGGGACGTCGCGATGCTCGGGTTCCCGCCGTCGTCGCGCCGTGAATCTTTGCGCACGACCTCACCGACGGCGCGCACGACCTCCTCGACCGTGATCTGTAGGAGCGCGGCGTCGGGACGAGCACCGTGAGGATCACCGCGCCCGGCGCCGTGCCACAGGGCGCGGTGCGGGCCGTCCGCCGGCGGGGCCCCCAGCGCCGGCGGCCCCGGGCCGAAGAGCACC
>CAXTNQ010000007.1:0-16698 GCA_964245745.1 uncultured Jatrophihabitantaceae bacterium
CGACGCGTGCCTGCGGCGCTGCGCCCGCAACACCCTGAGCAACGGGGAGTGCGCGGCCCTGCACTGGGAGCCGGCGCCGGCGTCCCTGCGGGTCGCGCCGTGGACGGCCGCCGACGCCGTGCTCATCGACGAGCTGGTCGGCCTCATCGACGGCGTGCCCACGTACGTCCACGCCGTGGTCGACGAGGCGCAGGACCTGTCGCCGATGCAGTGCCGGGCCGTGGCCCGTCGCTGCCCGCTCGGCTCGCTTACCGTGCTCGGCGACCTGGCCCAGGCCACCACACCGTGGGCGCCCGGATCGTGGCCGACCACCCTGCGTCACCTCGGCCAGCCTGACACCGACGTCCGGCCGCTGACCGCGGGGTACCGGGTTCCCGGTGAGGTGCTCGAACTGGCCAACCGGCTGTTGCCGCACATCGCGGCCGACGTGTCGCCGGCCACGTCGGTCCGGGCCGGTCACGACGCGCTGCGGTTCTCGGCCGCATCAGGGCTGATCGACGTGGTGCGCGAACTGACGGCCATCCAGGGTTCGGTCGGCGTCATCGTCGCGGACACCGCCGTCGACGCGACGCTGAGTCGGCTGGCCGACGCGGGCCTGCCCGCCGTCCCGGCCGGAGACCAAGACATGACAGCGACAGCGCCGATCGTCGTCGTCGCGTCCTCGCAGGCCAAGGGGCTGGAGTTCGACTCCGTCCTGCTGCTCGAACCGGCGCAGATCGTGGCCGCCGAACCGACGCGGCTGGCCGGCCTGCGGCGGCTCTACGTCACCCTGACTCGCGCTGTCTCGCGCCTGGTCGTCGTGCACGACGAACCGCTCCCCGCGGAGCTCGACGCGACCACCGCCCGCGGCCCGGCCGATATGGTAGGAACCCCTGGCTAACCCGTCGGTACGCCACCCCGGTACCCACGAGTCACCAGCGTGACGCTTGCGAGCGCCACGACACACAGCGTCGCCCCAGGGCGCGCCGTGGCGATCCCACGGTCCGTCGTCCGTCCGAGCGAGGAGTGCTGCATGGCTGCTGCCACTGCCGACGGGCCGGTACCGCACGCCCTGGCCACCGTCGAGCCCGAGCCGGACATGGTCCAGCTGCTCACTCCGGAAGGGGAGCGGGTCGACGACCCCGACTATCCCCTCGACATCTCCGACGACGAGATCACCGGCCTCTACCGCGATCTGGTGCGGGCCCGTCGGCTCGACACCGAAGCCGTGGCCCTGCAGCGGCAGGGCGAATTGGGTCTGTGGGCCTCGCTGCTGGGCCAAGAAGCGGCGCAGGTCGGGGCCGGGCGCGCGCTGCGTCCCCAGGACATGGCGTTTCCGACCTACCGCGAGCACGGCGTGGCCCTGTGCCGTGACGTCGACCCGCTGGTGCTCCTCGGGCTGTTCCGCGGGACGAACCTCGGCGGCTGGAACCCGAACGACAACAATTTCCACCTCTACACGATCGTCATCGGCGCGCAGACTCTGCACGCGGCCGGTTACGCGATGGGAGTCGTCCGCGACGGCGCCGTCGGCACCGGCGACCTCGAACGCGACACGGCCGTGCTCGCGTTCTTCGGCGACGGTGCGTCGAGTCAGGGGGACGTCAACGAGTCCTTCGTGTGGGCGGCCGCCGACAATCTGCCGGTCGTCTACTTCTGCCAGAACAACCAGTGGGCGATCTCCGCACCGGTGGCCACTCAGAGCCGTGTCCCGCTCTACCAGCGTGCGCGGGGCTTCGGCTTCCCCGGCGTGCGCATCGACGGCAACGACGTGCTCGCGAGCCTCGCGGTCACCCGCAAGTTCCTCGATCTAGCGCGCAGCGGTCAGGGACCGACGCTCATCGAGGCGTTCACCTACCGGATGAGCGCGCACACCACGTCCGACGACCCGACCCGCTACCGACTCGGCGCCGAGCTCGAGACCTGGAAGCTCAAGGACCCGATCGCGCGGGTGCGCGCCTATCTGAGCCGGCACACCAGCGTCGGAGCCAACTTCTTCGCCGACGTGGACCGCGAGTCCGAGGAGCTGGCCGAATACGTCCGCGCCGGCTGTCGCGCCTTGCCCGATCCGCCGCCCCTGTCGGTCTTCGAACACGTCCGGACCTCGCTGACCGAGGAGCTGCGTGAGCAGCGCGACGCCTTCGCGGCCTACCTCGAGTCGTTCGAAGAGGTGGCGTAGATGGCGGCGGTCACCTTGGCCAAGGCCCTGAACGAGGGGCTGCGTAAGGCGCTCGAGGACGATCCCAAGGTCATCGTCATGGGCGAGGACGTCGGCAAGCTGGGCGGCGTCTTCCGCATCACCGACGGCCTGCAGAAGGACTTCGGCGAGGAGCGCGTGTTCGACACCCCGCTCGCCGAGTCCGGCATCATCGGCACCGCCGTCGGGCTGGCCATGCGGGGGTACCGGCCGGTGTGCGAGATCCAGTTCGACGGCTTCGTGTTCCCGGGCTTCGACCAGATCGTCAGCCAGGTCGCCAAGATGCACAACCGGTCGGCGGGTTCGCTACGGATGCCGATCACGATCCGTATTCCGTTCGGTGGCGGCATCGGTGCGGTCGAGCACCACTCGGAGTCGCCCGAGGCCTACTTCGCGCACACCGCCGGGCTGGACGTGGTGGCCTGCTCGAACCCGTCCGACGCGCACTGGATGATCCGCCAGGCGGTGGCCTCCGACGATCCGGTGGTCTTCTTCGAGCCCAAGCGTCGCTACTGGACCAAGGGTGAGATCGCCGAGGAGCCGACGCCCCTGCACGAGGCGCGGACCGTGCGCCACGGTCGAGACGTCACCGTCGTGGCTTACGGTCCGATGGTGGCCACGGCTCTCGAGGCCGCGGACGCCGCCGTGGAGGACGGTCACGAGCTCGAAGTGATCGACCTGCGGTCCTTATCGCCGCTGGACACCACCTCCGTCGTCGACTCCGTACGCCGGACGGGCCGGCTCGTCGTCGTCCACGAAGCCTCGGTCAGCCACGGCTTCGGGGCCGAGGTCGCCGCCCGCGTCCAGGAGCGGGCCTTCTACGCCCTCGAAGCGCCGGTACTGCGGGTCGGTGGCTTCGACACCCCCTACCCGGCCAGCCGGCTCGAGGACGAGTGGCTGCCCAACGTCGACCGCATCCTCGACGCCGTCGACCGCTCTCTGGAGTACTGATGCTCAAGCAGTTCGCCATGCCGGACGTCGGCGAGGGACTCACCGAGGCCGACATCCTGCGCTGGGCCGTGGCCCCGGGAGACACCGTGACGGTCAACCAGGTGATCGTCGAGGTCGAGACCGCCAAGGCGGCCGTCGAGCTGCCGTCGCCGTTCGCGGGTGTGGTCACCGAGTTGCACGCCAAGGAGGGCGACACCGTCGACGTCGGCGTGCCGATCATCAGCATCGACGTCGGCGGTGACGAGCTGCCGGGCGAGACCGGTGGGCCGGCTGAGGACCTTGTTCCGTCCCCGCCCGCGGTCGAGTCGCCGGAGCGGCAACCCGTGCTCGTTGGTTACGGCCCGCGGACCGGGACGATCGGCCGGCGGGTACGTCGGACGTCGGTCAGCCGCACCGCGGACGCGTCGGCCCCATCCGTGGCGGGCGCGTTCGACACTGCACCGCCCGCCGCAGACGACGCCGCGCCGGCCCCCGCCGTGGACGACGAGCCAGCGGTGACCTCACCGGCGGCGGTGTCCCCACCGTCCGGTGCCCCCGAGCGACCGTCCGTCCTGGCCAAACCGCCCGTGCGCAAACTGGCCAAGGACCTCGGCGTCGACCTCGGTGCGGTCGCCGCCACCGGGCCGAACGGCACGGTGTCGCGGGCCGACGTCGAGCAGGCGGCCCGTCCCGTCCCCGCCGCGACGATCGCTTCGACCGGACGCGAGACCAGGGTCCCGGTGCGCGGCGTCCGTAAGCACACCGCCGCGGCGATGGTCGCGTCCGCTTTCACCGCGCCGCACGTAACCGAGTTCGTCACGGTCGACGTCACCCCGACGATGGAGCTGCGCGACCGGGTGGCGGCGCGGCCGGAGTTCCGTGACGTCAAGCTCTCGCCCCTCGTCTTCCTGGCCCGGGCGGTGATCCTCGCCGCGAAGCGCACGCCGGAGATCAACGCGACCTGGGACGAGGCGGCCGGCGAGATCGTGCTCAAGCACTACGTCAACCTCGGCATCGCTGTCGCCACCGATCGCGGGCTCGTCGTCCCGAACGTCAAGGACGCCGACCAGCTCTCCCTGCTCGACCTCGCGCAGGCCATCTCGGCTGTCACCGACACGGCGCGGGCCGGCCGAACGACCCCGGCCGACATGGCCGGCGGCACTCTGACGATTACCAACGTGGGCGTTTTCGGCGTCGACACGGGCACGCCGATCCTCAACCCTGGCGAGTCCGGCATCGTCGCCTTCGGCGCGGTGCGGCGGATGCCGTGGGTGGTGCCGGCGGCCGACGGCCCTGAGCAGATCGTCCCGCGTTGGGTGACCCAGCTCGCGGTGTCGTTCGACCACCGTCTGGTCGACGGCCAGCAGGGCTCGCAGTTCCTGTCCGACGTTGCGGCGGTCCTCACTGACCCCGGCCTGGCCCTGCTCTAACGCCCGCCCTACACGGAATATTTTCGGCGCTTGTGGTATTCTACCTAATGAATCGAGGCTCGTAAGCGTTCTTAGCCGAAGCTATACCGCCGCGGTGACATTGACCCGACTACGTCGAGGAGGCGGAGATGAAGAACAGGCTGGCTCGTACGATGCGTGCCCGTCGCGACCTGCGTGCGTTCGAGCACGCGCTCGACGCGGCGTCGCCGGCGATGCGGCAAGAGCTGCTCGTGGCGGCTCAGCGTCACAACTGGACGCGCTGACCCACTCAGTCCGAAAGGGCTCGGCCTACTGGCCGGGCCCTTTCGCTGTCTGCGGCGAGCAGCTTGTCGTGCAGGGCCGCGTCGTCCGCGGACGTCCAGCCCTGTGCGGCCAACCAGGCGGCCGTGCCGCCGAACTCCTCGTCCACGCGGGTGAGCAGTTCGCCGATCGTCTCCGCCCGCGGACGTGAGCGCTCGACGTAGTCCGGTTCGAGGTCCGGGGCGTACGTCGGCGAGGCGGCGAGCCGGTCGCGGATCTGCTCGATGCGCTCTCCGGTGCGCAGATAGTCCGCGACGATCGCGCGACGGTCGACGCTCACCGTGTCCAGAGCGAGGGCGACCACGACGCCGGTGCGGTCCTTACCCGCAGCGCAGTGGACAAGCGTCGTGCCGTCCCCGTGAGCGATGAGACGTAGCGCCGCGAGCACTGAGTCCGGCCGGTCGTACAGAAACCACATGTAACTCCAGCCGCCGCGTTCCTGCTGCTGAGCGAGCACGTCCGGATCACGCCAGGGAAACACCACCGCAGCCGACGGGTCGTCGGCGACGTCCGTCGCCCGGCCAACCTCGGTGTGCAGCGACAGGTGGTGAATCCGTACCCGGCCGTCACGTTCCAGCGGTCCCGCGCCGTCCGCGTCGACCTCGATGCGGCTGCGCAGGTCAGCAACGTCGGTGACGCCCCGCACGTCGACCAGCTCGTGCACGTCCGCAGCACTGAGCGTCTGGAGGTTGTCGGCCCGGATGAGTCGGCCAGCCTGGACCGGTCCCGCCGCGGACGGCAGGCCGCCCACGTCACGAGCGTTCGCCGCCCCGTCCAGCGGGATCCACAACGCAGCGCTCACGACACCCGACCCTACCGACGGGCCTGGTACGCAGTCAGAACGCGGCTTCGGAGATGTCCATGAGCGCGTTGTCGGTCGCCTCGACGACGGCGCGGCGAGCCGCGAGCTCAGGCAGGACGGTCGCGGCGAAGAAGCGGGCCACCGCCACCTTGCCTTCGTAGAACGCCCGCTCCCGCTCCGGGACGTCGTCACGGTCCAGGGCAGCGAGGGCCACCGCCGACTCACGCAGCAGCAGGTACCCCACCAGCAGGTCGCCGGCGGACAGCAACAGGCGGGTCGTGTTCTGCCCCACCCGGTACACGTTGCGCGGGTCCTCCTGGGCGCTGGTCAACTGGTTGATCATCGCGCCGACCATGCCACCGATGTTCTCCAAACCGCGCCCGACCGCCTCGCGCTCCTCCTTGAGCCGTCCCTCGTCGGCGAGCGAGGCCAAGAACTGCGTGATCTCCGTGGACAACGTGCCGAGGGCTACGCCCTTGTTACGGACGATCTTGCGGAAGAACAGGTCCTGCCCCTGGATGGCTGTGGTGCCCTCGTAGAGGGTGTCGATCTTGGCGTCGCGGATGTACTGCTCGAGCGGGTAGTCCTGCAGGTAGCCCGAACCCCCGAACGTCTGCAACGCCTGGGCGAGCTGATCGTAGGAGCGCTCCGAACCCGCACCCTTGACGATCGGAAGCAGCAGGTCGTTGACGGCCTCAGCCAGCGCGTCGGTCTGACCGGCGTGCTCAGCGAGCAGGATGCGGTCCTGCCAGGTTGCGGTGTACAGGACGAGCGCCCGCAAGCCCTCGGCGTAGGCCTTGTTCAGCATGAGGCTGCGGCGCACATCGGGGTGATGGATGATCGTGACTCGCGGCGCGGTCTTGTCCGACGCGCGCGTGAGGTCGGCGGACTGGATCCGCGTCTTCGCGAAGTCGAGCGCGTTGAGGTACCCCGTCGAGAGCGTGGCAATCGCCTTCGTGCCGACCATCATGCGGGCGTGCTCGATCACCTGGAACATCTGCGCGATGCCGTCGTGCACGTCGCCCACCAGCCAGCCCACGGCGGGTTCGTGCTCGCCGAAGCGCAGCTCGCAGGTGGTCGACGCCTTCAGGCCCATCTTGTGCTCGACGTTGGTGACATAGACACCGTTGCGAGCGCCCAGCTCGCCGGTCTCGAGGTCGACCTGGAACTTCGGCACGACGAACAGCGACAGACCCTTGGTGCCGGGGCCAGCGCCGTCCGGACGGGCCAGCACCAGGTGCACGATGTTGTCGGTCATGTCCTGCTCGGCGGAGGTGATGAACCGCTTGACCCCCGTGAGGTGCCACGAGCCGTCGGGCTGCTCGGTGGCCGACGTCCGGCCGGCGCCCACGTCGGAACCGGCGTCGGGCTCGGTGAGCACCATCGTCGAGCCCCAGCCGCGATCGACGATCAGCTGGGCCAGCTTGCGCTGTGCCGCGTTGCCGTTGCGGTACAGGATCCCGGCGAACGGCGCCCCCGCCATGTACATGTGCAGCGCCGGGTTCGCGCCGAGCACCTGCTCGGCCACCGCCCAGACCAGGGTGCGGGGGACGAGCTGGCCGCCGAGCTCGGGCAGCGTCTCCATGCGCCACCATTCGGCGTCCCGCAACGCCCGGTAGGACGCCTTGAGCGAATCGGGCAGCGTGACGGACGACGTCGCGCGGTCAAAGACCGGCGGGTGGCGGTCGGCGTCGGCGAACGACGCCGCCACCGGTCCCTCGGCGAGGCGCGCCACCTCGGCCAGGATGCCGCGCGCGGTCTCCTCGTCCAGATCCGTGAACGGACCGGTGCCCAGCAGCTCGTTGGTGCCGAACACCTCGAACAGCGCGAACTCGAGGTCGCGGACGTTGCTCTTGAAGTGGCCCATGGCGGGATCTCCCTGGCATACACGGCGGCCGGCGCAGTGTGGTTACTGGCGAGTAACCCACTCTATTACCCGCCAGTAGGGCACAGCAATGTGCCACCGCGTCCGCGACGCGGCGACGGGCCGCTCAGCCGTCCAGGCGCAGCTTGAGCGAGGCGAGCTCGTCGCGCAGGGACGTGGGCAGCGTGTCCCCGACCTGGTCGAACCACTCCTCGATGGCGGGTACCTCGGCCCGCCACTCGTCGAGGTCGACGGCAAGGGCGGCGGCGACCTGGTCTGCGGTCAGGTCGAGTCCGACGAGGTCGAGGGCCTCGGTTGTCGGCACCCGTCCGATGGCCGTGTCCTGCGCCGCGGCCGTCCCGGCGATGCGGGCCAGCGCCCACTCGAGCACGCGGATGTTCTCGCCGAAGCCGGGCCACAGGAACCGACCGTCGGCGTCGCGGCGGAACCAGTTGACGTAGAAGATCTTGGGCAGCTTGACGTCGTCCGCGCCCTTGCCCATCTCGATCCAGTGCGCGAAGTAGTCGCCCGCGTTGTAGCCGATGAACGGCAACATGGCCATGGGATCGCGCCGGACGACGCCGACCTTGCCGGCGGCGGCCGCCGTGGTCTCCGACGACAGGGTCGCGCCCATGAACACGCCGTGCTGCCAGTCCCGCGCCTCGACGACCAGCGGCACGGTGTCGCGGCGGCGGCCACCGAAGAAGATCGCGGCCAGGGGGACGCCCCGCGGGTCGTCCCACTCCGGTGCCCGGGTATCGCACTGCTCGATCGGCGTGCAGTACCGGGAGTTCGGGTGGGCGCTCAGGTCACCGCTCGAGGGTGACCAGTCGCGCCGCCGCCAGTCGGTGAGGTGCTCGGGCGGCTCGCCCATGCCCTCCCACCACACGTCCCCCTCGTCGGTCAGCGCGACGTTGGTGAAGATCGAGTTGCCCTTGGCGATCGTGCGCATCGCGTTCGGATTGGTGTGCCAGTCCGTGCCCGGAGCCACGCCGAAGAACCCTTTCTCGGGGTTGACCGCGTAGAACCGGCCGTCGTCGCCGATGCGGATCCAGGCGATGTCGTCGCCGACCGTTTCCACCTTCCAGCCGGCGAGCGTGGGCTCGAGCATGGCCAGGTTGGTCTTGCCGCACGAGGACGGGAACGCGGCCGCGATGTAAGAAACCGTGCCCTCGGGGGAGGTGACCTTGGCGATGAGCATGTGCTCGGCCAGCCAGCCCTCGTCGCGCGCCTTTGCCGACGCAATACGCAGGGCGTAGCACTTCTTGCCGAGCAGCGCGTTGCCGCCATAACCCGAGCCGTACGACCAGATCAGGCGCTCCTCGGGGAAGTGCACGATGTACTTCGTCGCGTTGCACGGCCATGGCACGTCGGGCGCGTCCTCGGACGGCAGCGGAGCACCGACGCTGTGCAGTCCGGGAACGAAGTCCGCGTCCGTGCCGAGGCGGTCGAGGGCAGCCGTGCCACAGCGGGTCATGATGTGCATGGAGGCGACGACGTAAGCCGAATCGGTGATCTCGACGCCGAGCAGCGGCTCGTCCGCGTCCAGCGGTCCCATGCAGTACGGGATCACGTACATCGTCCGGCCCCGCATCGAGCCGCGGAAGCGCTCGGTCAGGATGGCCTTCATGTCGTCGGGGTCCAGCCAGTTGTTGGTGGCTCCGGCGTCGCGCCGGTCCCGGCTGCAGATGAACGTGCGGTCCTCGACGCGTGCCACGTCGGTGGGGTCGGACGCGCACCAGAAGGAGTTCGGCTTGGCGCGCAACCGGGTGAACGTGCCCCGGTCGACCAGCAGGTCCGTCACCCGTGTCCACTCGGCGCCCGAACCGTCGACCCATTCGATGCGCTCAGGCTCGGTGAGTTCGGCCGTCTCCCGCACCCAGGTCAGGAGCCGGGCGTGCGTCGTCGGAGCGTCCAGGACGGTGACGGTCTTGGTCACGGAAGCCTCCTCGGCCCGTCGTCGACGTGAGCCGACGGGCTGGTCGGTACGGACCCAGTAACGGCGCTCAGGCGCCTGACACACGGGAATTGCTCAGAAGGCTACGGACTGGAATCGCTTACGAACCGGGCCTGCAGCGCTCGTCACAGCGCGCACGACTGGCGGTTTTCAGCGCGCCTTAGGACGCCTGGCTGACCGTCGACATATTGAAGTCGGGGACGCGCAGGGTGGGCATCGCCGTCCGGGAGAAGTAGTCGCTCCACTCCCGCGGCAGGGTCGGTTCGCTGCGGCCTATCTCGCTGACCCGGCCGAGCATGGCCACCGGCGACTCGTTGAACCGGAAGTTGTTCACCGCGCCGGTGACCTGGCCGTTCTGTACCAGGTACACGCCGTCTCGGGTCAGGCCGGTGAGCAGCAGGGTCTGTGGGTCGACCTCGCGGATGTACCAGAGGCAGGTGAGGAGCAGCCCGCGCTCCGTGCTCGCAATCATCTGCGCGAGGCTCTGCTCGCCATCACCGTCGAGCAGGAGGTTGCCGACAAGGGGACGGTAAGGCTGGTCCGTCTTGGCCGCCCACGCTCGGGTGCGGATGAGGTTGGCCAGCGTGCCGTCGGCGATCCATTGGGTGGGCGCGATCGGCGCGCCGTTGTCGAACACCGACTGCAGGCCGCTCTCGGACGCCGTGGCGATCTCGAACGGCGCGGACTGCAGCCCGTCGGCGTTCGGGTCCGAGCGCAGGGTCAGCGGGAGCGAGCTCAGCTGGGTGCCGACCGGGTTCTTGGCGAACACGCTGCGTCCCTCATCGGCGTCACGCGCCGACGCCGTCCAGTAGGCGTAGATCAGCAAGTCGGCCACCGCGGAGGGCGGCAGCAAGGTCTCGTAGCGCCCGGGCGGCAGGTCGATCTCGCGGCGGGCCCAGCCGAGCCTGGTGTGCAGGTCGTCGGCGACCGCGGCGAGGTCGACGTCACGGAAGTCGACGGTGTGCCGGCCGGCCCAGGCCGAGCGACGACGGTCGGCCGACTTGCCGTTGATCTCCAGCCGGCCGTCGGGCTGGTCGTGGCGGCGACGCAGCCCCGTGGACGAACCGAGGAACGTCGAGGTCGTCTGGTGCTCGGCGAACCCGTACAGCAGCTCGTCTAAGCCCCGCAGCCGCTTGAACGCCTGGCCGAGAACGGGTGCGAAGTCGTCGAACACGGCGACGGTCGTCCGCTGCGGCTCGGCCGCCCAGTCGTCGTTGTGGTCGTAAGGCTGGATCAGCGGGGCGGCGTCGTCGGCC
This sequence comes from uncultured Jatrophihabitantaceae bacterium, assembly GCA_964245745.1. Lineage (GTDB taxonomy): Bacteria > Actinomycetota > Actinomycetes > Mycobacteriales > Jatrophihabitantaceae > CAXTNQ01. The sequence goes on from CAXTNQ010000007.1 coordinate 10,716, forward strand.
GGGGAGGCGGCGCGGGCGGCGTCCTCGCTCGCGCGGACGAGCGGTTCGATCTCGCCGGTCGCGGTGACCGACCGGGTGACCACGCCCACCCGCGTGCCGTCCGACCCGTCGAGCGTCGAGATCACGGTGACCGACCGCGACGCCATCTGCCCGTTGGTCGTCAGCTCGTTGTTCGCCCAGCGCAGGTTGGTCTCGGTGTGCTCGTGGGCGACGACGACGCAGCCGTCGGCGGACGACGCCCCCAACGAGTGCTCGACAATGTCCTGCGGCGCGATCATGACCGTCCCTCCGCCACGGTGTTCAACACGTTGATGCCGCGGAACAGCGCGACCGGGCAGCCGTGCGACACCGCGGCCACCTGTCCTGGCTGGCCCTTGCCGCAGTTGAAAGCGCCGCCCAGCACGTAGGTGTCGCGATTGCCCACCGCCTCCATCGCGCCCCAGAAGTCCGTCGTCGTGGCCTGGTAGGCGACATCGCGCAGCTGGCCGGCCAGCTTCCCGTTCTCGATCCGGAAGAACTGCTGGCCGGTGAACTGGAAGTTGTAACGCTGCATGTCGATCGACCACGAACGGTCGCCCAGGATGTAGATGCCGCGCTCGACGCGGCCGATCAGCTCGTCGATGCTTGGCCCCGGGTCGACCGGTTGCAGCGACACATTCGCCATCCGTTGCAGCGGAATGTGTCCTGACGAGTCGGCGAAGGCGCACCCGTTCGAGCGTCCGAACCCGTTGTCGTGGGCCATCTGGCGGTTGAGCTGGTAACCGACGAACTCCCCGTTCTGCACGATGTCAAACGCCTGAGTGGCCACACCCTCGTCGTCGTAGCCGATCGTCGCCAGGCCGTGCTCGACGACCCGGTCGCCCGTCACGTTCATGACCGAGCTGCCGTACTGCAGGCTGCCCAGTTGATCCAGGGTGACGAACGAGGTGCCGGCGTAGGCCGCTTCGTAGCCGAGGGCACGGTCGAGCTCGGTGGCGTGCCCGATCGACTCGTGGATGGTCAGCCAGAGGTTCGACGGGTGGATGACCAGGTCGTAGCGGCCGGGTTCGACGCTCGGCGCCTTGACGTGCTCGGCCAGCAAGCCCGGCAAGTCAGCCAACTCGGCGTCGAAGTCCCAGCCCGTCCCGGTCAGGTACTCCCAGCCCCGCCCGACCGGCGGGGCGAGGGTGCGCATGGACGAGAAGCTGCCGGCGCCTCGGTCGACGTTCACCGCAGTGAACTGCGGATGGACGCGCACCCGCTGCTGGGTGGTGCTGGTGCCGGAGATGTCGGCGTAGTACGTGTTCTCGAGCACCTGCATGAGGTTCGTGTCGACGTGGTCGACGCCATCGGCGCTGAGCAGTCGCTCCGAGAGTTCGGTCAGCCGTCCGATGCGGTCGGCCTCGGCAACCTCGAACGGGTTGATCTCGTACGCGGAGATCCACGTCTGGTCGCGGTACACCGGCTCGTCGGCGAGCACGACCGGGCGCTCACTCAGCACCCGGCTCACTTTGGCCGTGGCCACGGCCTGCTCGGCCAGCGCCGCCGCGGCCTCCGGCGTGCGTTCGACACCGCTGGCGAAGCCCCACGCACCCTGGTGGACGACGCGCACGGCGAGGCCTAAGTCTTCGGCGTCGCTCGTGGTGTCGAGCTGGCCGTCGCGCAGGCTGAGCACGCCGGTGCGGATGCGTTCGAGGCGGAAGTCGGCGTGCTCAACGCCGAGGCCGCAGGCCCGGCTCAGCGCGGCATCGGCCAGACGGCCGCCGTCCAGCGATCGGAACGAAGCATCGATCTCGGGCATGTGCTGACGGTAGCGGGCGCCGATTTGGACCTGTGCGCGGCGCAAAGGAGAAGTGCCGACGCCTGCGGTGGTGCGATAATGGCGCAGACGACGCCTCCTCGGGGAGGTGACCAAATGTCGCGCTACGGCGGCCAAGCGTTCGTCGAGGACCAGTACGAGTTCGTCGACGTCGCGCGCACCCCGCTGTCCGGCCCGCCGGCCGCCGACGAACGGCTGAGTGCCTCGACCGCCACCTGGCCGCGCTGGCCGGCCCTCAGCGCGGCGCGCCGCCGGCTGTTGCTCGGGCTCGCGGTGGTGGTCGTCGCCGTCGCCGCGGCGGTCCAGCTGATGAACCTGCCTGTAGCGGCGCCCGTTCCGGTTCCGGCGGCCCCTCTGGTCGCGCGCGAGTGCCAGTACGGAACCTGCCGGGTGGAATTCACGTTGGCGGCGCAGCTGACCTCCGTCCACCGTGCGCTCGACGAGGCGTACATCGTCAACGGTCAGCGGACGCGTGACCCCCGCGGCGTACTCCGACAAATTCAGGTGATCGCCTCCGACGGCGTTCACGTACTGACCGTCCGAGCCGCCCGCATCGACCGCGTCCCGACGTCGTGGGCCGCGCCCATGAACCACACGACGAGGGACAGCTTCGAGTGGACGGTCACCCGCTCGGTCGTCATCCGGCAGGACGGCGAGGCGCGCGCCCGCTGGCTGGTGGAGGTCCGCACCGGTGGTCCGGTGGGCTCGTCCGACCTGCTTCACGCCGCCACGACACTGTCGTCCGACGCTGCGTTGGTGACCTGACGCGCCGGCGCGCTTTACCTCGGGTCGATGCATCCGGGCTCACCGTGGGCAGGATGGTGGCGTGACCACCCCACCGAATTGCTTAGCTGACGGTCCAGGATCGGTCGGGGACCCGGTATGACCTCCGACCAGCCGCCCCCCGAACCGACGACGCCGGTGTTGTCCGACACCGACCACGACGCCGCGGAGAGCGTGACCTGGGCGATCCGCGTGGCCGCGGCGTGGAGTTGGCGGCTGATCGTGGTGACGGTCGCGGCCTACCTCATCTACCGGGCGGTATCGGCCGTCTCGCTCGTGGCCTTCTCGCTCATCCTGTCGCTGTTCCTGACCGCGATCCTGCATCCGCTGGAGCGGGTCCTCCGACGAGTGCTGCCCGGACCCAAGTCGCTGCCCTCCGCGCTCGCCCTGCTCAGCGGGGTGGCCGTGCTCGGCGGCATCGGGTATTTCGTGGCCTGGCAGATCACCACCCACTCCACCGAACTCGGCAACCAGATCACCCGGTTCGCCGACAACGTCCGGGACTGGCTGCGCACCGGGCCATTGCACCTCAAGCAGTCGGACCTGGACAACCTCGTCTCGAACATCACGAACGCCGTGCGCAACAACCAGGGCAAGTTGGTGAGCGGCGCGGTCGACACCGTCCGCACCCTGGGCGAGGTCGCCGGGGCGTTCCTGCTGATCTTGCTCGCGACGTTCTTCATGTTGCGCGACGGCGAGATCATCTGGCGTTGGGTGCTGAACTTCTTCCCCAAGGCGTCGCACCGCAAGGTCGACCGAGCCGCCCACATCGGCTGGCGGACGTTCGGCGGCTACATGCACGGCGTGGTGTTGATCGCCCTGTTCCACGGCGTGACGGTCACCATCGTGCTGCTCATCCTGAGGGTTCCGCTCGCGGCGGCCCTCGGCGTCCTGATCTTCCTCGGTTCGTTCGTGCCGCTGCTCGGCCTGACCATCACCGGTGCGTTCTGCGTCGGGGTGGCCACCCTCGAACACGGGGTGACGTCCGGCATCGTCGTCGCAATCGCCATTATCGCGTTGGTGCAGATCGAGGGTCACGTGTTGCAACCGGTGATCATGAGCCGGACGGTGGCGGTGCACCCACTCGCCGTGGCGGTATCGGTCTTCGCGGGAACGGCGCTGGCCGGTATCCCGGGAGCGCTGATCGCGGTGCCGTTCGTGGCCTTCATCAATACGACGGTGCGGGCGCTGCGAGCCCCGTTGGACGAGCCGGCCGCGGAGATCGAGAGCGAGGCCGGCGTCCGCGACCCCACCCCGGAACACGAACGGCCGCCGCGCGAGAAACGCGAGGCTCACCCTCCGGCGCCTTCCGCGCCCGAGCCGAGTCAGCCGGGCGACGGGCATCACGTCGTCGAGGAGCGCCTGGCCGACCCGACTCCGCGCGGCCTCGGCGGTTAGGAGCTGGGCGTCGCCGCCGTCGTGCCGGACGGGCTCGCGGTCGATGTCGGGCACGAAGACACGCTCGACGACGGTGTAGACGGGCTGGCGGACAGGCTCGCCGACGTGGTGCTGCTCGGCGACGCCACCGGGCAGTTCGGGGAGGGTGTGGACGTGGGCGACGGTGTCGCCGAGGACGAGCCGGACGTCGATGCGCGGGACGAGCTGGACGACGGACCGGTGGAGCGGCTACCCGACGGACGCGCGGACGTGTCGGCGGTCGCGACCGGCGGTGAGGTGTGTGGAGCAGCCGACGGCGACGGCGAGACAGTAGCCAGCGCCGGCGGCGGACCGGGGTTGACCGGAGGCAGCGTCGGGGCCGGTCCGGTGCCGGGGGCCGGGCCGAACGTCGGGATCGTCAGGCCGGGCACGCCGGCCGCGTAGGCGGCCTCGTAGCCGAGGACGATCGCCTCGTAGCTGGCGGAGTCGTTGTATGCGCGCAACGCCCGTTCCTGGCCGGCCGCGGTGCTGAGGTCTCCACCAGCGGCGCACAGATAGTCGGCCGCGGCGGCCGCCGCGTCGTAGACGTTGAACGGGTCGGCCTGCCCGTCCCCGTTGCCGTCCACGCCGTAGGCCGCCCAGGTCGACGGGATGAACTGCATGGGCCCGACCGCGTGGTCGAACACGGCGTCCCCGTCGAGCCGACCCTGATCGGTGTCGGTGATCCGGGCCGAGCCGTTGCCGGTCAGCGCGATGCCGATGATGCGCGGCGCGGAGAGGCCGTTGCCGTACAGGGTGGCGCCGCCGTAGCGGCCGTGGTTCGACTCGATACGACCGATGCCGGCCAGCAACGGCCAGGGGACGTGGCAGTTCGGTGCGCGGCTCGCCTCGCGAGCGACCGCCCGTTGGTACGCGTCGAGAGCAACGGCCGGGATGCCGTCGGCGTCGACCGTCGCGACCACCGGACCGAGGTCCACGCTCGACTCGGCCGCGTTGGTGATCGGCGCCGCAGCGGCCGGCGAGCTGCTGTCGGTACCCGCGGGGGTGCTGTCGGAGGCGTCGGTACCGCCTACGGGCGAGAGCTGCGTCCCCGCGCGCGGCGCCGCGGCATCGCTGGTGCGTACCGGCTGGTCGGTTGCGGGCGCCGCTACGGGCTCCTGCGAGGCGGCACCGGCACCGGCCAGCACCAGAGCCGCGGCCACGAACAGGGCCGCCAGCGCGCCGATACGCCAGCTACGCCCGACGAACGCCGGGCGTAGTGGCCGGACGTCGCTGTGGGCAGGAAGGTGTGCGGGCATGAGCGGCGAACCTTCCGCAGACGATCCCCACCACGGTAACTCCGGTGGGTAGATCTGCCACCACCGCAAAGTGACCAAGGCGTGAATGCGCAGGACTTCCTGTGCGACACCTCAGCAGGTTGACGGGGTCTTCCCAAGCCGGGGTGGGCACCTTAGGCTCCTGAGCCAATCGGCCCCCATTCGCAGCGCAGCTGTGGGATCCGGTCAGGCCCGGCGGACATAGCAACTCGAGACCGCCGGGCCGCCCAATGTCTGGACCCGGGGCGGCCGGCGGCGTGCTGGCACGGTCGAGCAGTCAGGACACGTTGCGGACGGCGACCAGCGCGGCGTCGTCCTCGTGGTCGTGCGGCAGCATCCGGTGCAGCAACCCGTCGCACAGCCCGTCGAGCGGCAGTCCGGCCAGCTCGCCCAGGGTCGCGCGCAGGCGGCGTAGCCCCTCGTCCGGGTCGCCGTCCCGCCGCTCGATCAAGCCGTCTGTGTAGAGCAGCAGCACGCCGCCGGACGGCAGCACGACGTCGTGGTTGCGCCGAGCGGCATCGGGCCGGACGCCGAGCAAGATGTCCGCGCTCCCGTCCACGACCACCGAGCTGCCGTCCGCCGCCGAGACCAACGGCAGGGGGTGCCCGGCGGAGGACGGCAGCTCGGTGGTCGTGGACGGGAGCGCGGACCTCTTGCGCGGCGTCCGGCCCGCTGCCGCTCGGCGCAACCACGCCGGCGTGCTGCCGTC
>CAXTNQ010000007.1:16708-36417 GCA_964245745.1 uncultured Jatrophihabitantaceae bacterium
ACGGTGGCGAGCGTGCCCAGGCCGAGCCCGGTCACCGCCCGGTCGACGCGGGTGAGGACCTCGGCCGGAGACTCGCCGCGGTCGTAGGCGATGCCCCGCACGAGGCTGCGGACCTGGCCCATCGCGGCGGCGGCGTCCAGGTCGTGGCCGTCGTCGTCGACCAAGAGCAACACGGCCGACCTGTCGGGAAGCAGGAAGGCGTCATACCAGTCGCCGCCGACCTGTGCGTCCACCGTGGCGGCGCGGTAGCGGGCGACGACCTCCGCGCGGGGCGGCGTGGGCGGGTCGGTCAGCAGGCTGCGCTGCAGAGTCTCCGCAACTCGTCGCTGTCGGCTATAGAGCCGGGCGTTGTCGATAGCCAAGGACGCTCGGCGCACGACCTCGGTGCACGCCTCGATGTGCTCGGCGGAGGCCGGTCGAGGCGGCCCGCACCGGTAGAGGGCCACCGCACCGAATACTGTGCCGCGGGCCTGCAGCGGCAGCACGATGCTCGACGTCGCGTCGAGCCGGGCGAAGGCGGCGCGAGCGGCCGGATCCGGCAGGGCCTGGACGACTAGGGCCGGATCGATCCGCTCGAGGATCTCGCCCTCGCCGGTCCGCAGGACGCGACCCATGACGCTGCCGTCGCCCACCACGTGCCGCCGAGCGAATTCGGCGACGTCGGCCTGCCGCTCCGGCTGGCGGTGGGCCCACCCGACGTCGTGCGGTTCGCCCCGGTCGTCGGTGAGCATGACCAGACACCAGTCGGCGAGCGTGGCGGTCAGGAAGCGAGCGAGCCGGCTCGCTGCTTCCTCGGCGTTGAGCGTGGCGCTCAGCGCCTCGCCGACATCGGCGAGCAGAGCGAGCTGCGCCGCCGAACGCTCCGCCTGCTCCCGCGCGTGATCGGCGTCGCGCTGCGCGTCCACGGCTCGGCTCTCCGCTGACTCCGCGAGCATGCGACCGGCTTCGGATGTCAGTCGCGCCGTGGTCATGTCGTGCACCGTGCGGCGCAGCCGCAACTCGCTGGAGACGGCCGCGGCCAGGGCCTGCAGCGTGCCGACGTCCTGTGCTGTCCACACCCGAGTCCGGCGGTCGACGACCGCCAGCGCACCGAGCGTCGCACCGTCGGCGTCTCGCAACGGCACCGCGGCGTAGGCGTGCACGTCCGCGTCCATCGCGGGCTCCGCCTCGTCCGCCGTGTCGTTCACAACGATCGCCTGCCCGGTCTCGGCGACGAGCCGGGTGGGCGATTGGTCGGGCGCCACTTGGCGGCTGACGTCCAACGCGTCGCCCAGGCCGATGAGGCCGGGAACGATGTCGTGCTCCGCGCCCACCAGACCGATGAGCGCGGCGGGGGTCTGCAGGACGCGCGCGCTCAGCGCGGCGTAACGATCGAGGATCTCGTCGGGACGCGGCCCGAGACCGGTTCGGGCGACGGCCTCCAACCGCTCGGGACTCACCACCGTCCGGGCACGAGCCTCGATGTCGTCACCTGACTTCGGGGGGAACGGGCAACGCTGTCAGCTCAGCGCGTTCCCTCGGCCGCCACCCTAGCGAGGCCTACCGACCCGGTGTACACCGTGTGCCGGGCGAGGAGCCCGGCTCAGTACCAGTTGACGTCGAGCTCGTGGTTCCAGGCGCCGCACGGCGTCCCGTAGACGCCGGCGATGTAGTCAAGGCCCCAGGTGATCTGGGTGCGGGCGTCGGTCTGCCAGTTCGGGCCGGCCGTCGCCATCTTGTTGCCGGGCAGCGCCTGCGGGATGCCGTAGGCGCCGCTGGACGCGTTGGTGGCGTCGATCCGCCAGCCGCTCTCGTGGTTCCACAGCAAGGTCAGGCAGCTCATCTGGTCGGTGCTCCACCCGTGGGCGGCGACCAACTGGGCGGCGATCTGCTGCGGCGTCACGGCCTTCGTCCCGATGCGGAGCACCCGGTCGACGGCCGGTTGCGCGACGGACGTGCCGACCAGGGTGCGTCCGGACGGGACGCCGTCGACGTACACCACGGCGTAGGTGCGCTGCTCGACTCCGGCGGTACCCGGGGTGATCACCGTGGTCGTGCCCACCTCGAGGGAGTCGTCGTTGCGCTGCTGCGTGCGGATCGGAATCGGCGCCGTCTCCACGACCTGCTGCTGGCGTACCCGCTGCACGACGATCTGCTGACCGTCGGCGAGGCCGGTCGCCACCGCGGGCGTGACCCGGTCGAGCGCGCCGACGGCGACGCCGGCCGTGCTCAGCGCGAGCGACACCGTGGGCGCGGTGCTGACGACGGGCGTTGCTGTGCCGTCGTGCCGGATCGTCACGTGCTTGGGGCGGCGGATCTCGATGTCCGTCGGCGTCAGTGGCAGCCGCCGGCCGCGCGACACCGACGTGAAGTCGGCCGTCGGGTACCCGAGGACGGCCAGCGCTGCATCGACGGTCGGTTCGGTCGTCCACACCGCCTGGGCCTGGCCGTCGATCGTCAGGTGCAGCAGTCGGCCGCGGCGGAGCACGACCTGACTTCCGTCGTGAATCCGGCTGCCCGCAGCGGGGGCCAGGATGTCGTGCGGTCCGACTCGGTATCCGGCGGCGCTCAGCGCGTCGCTGACCCGGTTACCGGTGGTCCGGACGGTTCGATGCTGTCCGTCCACGTCGAAGCCGACGGTCTTGTCGATCCTCGTCCACGCGAGCGTGCCGCCGGCAACGATCGCCAGGGCCGCGCCGTAGGTCAGAATTCGGGCGCTGCGTCGCATAAGTGTTGAGGTGTTCCCCGTGATTTCGTGGTGGCGAGCTGTTTGTCACGGCACGGTAACGACGCCCGGATCGACTAGCCAGCGTCTAGGCCCGAGCGGCACGCCCGCGGTAGCTGCGAGCTCAACCATTGCGGGGCCTTTGGGCGCTTGCGTGACCTTCGTCACGACTGGCCGACAGGTAGCTCCAACTCAGCGACCACGGGCCGGTGGTCGCTGGCCAGGTTCACGTCCGGCGAGTCGACCGCCTGGCACGACACGACGGCGAGCGGTTGCCCGGCGAAGATGGCGTCGATGCGCCGGGTCGGGGTGCGCGGCTGGTTGGTCATCGGGTCGCCGATGCTGTGTAGGGCGGCCGCGTCCGTACCGCGGGCGGTGAGCAACTGCCAGGCGGCTGACCCCGGCGTGTCGTTGATGTCCCCGGCGACCACAGCCGGAACGCCGGCCGGGGTGAATCGATCGACGGCCTCGTGCAGCTCGTCGATGTGGCGGCGCCGGGGTGCTTCGACGCCGTCGAGATGCGTGCCCGCAATGACGAGGCGCGCGTCGGCTATCCGCAGGTCGGCGATGGCAACGCCGCGTTGGTGCAGACGGAGGTCCTTGGTGAACAGGACGTCCTTCGTGCCGAGCACCTGCACGTCCGGCGCGACGAGCAGCAGGTTGGCGGCCGCCGCCCGCCCACCACCGGCGATACGCATGCCCGACGCAGCAGCGAGGCGACGGCAACTGCGCCGCCAGAACAGGAAGCGCGGCGCCTCCTGGATGCAGACCACGTCCGCATGCAGCCCGGTAATCACGCGAGCCACCGCAGCGCGATCGTCACGTAGCGACCGGATGTTGTACGTCGCCACCCGAACGCGAACCACGTGCGCATCCTTGCCTAGTCGCTCCTCTCGCGCGCACGCGCGAGTTTGCGGCGAGAGCCGCGACGGGGCGACTTAGGAGACCTTGCCTAGTCGCCGCGACGGGCGACTTAGGAGACCTTGCCCAGCGGGCCTGTCGTCCCGCATCGTGTCAGTGCTGAGCGCGATCATGACCGCGTGCAGCCGCGTCCGCCGCAGACCCTGCAGCCGCTCAACCCGTCGCAGATTCCGTCGATCGCCCTCGTCGAGGACGAGCTGGATCGCGAGGAGGTGTCCTACCGCAACCGGGCCAACGGCATCGACACCAAGGCCGGTCTCATCCTGACGGCGGCCGGGGTGCTCGTGGCGCTGGTCGGCGTGCACCCCGGCGTGGCCGGGCTGGTCGCGCAGATCACCGCGTTCATCGCGGCCGCCGTGGGCGGCGCCGCCCTGTACCCCCGCGTCGACAAGGGCATCAGCCCGCAGGATCTACGCGACCGTTACCTCAGCGTCGACGCGTCGATCACCCGGATGATCCTGCTCAACACCCGGATCGACCTGCACAACCTCGACGAGCAGCGGTTGATCACCAAGGCCCGCCGGCTGCAGTGGGCATCGATCCTGCTGCTGTTGGCGGCGCTCGCCATCGTCGTCGGGGCTATCATCAGTGTCGGACGAGGAGCCTGACATGACCCGATCCGCCAAGGACGCCGTCCGTCACCCGGTCGAGGACATCGACGCCGGAGCGCCGGACTGGGCTGACCTGTACCCGGCCGATCCAGAGCTGATGACCAGCGTCGAGGGTGACTCGACCGGATTGGCCGAGGTCAAGCGCCACGCGTTGGCGCGCATCGCCCGGCTGCGCTAAGCCGTCTTCCCTCTGCGGTCAGCCGCTGGGGCCGAACCGTTCGACTCGGACGTCCGCGGACGGCAGCCCCAGGTCGACGAGCGTCTCGGACACCGACTCGGCGAACGCCGCGGAGCCACAGACGTAGCCCCGCACGCCCGGCGACAGCAACCCGGCCAGCTCCACCGGCTTCAACCGGCCAGCGGCCCGGCCGTCGTACGGCTCTCGGGTGACGGCGACGAACGCGCCGTAGGCCACGAGCTCCTCGGCGTAGGGCAGCTCCGCCCACGTCCGGGCCGAGACCGCGAGCCGCAGCCGCTCGGTTTCCCCGGTGTCCTGCGCGTGGCGGGCCATCGCCACCAGCGGCGCGACCCCGCTGCCACCGCCGACGCCAACCGCCGACATATCACCCGTCCAGACGAACCAACCGCCGATGGGCCCACGCACCTCCAGCTGGTCATCGGGTTGGACGACGTCGGCGAGGTAGGTCGACACCTCGCCCTCCTCGAGGCGTTCGACGTACAGCTCGATCAACGGGTCGCTAGGCGCCGAGGCCACCGAGTAGGAGCGGGTCGCGGTGTAGCCGTCTTCGGCGGTCAGCCGGACGACGTAGTGCTGGCCGGCCAGCTGAGGGACGCGATCGGGCACGTCGAGGCGCAGGACCACAGAACGCGGGCCGGGATGGGTAACGGACCGGACCGTCGCCGGGCGCCAGATAGCGGCGCGCGGGTCAGTCACCCTGGTAGCGCTGCTCGAGCCAGGGATCCCCGCGGTCGTGATAGCCGTTGCGTTCCCAGAAACCCTGCTGATCGTGGTCGAGCAGGGTCAGGCGGGTGACCCACTTCGCGCTCTTCCAGAAGTACAAGTGCGGAACGAGCAACCGCACCGGACCGCCGTGCTCACGGGGCAACGGCTTGCCGCCGTACGTCCACGCGATCCATGCCTTGCCGTTCCGCACATCGTCGAGGAGCAGGTTGGTCGTGTACCCGGTGGTCGACGTGGCGAACACGAACGCGGCCTCGGGTTTGGGACGGGCCGCGTCAAGCAGCAGGTCGACGCTCACCCCGCCGAACGTCACGCCGAACTTCGACCAGGTGGTCACGCAGTGGATGTCGCCGTGGAAGTCGGACTGCGGGAGGAGATGCAGGTCCTCCCAGGTCCAGCTCACCGGGTTGTCGACCAGGCCGTCGATGGACATCGTCCACCGGTCCGGGTCGAGTCGAGGCGTGACTTCGGCGGTGAGGACGGGCCAGTCGGCGCCAACGTCGTACTGGCCGGGCGGCAGCCGATGATCGTCGGGTGCCCCGCGCCGCCGTCCGGTAAATCCGCGGGTGAAGGTGGCCACGGCCGAACCTCCTGTTCGCTGCGTCGCGCAGGACGTGGGGCCCAATCTAGGCGTGGCTCGTGTGCCGGCGGACGCTACCCCACCTGGTCGTCTCGATGGCTCCGGTCGCGGTCCGCGGCTTCGGCGCCGTGCTCGGTCGGTACGTGGTCGCTTGCGAGTGACCACGCGGTCGTACAGGACCAGGCGCATTCCATGACGTCCCAGTAGCAGGACTGGGTATGCCGGTGATCGATGTCCACGCCCTGAGATGAGCGGCGCGGCCCGCCCGGTGATACGCGACGGAGCTCACGCCCGAGGTCGACCATGGCCGGTCTGCGTCGCACACGACGGCGTGTCGTCTCGCAGGGCGGCCTCTGATCAGCGGCCTGGCGGCTGCCTGAACCCACTAGGCGGGGACGCGGCCGAACCTGGCGGGTTCGAGCGCGGTGAGCTGGCCCTTATGCTGCAGAGCCTTGCGCAGCGATAAAGCATGGTTGCGCAGCTCAATGGCGTCGTCCAGCGGCGCGAGCTCGACGGGCGCACCCGTGCGCCGTTCGAGAGCGATGTGCAGTAGCTGGTCGGCGAGCCACGGGTTCTTGGGCAGCACGGGACCGTGGAGGTAGGTCGAGTACACGTTGTCGCGCACAGCACCCTCGAGCCCGTCGCGACCGTTGTTACCGGCACCGGCCACCACGCGTCCGAACGGCGCAACGGCCGGGCCGAGCTCGGTAACCCCGGAGTGGTTCTCGAATCCGACCACCGTCTGAGTCTCGCCGCCGAGGGTCACCTCACAGGCGGCGTGCTGCATGAACCGCTGCGCGCCGCCGCGGGTCTCGAGGTCGAGCACCGCGGCCCCTTCGAGCGTCGGCCCCTGACTAGGGATGTAGCGGTGCCCGAACAGCTGCAGCCCCGCGCACACGGCGAACATCACCACCCCGGCGTCCGCGGCTTCCCGCAATGAGTCGCCGATGCGGTGGACGTCCTCGGCGACCACGCCCATCTCGACGTCCTGGCCACCGTGCAACAAGACGATGTCGAAGGTCGTGTAGTCAATCATCTCGTCGAGGCCGATGTCCTGGACCTCGGTCGGGATCCCGCGCCACGCGCACCGGCGGCGCAGTGCCGACAGGTTGCCGCCGTCGCCCGCGACGTTGAGCAGCGACGGATACATGTGCGCGAAGCGCAACGTCGGAAAGTCGCTCGCAAGCTCGCTCACTATTGCCTCCAGTAGTGGCCGACCCAGCCGCGGTGGCGCATCAGCTCGCTGAACTCGATGGTCGGGGTGTAACCGCTCACGACACACAGCCGTTGCTGCGGCGGCAGCGCGTCGAGTGCCTGGTCGAGCGCCTGCGCCTGGTCGTCGACGACGTGGATCTGCTTCGGATCCACGCCCGCGTACTTGAGCCGGGTGGCCAGCTCGTCCGAGCGCAGACCCGAGACGGTGACCCGGTCGAGTTCGGGGGCGATCGACTCGAAGTCGACGTCCCAAAGCCAGCCGAAGTCCTCGCCGTCGATCAGGGTGTTGCTGAACGCGGTCAGCAGGTGCCGCGGTTCACCCGCCCCGCGCAGCGTGCGCAGCGTGGCGTTGAACGACGTCGGGTTCTTGGCGAAGGCCAGCACGACGTCACGCCCGGCTGCGTCGATGAGCTGCATGCGGCCGAACGCGGTCCGCACCTGCGCGAGCGATTCGGCGGCGTGTGGGACGGCCACCCCGAGCGCGTAGCAGACGGCGATCGCCGCCGCCGCGTTGTAGGCGACGTACACGCCGGGCTGTGGGATGCGCAGGGCGACCGAACCGTCCGGAGTGCGGATCGTGCAGGTCGTGCTGCCGAGGCCGTCCACCTCGACGGCCGTCACCGCGACCGTCAGTGGCGGCCGAGCCAGCCCACAGTTCGTGCAGCGGTAGGCCCCGAGGTGACTGAGGTAGACGTGCTCGTACTTCAGGTCGACCCGGCACCGTGGGCAGCGGATCGTGTCGGCCGCGGACGTGATCCGGTCGAGCGACTCGGGGACGTCCAGGCCGAAGGTGATCCGCCGGCTGGCCCCGTCCTGCACCATCTGCGCGACCATCGGGTCGTCGGCGTTGACCACCAGGGTGGCGTCGGCCGGGAGGCTGGCCGCCACGTTCTCGATGGCACGTGCGACCGCGTAGATCTCGCCGAAGCGGTCGAGCTGGTCACGGAAGATGTCGAGGACGGCCAGGACCTGGGGTCGGATCTCCGGCGCGACCTGGGGTAGGGCACCCTCGTCGACCTCGGCCACGAAGACGTCGGCCCGCACGGCCGCTCCGAAGCTTGCCGCGTCGACGGCCAACGTGGTCACGCCCTGCTGCAGGTTCGCTCCGGCGGCGTTGTGCGCGACGGAGCGGCCCTCGCCGCGGAGCAGGGCAGCCACGAACCGGGCGGTCGTCGTCTTGCCGTTGCTGCCGGTGATCGCGACGGCGGGTATGGCGGGGTCGCCGACGAGGTCGCTCAGCACGTCGGGGTGGATCCGACGGGCGATCATCCCGGGTAGGGACGTCCCCCCGCCCCGGCCAAGCAGGCGCGACGCCGTAGCCGCGACCTTGCCCGCGGCGACGGCGGCCAGCAGTCGTGCGGACGGTCGCTTGCGGGCCGCAGCAGTCACCGGCGGAGTCTATCGACGGGCGGTTGTGGGCATCGAGGTCCGAAAGGGACGCCAGATGACCCTTTCGGACCAAGATTCGCGGTGCCGCAGGCGGTCAGCCGGCGTCCTGCAGGGCGGCCAGGCACGCCGCGAAGCCGTGCGGAGCGCGTCCGCTGAGGCGGCTGCTCGTCGAGACAGGAATATGCGCCGTCCGGACGATGCGCAGATGACCGGCGGTGCGGGCCCGCTCGACCAGGGCAACATCCTCGTCGCACGACACTGCCGTCCAACCGCCGAGGGCGAGGTAGGCGTCGGCGCGGATGCCGAGATTTGCACCGTGGACGTGCGGATGGCCGTCGCGCAGGACATGGCGGCGCGCCCACGCGGTCGCGACGCGCGGCGGCAGCGGGTCGGCGGGGAGCGCGGTGCCGAGCACCAGGTCGGCGCCGTTATCCGCGGCCTGCAGCATCGACGTCAACCACCGGGTCGGTACCCGGGTGTCGGCGTCGGTGTTCGCCAGCCACATCTGGCTCATCGGCACCCCGGCGGTATGGAGCAGCCGGGCCGAACCCGCCCGGCGCGCCACTCCGACCTGCCTCGCGTGCACCGTGACGGCCTCGACGTCGGAATGCTGAGCCACCAGGTCGGCCGTGCCGTCGTCACAGGCGTCGAGCGCGACGATGATCCGCACGACCGGCGGCCGCTCGCAATGGTCGACCAGGTGACGGCGCGCCGCCCGCAACGAGGCCAGGCAGGCCGCGATACGCAGCCGCTCGTTGTGCGCCGGCACGACGACGCCCACCAGCCGGATGCGGTCGGTGCGGCTCATCCGGCGGCCTTCACCGATGTGTCGATGAGTACGTCGATGTCGCGCGCGAAATGAGCCGCGAACGCCGCGGAGACGATCGGCTCGTCGCCGGGACGCTCCGACAGGGCCTCGGTCTGGCTGCGGTAGCGCGCCCGCGCGTCGGCCTTGGCCTGCCGGGCGGTCGGCGGCAGGACGAGCCGGCGCAGGGCCGCGTGGGCCAGGCGGCCGGCCGCCGTCGGCTGATCCCAATGCCAGGCCCAGATCGGGTACTCCCATATCCGGCCGGCCGCCGAGCGCGCCGCCATTCGTCGCGCGGCGCGGGCACACGCCTGGTGGTCGGGGTGACCGTCGTGCCACCACGGGGCGAGCAGCCAGGCACCCCTGTGCTCGGCCAGGATCGCGTCGAGGTCCACCACCAGATCGTCGACGTGCTCGGCGAGCCGTCCGTCGGGCCGGCCGAGCAGGTGCAGCTCGGCCTTCGGGGCCAGCACCGCGACGGCGTCGACGGCCTCCGCGCGCCGGCGGTAACGCAGTTCGTTCGCCGCGTGCGTGCTGGACGCCGGGTGCGAGGCCTCTCCGTCGGACGCGATCACCACGACGGTTTCGTGACCGCGCTCGGCCGCCATGGCCAGCAGGCCGCCCACGCCCAGGGTTTCGTCGTCCGGATGCGCCGCCAGCACGACGATCGGCACCGTGACGTCCGGCAGTTCGACGACCGGCGCCCCGTCGACCGTGGCGTCCCAGGCGCTCGCCGGCGTGCCCGAGTCGCGGTGATCGAAGGTCACGGGGGTTCCACCAGGTCGCGACCCAGCGCGGCCAGGTCGCGTTCGGCGTGGTGCTGGCGGACGTATAGCTGCAGGTCGGCAACCCGGCGGGCGTAGTCCTCGTCGAAGGCCAGGGGCGCCGGACCGAGTGCGTGCCCGACCTGCATGATCACGGTCTCGACCGCCTGCGCGACGACGGTGCGGACCCTCGCGGCCAGCAGCCGGGCTTCGCGGCCGCTGCGTTGCCCATCGATGGCCGCCGCCGAATCGCGCAGGCACCGGTCAGCGGCGTAGTGAGCCACGTCGGCCTGCCCCAGGTTGGCCTGCCGGATGAGGTCCTCGCGGCCGCGCAACGCCTCGCGTAACGCCGTGAGCAGCGGCCGAACACCGCCCAGCCAGCAGGCGGCGACACCGATCCCGCCCCAGGCGAATCCCGGTCGGGTCAGGTACCAGCCCGGCGCGCCGACCGGTTCGGCGATGACATCGGCCATGGTCACCGGGCCGCTGATCACCTCGCGCAGGCCGCGGGCCACCCAGGCGGTCGGTTCGACCTCCACGCCGCGCTGGCGCAGGTCGACGTCGAACAGCTGCCGCCCCTCGGGGACGTGAGCGGTGATCAACGCCCGATCGACGCGTCCGGCCAGAGAGCACCACGGCTTGCGTCCGGTCAAGCACCAGCGCGCGCCGTCAGGCCGCGCCTCGAGCGTCACGCCGGGCGCCTCGGCCGCGAAGACGCCGTACGCACCGTCGCCCGCAACCAGTCCGGCCTCGGCCAGGATGGCCAGCGCGTCGACGTGCGGCTCGAGCACGCGGGCCACCGTGAGGTCGACCTCGGCCACCGCCGCGAGCGCGTTCCAGCGGGTGGCCGTGTCGCCCGAGCCGGGAAGCGGAAGCGAGCCACCGACCTCGGACGCGAGGGTCAGCGAGGCGGCGATGGTGTCGTCGTCGGCTACGGCCTGCCGCGCCGCGCCCACGAGGGCCTCAAGCACAGCGGCGCGCTCCCGGAGACATCGAACGGGGCGGGTCGGCTTACCGCCTGTTGGTTCTTCCCCGGTCCGGGGTCCGACGAAACGTCGGTGCGCGACCAGCAAGCACCTCTGAGCCGCGAACGGTCAGCGTTCGTCGACGACACGGCGCATCTTGCCGGCCGAGCGCTCGACCTGCCCTGGCGCCACCACGTCCACCGCCACGGTGACGCCGATGGCGTTCTTGGTCGCATCGGCGAGCTGATCACCGGCTTGTGCACCGGCCGCCGTGCCGGCGTCGGCGCGGCGTTCGACCCGGACGGTCAGGGTGTCAAGCCGACCGTCGCGCCGCAGGACGCACTGGAAGTGCGGAGCCAACGCCGGAGTGCGCAGGATCAGTTCCTCTATCTGTGTCGGGAAAACGTTGACACCTCGCACGATCATCATGTCGTCGGTTCGGCCGGTCACCTTTTCCATCCGGCGCATCGTCCGCGCCGTACCGGGCAGCAGTCGGGTGAGATCCCGGGTGCGGTAGCGCACCACAGGCATGGCCTGCTTGGTCAACGAGGTGAACACCAGCTCCCCGCGCTCGCCGTCCGGCAGGACCGCACCGGTAACCGGGTCGACGACTTCGGGATAGAAGTGGTCCTCCCAGACGTGCAGACCGTCCTTTGCCTCGATGCACTCGTTGGCCACGCCGGGACCCATGACCTCGGACAGCCCGTAGATGTCCACCGCGTCGATGCCCAGCCGCGTCTCGATCTCCTGGCGCATGTCCGCGGTCCACGGCTCCGCGCCGAAGATGCCGACTTCCAGCGAGGACGCACGCGGGTCGTCGCCTTGCCGCTCCATCTCGTCGACGATGGCCAGCAGGTAGGACGGCGTCACCATGATGATCTGCGGACGGAAGTCGCGGATGAGCATGACTTGCCGGTCAGTCATCCCACCCGACACCGGCACCACCGTGCAGCCCAGCGCCTCGGCGCCGTAGTGCGCACCGAGGCCGCCGGTGAACAGCCCGTACCCGTAGGCGATGTGGACGATGTCCCCTGGCCGGCCGCCGGAGGCCCGGATCGAGCGGACCATGACCTGCGACCACGTCCGGAGGTCGTCCGCGGTGTACCCGACGACGGTCGGACGCCCGGTGGTGCCGGACGAGGCGTGGATGCGGCTCACCGACTCGCGCGGGACGGCGAACATGCCGAACGGGTAGTGGTCGCGCAGGTCCTGCTTGGTAGTGAACGGGAAGCGCGCGAGGTCGGCGAGCTCATGCAGATCGTCGGGGTGTACGCCGGCGGCCGCGAACGCCTGCCGGTAGTGCGCCACGTTGTCGTACGCGTGCCGCAACGACCAGCGCATGCGCTGGAGTTGGAGCGCCTGGAGCTCGTCCAGCGACGCGCGCTCGATCGGTTCGAGATCCTCCGGCCGCGGGATCCGGTCAGACATGGGCTCAGCCTGTGCCGGTGGGTTACTGGTCAGTGGTACTCGTCGGTCACGGTCTCCTGGGCGATCGCCTGGTCGTCGTCGGCGATGGCGGCCTCGGTGTCCGTCGTCGAGCTGGCCGGGTCGTAGTCGTCCTCGTCTCCGGCGTCGTCCCCACCCCCGCCACGCACGTCCTCGTCCATGTCCTGCGCGTCCATCGCGCTGTCGGTCTGACCGGCGACCTCCTCGACCATCTCCTGGTCGCTGAGCCCTTCACCGGCCGGTCGTACGTTGCCCTCGCTCATGTGCTCCTCCTTCGGCGTCTTCGCAAACCCTAGGCTGAGTGCATGGCCGCTCAGGTGCGTGACGATTCAGCCGACCAGCGTTACGTGATCGTCGTGGACGACGACGTGGCCGGGTTCAGCATGTATCGGCCCGTGGATGCCGAGACGCTCGACCTGTTCCACACCGAGGTCGAAGACGCCTACGAGGGCCAGGGCCTCGGCAGCCAACTCGTCCGCGGCACTCTGGACGACCTGCGCGATCGCCACGTGACCGTGCTGCCGACCTGCCCGTTCGTCCGTTCGTACATCAGCGAGCACCGCGAGTACGTCAGCCTCGTGCCGGTGGCTGCCCGGGGTCGCTTCGGGCTCGCGGAGTAGCTGCCCCGCCGTCGTATCCGGTCAGGCGCCGATGCCGTAACGCGCCGTGGCGCGGGCCCGCGCCTTCACGGCCTCTGTTTCCCGGTCCTTGGGTGGCGCGTGTGTGACCAGCGCGTCGAGCAGGTGCTGCGTGATGTGCGCGATGTCGTGCACCGCCTCGTCGAACGCCTGCTGGTTGGCGGCCGACGGACGGGTCGTGCCACTGATCTTGCGGACGTACTGCAGTGCGGCGGCGTTCACCTCATCGCTGGTGGCGGCCGGCTCGAAGTTGTGCAACGTACGAATGTTGCGGCACATGGGCCTATTCTCCCACGCGACCACTGAGGAGGCACCGTGCCGAAGACCCGGGTGCACAATCTGAACGTCTCGCTAGACGGCTACGCTGCCGGCGAGTACGTCACCTTGGAAGCCCCGATCGGCGATGCTGCGGGACTCTTCTCGCGGTTCGACGGCCGGGTCATTCACGGGATCGACAAGGTGGATGCACCAATCACGCTCGACCGGGCCTTGACGAGCACGTGGAGCCAAGGCATCGGCGCCGAGATCATGGGCCGTCGCAAGTTCGGCCCGCAGGTGGGCGAATGGCCCAACGACGGGTGGCGCGGGTGGTGGGGCGACGAGCCGCCCTTCCACACGCCGGTGTTCGTCTGGAGCCACTACCCACACCAGACGATCGACTTCGCCAACGGGACGAGCTTCCGCTTCGTGGAGGGGTCACCGCTCGAGGTGCTTCGCCTGGCTCAGGAGGCCGCAGACGGTCGCGACGTCCGCCTCGGTGGAGGGCCCTCGACGGTGCGTCAGTTCCTGCAAGCCGACCTGGTCGACTTCATGCACCTGGTGATCGTTCCGGTCGTATTAGGCCGCGGCGTCTCACTGTGGGAAGGGTCGAGCGGCATCCAAGACCGCTTCACCGTCGAGTCGATCAGCTCCTCGGCCGGGCTCACCCACCAGCTCTGGAACAGGACGTCTCAGCCTGACGTCCGATGACCATCCTCGGCCGGTCGGGTGAGTGAGCCGTACGCGTCGGGACGGCGGGTGGTCAAAAACGGGAAAAGGGCGAGCCAGTCGTCGCGCTGGTCGAGGTCGAGGTCGGCAACCAGCACAGCGGGCTCGTCCCGCGGCGCGCGCACCAGTACCCGTCCGTACGGATCGGAGATGAATGAGCTGCCGTAGAAGGTGAGCTCGCCTTCGGTCCCGATGCGGTTGATCGCCACCATGAAGGTGCCGTTCGCGACGCCGTTGCCGACGATGACCTTGTGCCAGAGCGGTTCGGTGTCGAAGCCCGGGTGATCGGGCTCCGAACCGATAGCCGTCGGATACACGAGCACCTCGGCCCCACCAAGTGAGTAGGCCCGCGCGAGTTCGGGAAACCACTGGTCCCAACAGGTCGGAAAACCGAACCGCGCCTGGTTCACCGCGACCACCGGGTAGCTGTCGCTGCTCGCCGGCCCAGGCCGGAAGTACAGGTCCTCGTGGTAGCCGGCGGTGACCGGGATGTGCAGCTTGCGTGTTCGCGCGAGCAGTGACCCGTCGGGGGCGACGACGATCGCCGTGTTGAAGCCGAGGCCGTCCTCGGCATCGGCCCGCTCGTACAGGCTGGCGTGGACGGGCACCGCGAACTCGCTCGCCAGCGAAGCCGCGAACCGCCGGGTAGGCCCGTCGTCCGCACTCTCGGCGAGCGAGGCCGGCCGCTCGGACGGTTTCTGGTCGGCGAAGTACCGGGACAGGGTCAGTTCCTGGAAGCAGATCAGTTGCGCTCCGGCCGCCGAGGCCGCGGCGGCGCCTTCGTGCAGCGCGGCCGCGTGCTCGTCCGCGTCCGGATGCCAGCGGTGCTGGACGGCACCGACCCGAAACGGCGCGCGCGTCGGCGGACGGACCCGCGCCGGCGAGGTCGGCGTCCCGATGCTGGTGACGGTCAGCATGGCCGTGATGCTGCCACGACATCGCGTCGCGGGCGTCTGCGGAGAGCTAACGTTCCGCGCGTGATGCCCGCCGAATGGACGCCGCACGCCCGAACGTGGATGGCCTTTCCGCCGGCCAACGAGACGTTCGGCGAGCCGGGATCGGACTCCCTCGCGCAGGCCAGGACGGCCTGGGCTCAGGTGGCCCTGACCATCGCGCGGTACGAGCCGGTGACCATGCTGGCGGCGTCGGGCGACCTAGACACCGCGCTCGGTGCGACCGGTCCGAAGGTCGAGATTATCGAGACGCCGCTGGACGACGCGTGGCTTCGCGACAGCGGTCCGACGTTCGTCCGCGAGCCGGACGGCCGGCTCGGCGCGGTCGACTGGATCTTCAACGGCTGGGGCGCCCAACCGTGGGCAGCCTGGGAGAGCGACGCGGCCGTCGCGCGAACCGTCGCCGAACACGCCGGAGCAGTTCGCCACGAGTCGACGCTCACTAACGAGGGCGGTGGCGTGCACGTCGACGGCGAGGGAACGGTGCTCCTGACCGACACCGTCCAGCTCGATCCGCACCGCAATCCGGGCTGGACCAAAGCCGAGGTCGAGGCCGAAGTCCATGCCCGACTCGGCACGACGCACGCGATCTGGCTGCCGCGCGGCCTGACCCGCGACTACGAGCGCGTCGGCACGCGCGGGCACGTCGACATCGTCGCCACCTTCGTCCGACCGGGTGTGCTCGCCGTGCACCACCAGCCGGACCCGGCGCACCCCGACCATCGCGCCACTCAGGAGCTCACTGACCTGTTGCGCGGTTCGACGGACGCCCGCGGCCGCACGCTCGAGGTTGTCCCGATCGCCGCGCCGACCGTCCTCGAGGTCGACGGCGGGCCGGCCGACTACTCCTACATCAACCACTACGTCGGCAACGGAGTCGTCGTCGTGGGGACGTTCGGCGACCCGCGCGACGCGGACGCCGTCGACACCTTGGGCCGCCTCTACCCGGGCCGGCGGATCGAGACGGCGGACGGCCGGACCATCTTCGGGTTCGGCGGCGGGGTCCACTGCATCACCCAGCAGCAGCCCGCGACTTAGGTCGCCCCCTCGCGCACGGCGCGAGTTCGCGACAAGAGCCGCGACCGGGCGACGAGAAAGCTAACGGCCGCCGACGTTCGCTCCCAGCCGAAACACAGCGTCAGCCCGCGACCGTACGATCGAACGGTGACGAGCGCTGCCCGGTCCGAGGCGCGCGCAGCGATCCTCTCCGTCGACGACGACCCCGGCGTGTCCCGGTCGGTCGCTCGTGATCTGCGTCGCCGTTACGGCGCGGACTACCGGATCGTGCGGGCGGAGTCCGGCGAACAGGCCCTGGACGCGTTGCGTGAGATCAAGCTGCGTGGCGATCAGGTGGCGATCCTGGTCGCCGACTACCGCATGCCGTCGATGAGCGGAATCGAGTTCCTCGAACAGGCGATGGACCTGTTCCCGTCCGCGCGGCGCGTGCTGCTCACGGCGTACGCGGACACCAACGCGGCGATCGACGCGATCAACGTCGTCGACCTGGACCACTACCTGCTCAAGCCGTGGGACCCACCCGAGGAGAAGCTGTATCCGGTCCTCGACGAACTGCTCGAGATCTGGCACCGCAGCGATCACAAGCGGGTGCCCGAGCTCAAGGTGGTCGGCCACCAGTGGTCGGCCCGGTCGTCCGAGGTCCGCGAGTTCCTGACCCGCAACCAGGTCCCGTACCGGTGGTACCTGTGCTCCGACCCCGAGGGCGAGCGACTGCTTGCCGCGGCCGGCTCCGACAACGTGCACATGCCGGTGATCATCACGCCGGGCGGGGACGTGCTGGTCGAGCCGTCCGACGCCGACCTGGCCGGCCGGGTTGGACTCGAGACCTCACCCAGCGAGCGCTTCTACGACCTGGTGGTCGTGGGTGGCGGGCCGGCCGGGCTGGGGGCAGCGGTGTACGGGGCGTCCGAGGGCCTGCGGACGGTGCTGGTCGAGCGGACGGCCGCCGGTGGCCAGGCCGGGCAGAGCTCGCGGATCGAGAACTATCTCGGCTTCCCGGACGGCGTGTCCGGCGCACAGCTGGCCGACCGCGCCCGCCGGCAGGCCGTGAAGTTCGGCGCCGAGCTGATCACCACGCAGGAGGTCACCGGCGTCGAGGTCAACGGCTCGGCGCGCACGGTCCGGTTCGCCGACGGCAGCTCGGTGGACGCCCACTCGGTGATCCTGGCGACCGGCGTCAGCTACCGGCAGCTGATGGCGCCCGGCATCGAGGACTTCACCGGCCGCGGGGTGTACTACGGATCCGCGCTCAGCGAGGTCGCGAGCTGCATGGACCAGGACGTCTACATCATCGGTGGCGCGAACTCGGCCGGGCAGGCCGCGGTGTACTTCGCCCGCCGGTCGCGATCGGTCACGCTGCTCGTCCGCGCTGCCTCGCTCGAGTCGTCCATGTCGTACTACCTGATCCAGCAGATCGCCGGCTTGCCGAACATCACGGTCCGGACCTGCACCGAAGTGGTCGGCGCCGAGGGCGAAGACCACCTCGAGCGGATTTCGCTGCGCGACAACAACAGCGGCAACGTCGAGACCGTGGACTGCCAATGGCTGTTCGTCTTCATCGGCGCCGAGCCGCGTACCGACTGGCTCGGCGATTTGGTGGTCCGCGACGGCCACGGGTTCGTCGTCGCCGGCCCTGACCTGCCCCTGGACGGCGAGCAGCGGCCGACCGGCTGGCCGCTCGAGCGCCCGCCGTACCACCTGGAGACGAGCGTGCCCGGAGTGTTCGTGGCCGGCGACGCGCGGTCGGACTCGGCCAAGCGCGTGGCGTCCGCGGTCGGCGAAGGCGCGATGGCCGTGATGCTCGTACACCGGTATCTCGAGAAGCGGTGACGGAGGCGAGTGCGATGAAGTGCGACCCCGATGAGCTGCGGACGCTCTTCCTGTTCGAGAAGCTGTCGGAGGACCAGCTCGGCTGGCTGTGCCGCGAAGGGCACGTGGAGACGCTCGAACCAGGTTGGGTGTTTCGCGAGGGTGAGCCGGCCACCTGCTTCTACGTGTTGATGGAAGGCACCGTCGTCCTCACCCGCCAGATCGGGGGCGACGACGTCGAGACCACTCGCTCGAGCCAGCGCGGGGTCTACTCGGGGGCGTGGCACGCCTACCTGGGCGACCGGGTGCGCCAGACCTACATTAACTCGATGCGGGTGACCGAGACCTCGCGGTTCTTCGTCCTCGACGCCGACAAGTTCGCGAGCCTGATGCGCGAGTGGTTCCCGATGGCCCTGCACATGCTCGAAGGACTCTTCTTCGGCTCGCAGGCCACCCAACAGGCCGTCGCCCAACGCGAACGGCTGCTGGCCCTCGGGTCGTTGTCGGCCGGCCTCACTCATGAGCTGAACAACCCCGCGGCGGCGGCCGTGCGAGCTACGTCGTTGCTACGCGAGCGAGTGGCCGGCATGCGCCACAAGCTGGCCGTCATCGCGTCCGGCCCGTACGACCGGGCCACGCTCGAACAGCTGATCCGGCTGCAGGAGGACGCCGTCGAGCACGTCGCGAAGGCGCCGACCCTGTCGCCCATGGAGACCTCCGACCGTGAGGACGAACTCGCGGACTGGTTCGACGACCACGACATCGACGGCGGGTGGGACCTCGCGCCGAACTTCGTGCAGGCCGGCCTGTCCGGACAGTTTCTGGATCGCGTGATCGAGACGGTGGACGCGTCAACCGCCGAAGGCGCGCTGCGGTGGCTGAACTACACCCTCGAGACCGAGCTGCTCATGAACGAGATCGAGGACTCGACCACCCGCGTGTCCACGTTGGTCGCCGCAGCCAAGCAGTACTCGCAGATGGACCGGGCGCCGTCGCAGGTCGTGGACGTCCACGACCTGATCGACAGCACGCTGCTGATCCTCGGGCCGAAGCTGGCCGGGGTGACCGTGGTCAAGGACTACGACCACAGCCTGCCCGAGATCCCGGCTTACGGCGCCGAACTCAACCAGGTGTGGACGAACCTGATCGACAACGCGATCGCCGCCATGCACGGCAACGGCACGCTCACCGTACGCACCCACCGTGACGACGGCCATGTGGTGGTCGAGATTCAGGACACCGGCCCGGGGGTGCCCGAGGAGATCAAGGCGCGGATCTTCGAGCCGTTCTTCACCACGAAGCCGTTCGGTGAGGGCACCGGCCTGGGGCTCGACATCTCGTGGCGGATCGTCGTGAACAAGCACCACGGCGACCTGAGCGTGCAGTCCGAGCCGGGCGATACGAGGTTCATCGTCCGGCTGCCGCTGACTGCGGCCGACTCCGATGTACCGGAGACGCCGAGTCCGGCGTCGGCCGCGGAGGTGCCGGCATGACCGAGGTCGCCGGTATCGATGCTTCCGTCCCGCCGAGCGGCACGGGGTGCGTGGAGTGCCTGCAGGCGGACGGCTGGTGGTTTCACCTGCGGCGGTGTGCGCAGTGCGGCCACATCGGCTGCTGCGACTCCTCGCCCGCGCAGCACGCTTCGGCCCACGCCCAGTCGAGCGAGCATCCGTTGATCCAGAGCTTCGAGCCGGGCGAGAACTGGTTCTGGAACTACCAGACCGAGCAGTTCTACGACGGACCCACGCTGGCGGCCCCCAACTCCCACCCGTCCGGCCAGCCGGTGCCAGGTCCGGCGGGCGCGGTACCGGCCGCCTGGCAGCGACACCAGCACTGACGTCGATGGCGCGGCGTTCCGCACGTTGGCTGGCGGCCGCCGCGGGCCCCCCCGCTGCCGGCGCCGTCGCGGGCCCCGACCGCCCCCGCCGTAGCCAACGAGGCGGTGGCGGCAGGCTCGACCGAGTCCGCGGCCAGGGCCCGGGC
>CAXTNQ010000008.1:0-24091 GCA_964245745.1 uncultured Jatrophihabitantaceae bacterium
ATATCGCGACGTCGCCGTGGACTCGGTCCTAGCCGATGTCGTGGGGGAG
Organism: uncultured Jatrophihabitantaceae bacterium; assembly: GCA_964245745.1. GTDB lineage: Bacteria > Actinomycetota > Actinomycetes > Mycobacteriales > Jatrophihabitantaceae > CAXTNQ01. The sequence goes on from CAXTNQ010000008.1 coordinate 50, forward strand.
CGGGGTAGCGCGTTGAAGGTCGGCGTCGTCCTGCCGCCGGGCGAAATCGAGGACGACGCCGGCGCGTTGCGCGCGTGGGCTCAGGGGGTCGAGCAACTGGGCGTCCGGCACGTGTTGGCGTTCGACCACGTCGTAGGCGCGAGTACTCGACATCGGCCGGATTGGACAGGGCCGTACACCGTTGACAGCGCGTTTCAGGAACCGTTGGTGCTGTTCGCGTTCATGGCGGCGGCCGCTCCGCGGCTTGAATTCCTGTCCGGAGTGGTCATTTTGCCGCAGCGGCAAACGGTTTTGTTCGCCAAGCAGGTGGCCTGCCTCGACGTGCTGTGCGAGGGCCGGTTGCGCATGGGTATCGGGACCGGTTGGAACGAGGTTGAATACGAGGCGCTGAATGCGGACTTTGCCAACCGCGGCAAAGTGTTCGACGACCAGATAGACGTGCTGCGCAAACTGTGGACGCAGCGCTCGGTCACCCTGAGAACCCCGTATCACACGATCACGGACGCGGGCATCCTTCCGATGCCGATTCAACGTCCGATTCCCCTCTGGTTCGGCGGCGGCAGTGTCGACCCAGTTATCGGGAAGCCTCGCGTCGACAAGGTCCTGCGGCGGGTCGCTCGGATCGGTGACGGCTGGGTGCCGATCATGAAGTTCGACGATCAGGCTAGGGCGCTCGTTGCGCGGTTCCACGAATACTGCCGCGAGTACGGGCGAGCCGACGGCGAGGTCGGTCTGGAAGGCCGGGTCACTGCCGTCGAATCTAGTCGCGACTCCTGGCGCCGCATGTCCGATGACTGGAAGGAGGCCGGCGCCACCCATGTGACGATCTCGACGCACAAGGACGGGCTGTTCGGCGCCGATGCGCACCTGCGTCGGCTCGGTGAGGCGGTCGACGTCTTGCGTGGCGATGAATCCCTGGAATGGCTCGGCGACTGAGCCGGAAAGGGGTGGCATGGGGCTGAGCGGCAAGGTCGTCGTCGTCACCGGCGCGAGCGCCGGTATCGGCCGGGCGTACGTGCTGGCCTTCGCCGGAGCCGGGGCCACCGTGGTGGCGTTGGCCCGAACGCTGGGCGTCCAGGGCGACGGAGAGGCGGCGCGAAACACGCTGGCCCAGCTGGCGGACACGGCACTGTCGTTGCCCGGGCACGTCCAGGTCACCCGGTGCGACGTGTCGAACGAGGACGACGTGGCTCGGGCCGTAGACGAGACCGTCACGAACTACGGACACATCGACGTGCTGGTCAACAACGCCGGTAGGTATCCGCATCATCCGAGCCTGGAGACCGCGGTGGCCGACTGGGAGCGGGTGATGCGCGTGAACGTGCTCGGGTGCTACCTGATGATCCGGCAGGTCGCTCCGCACATGCTGCGCCGGGGCCGGGGAAGCATCGTCAACATAACGTCACGGAACGCGCAGGCCACCTCGAGGGAGCATCCCGGTCACCGTGATCTGCTCGCTTACTCGGTCAGCAAGGCGGCAGTCAACCGGATGACCACCTACCTCGCCGAGGACTTCAAGCACGACAACATCGCGGTCAACGCGCTGAGTCCGGGCGCGGTGCTGACCGATACGTTCATGACTGCTGACCCCGAGGTCGCTGCGATGGCTCGCGACGGCGGTTGGGGCAAGCCGGCGTCCGCGGATGTGATCGGACCCGCGATGCTTTACCTGGCCGAACAGATCCCCGCCGAGATGACCGGCCAGATCCTGTCCACGGACGAGTTCGGTGTCACGTGGGGTCCGGCGGCGGCAGTTCGCTAGCCGACGGCTTGCTCACGCTGGACGTAGAGCGATTCCAGCTCGCCTTCTTTGGCGTCGCGCTCTCGCTCGAGTGCCCACCATTCGGCATTGTCGTTCGGTTCCAGGGTGCCCGTGCTTTCCGGACTGTCGTCGGACGTCGCGAGGCTCGGATCCAGAGCCGCCAGCCGTTGCTTGAGCTCGGGCACTTGCTGTTCGAGCTGCTGAATGCGGCGGTCGCGAGCGTCGGCGTCCATGCCCCGAATCTTTCCCTGTCGGGCGGCCAGGCTTCAAGGCGGTACCCGACGAGGGTCAGCGCAGGATCAGAAGACGACGCCGGGTGCGAACAACCCGGCCGGGTCGAGGGCGTCCTTGATGCGGCGGTTCAGCGCGAGGGCGTCCGGCCCCAGGTAGTCCGGCAACCACGGCTTCTTCAGCCGGCCGACGCCGTGTTCGCCGGTGATCGTCCCGTCGAGCCTGATCGCTAGATCCATGACCTCGCCGTACGCGGTGTGCGCCCGTGCGGTCTGGTCGAGGTCGGCCGGGCTCTGCACGACCAGGGGGTGCGTGTTGCCGTCTCCTGCGTGCGCGATGACCGCAATCGTGACGTCGCGCGCCTCGGCGATGTCGGCGATGCCGCGGACGAGCGGCCCCAAATTGGGCAGCGGGACGCCGACGTCCTCGAGGAGCAGCGGCCCCTTCTGCTCGACGGCCGGAATGGCCAGCCGGCGCGCGGTGACGAACGCCTCGCCCATCTCCGGGTCGTCGGTCGCGAAGACCTCGCTGGCGGAGTTGGCGTCGCACAGTTCGTTCACCTTGGCGATGTCGATGGCGGCGGCCGCGCTCGACTCGTCCGATTGAACGACGAGCATGGCGCCGGCCTGCCGGTCGAGTCCCATGTGGGTCATGTCTTCGACGGCGTTGATGGACGGCTGGTCCATGAACTCGAGCATCGACGGCCGCAGCGCGTTGGAGATCGCCAGCACGGCGTCGGTGGCGCTCTCGAGGATCGGGAAGGTGGCCACCAAGGTGTGCGGCGCGCGCTGGGCCGGTATGAGCCGCAGGACGATGCGGGTCACGACGCCGAGCGTCCCTTCGCTGCCGACGAACAGCTAGCTCAACGACTATCCGGCGACGTCCTTCAGCAGAGGACCGCCGAGGTCGACGGCCGTCCCGTCCGCCAGTACCACCGTGAGCCCCAGCACGTAGTCGCTGGTGACGCCGTACTTGACGCAGCACAGCCCTCCCGCGTTGGTCGCCACGTTGCCGCCGATCGAGCAGTACTCGAAGGAGGACGGGTCAGGTGGATACCAGAGCCCGTGGGCCGCCGCCGCCCGCTTCACCTCGGCGTTGAACGCGCCCGGCTCGACGACCGCGGTCCGCGTGACCGGGTCAACGGTAATGGCCCGCATGCGCTCGGTCGAGATCACGACGCAGCCGTCGATGGCCGACGAGCCGCCCGACAGTCCGGATCCGGCCCCACGCACGACGACCGGCGTCCGGTGCCGCGCCGCGATACGCACCACCTTCTGCACGTCTTCGGTCGTCGCCACCCGGACGACGGCCGCGGGCAGGCCGGCACGCGGATCGTTGGCCCGATCCCAGCGGTACCCCGCCATGCGGTCCTCGTCCAAGATCACCGCACCCGAAGCCAACTCAGAGGCCAGGTGTTCGAGGTCCGAATGAAGTGTCACAGCCCACGCCTTTCGTTGATCGGAAGCGACGATTCAGAGACGAGAACGATCATCGGACTGACCCGCCAGGCGCTGCCCGGCCGCGCGCAAGAGCGGTACGGCACGGGCGACCAGAGCGTCGTCCACCCGGGCACTCGGTCCAGAGACGGATACCGCGCTGTGCAGTGATGTGACGGAGGGTACGGCGACGGCGATGCAGCGCACGCCGAGCTCTTGCTCCTGCTCGTCGACGGCATAGCCACGTTGCCGGACATCGGCCAGGGCGGCGTGCAGGTCGGCGCTGGTCGTGATCGTGTACTGCGTGTGCGGCGGAAGTCCGGTCCGCCGGACGATGGCGTCCACGGATTCGTCGTCGAGCTCGGCCAGAAGTGCCTTACCGACGCCGGACGCGTGTAGGTCGGCACGGCGGCCGACCTCGGTGAACATCCGCATGGCGTGCGGGGACGGCACCTGGGCGACGTACTCGGCGCGGTCGCCCGCCAAGATCGCGATATTGGCCGTCTCACCGAGCTCGCGGACCAGCTCGTTCAGCGCCGGTTCGGCGTCGATGCCGACGAGTCGGTTGGCCGCCGCCCCCAGCGGCACCAGGCGGAAGCCGAGGGCGTAGCGACGGTCGGACAGTTGGCGCATGTAACCGCGATCGACCAGCGTCTGCAGCAGTCGGTGCACCGTGGGCTGGGGCAGTCCGGTGGCGTCGGCGATCTCACGAATGGCCAGGTGGCCGCCCGATTGGGCAACGGTCTCGACGAGACCAAGCGCACGGTCCACCGACTGGACGCTCGTGCCGTTGAGACTGTTCATTGCTTCGCCTCCCTGCTAAAGTCTACCACAATATGGATTACTAATTCCACTATGCGAAAGGATGACGATGACTCCCGAGCGTGTGCAGGTGGGTCAGCTTCACGTCGCTTCGGAGCTGCACGAGTTCCTGATGACCGAGGCACTGCCCGACTCGGGCGTCGCGCCCGAGAGGTTCTGGGCGGCGGCCGAGCAGATCATCACGGAGCTGGCCCCGCGGATCCGCGAGCTTCTCGGCGTGCGCGACACTCTGCAAGTCCAGGTGGACGAGTGGCATCGCGCGCACCCCGGACCGGTCGACGACGAGCAGGCGTACGCCGATTTCCTGCGCGAGATCGGCTACCTCGTCTCCGAACCTGACGACTTCACCCTCAGCACGCACGACGTCGACACCGAGATCGCCGAGCAACCCGGTCCGCAACTGATCGTGCCGTTGCTCAACGCGCGGTTCGCCGTCAACGCCGCCAACGCCCGCTGGGGATCGCTCTACGACGCCCTCTACGGCAGCGACGCGGTCGACCAGCACGGTGACCTCGCGCCGGGCCGGTCGTACAACCCGGCGCGCGGTGGTCAAGTGATCGCCCGCGGACGAGCGTTGCTCGACCTTGCGGTACCCCTCGCCACGGGTTCACACGCCGACGCCGCCGGGTACGCCGTTGGACCGGACGGCCTGTCCGTGACGCTCGCCGATGGCACGGTCACGCCCCTGCAGGACCCAGGTCAGTACGTGGGCCATCGCTCCGGAGCCGACCTCGAGGCGGTCGTCCTCACCCACCACGGCCTGCATCTGGAGATCCTGATAGATCGGGCTGACTCCATCGGAGCGTCGGACGCCGCAGGCGTCAAGGACATCGTGCTCGAGTCAGCCGTGACCGTGATCATGGATCTCGAGGACGCGATCACGGCGGTGGATACCGCCGACAAGGTGCGCGCTTACCGCAACTGGCTACAGCTCATGACAGGCCAGCTCAGCGAGACCGTGACCAAGAACGGCAAGACGTTCCTGCGCACGATGAACCCCGACCGGTTGTGCGAGACGGCCGACGGCTCGACCGTCGCGTTGCCCGGACGCTCGCTGCTGTTCCTGCGGCACGTCGGTCACCTGATGACCACCGACGCGATCTTGGACGCGACCGGAGCCGAAATCCCCGAGGGCCTCCTCGATGCCCTGGTCTCGCCGCTGTGCTCGTTGCACGACCTGCGCGGCAAAACCGAACGCACGAACTCGCGAGCGGGCTCGATGTACTTCGTCAAGCCGAAGATGCACGGGCCGGACGAGGTCGCGCTGACCGTCGAGCTGTTCGAGCGGGTGGAACGTGCGTACGGCCTGGCGCCGGGCACGATCAAGGTTGGCATCATGGACGAGGAGCGGCGAACCAGCGTCAATCTCAAGGCTTGCGTCTACCAGGCTCGCGACCGGGTGGCGTTCATCAATACCGGTTTCCTCGACCGTACGGGCGATGAGATCCATACCGTCATGCAGGCGGGACCGGTCGTCCGTAAGGCCGACATGCGCAACGAGGAATGGCTCGCCGCGTACGAAACTCACAACGTCGACGTCGGGCTCGCCGCGGGATTCGCGGGACGGGCACAGATCGGCAAGGGCATGTGGGCGATGCCCGATCTGATGGCCGACATGCTCGCGCAGAAGGCCGCCCAGCTGCGCGCGGGCGCAGCGACAGCGTGGGTGCCGTCCCCGACCGCAGCCACCCTGCACGCACTGCACTACCACGAGGTCGACGTCTTGCAGGTGCAGCGAGATCTGGCGAAGCGGCCACCGAGCGGCATCGCCGGGATGCTGCGCATTCCGGTGCCGGCGCAGCCGTCGTGGAGCGACGCCGAGCGGCGTGAGGAGCTCGACAACAACGTCCAGTCGATCCTCGGGTACGTCGTGCGCTGGGTCGACCAGGGCATCGGCTGCTCGAAAGTCCCGGACATCCACGACGTCGCCCTGATGGAAGACCGGGCCACCCTGCGCATCTCCAGCCAGTTGCTGGCGAACTGGCTGGTGCACGGGGTGATCACCCGCGACGAGGTGATGGAAAGCCTGCACCGGCTGGCGCCCGTCGTCGATCGGCAGAACGCCGGCGATCCGCTCCACCAGCCCCTGGCCGTCGGCGAGAGCTCGCTGGCCTTCTGCGCAGCGCGTGACCTGATCCTGCTCGGCGCCGCGCAGCCGAACGGCTACACCGAACCGATCCTGCACGGCTATCGAGAGCGCAAGAAGGAGGCGGCCCGATGAGCCTGACCCTCGCGCAGGCCCGAGACATCGTCCAGGGTGCCCGAGCCGAGGCCAATCGTTCGAAGCTCAAGCCGATCACGGTCGTCGTCCTGGACGCAGGCGGCTACGTCGTCGCCGCCGAACGCGAGGACGGATCGGCGAACGGCCGCTTCGCCATCGCCTTCGGCAAAGCCCACGGCGCCCTGGCGTTCGGCATGGGTTCGCGCGCGCTCATGGCGCGGGCGGAGCAGCAGCCGTACTTCATCGCCGCCGCGACCTCGGTCATCGGCGGTGCGCTCATACCGGTACCGGGCGGGGTCCTGGTCCGCGACGGCGACCGAATCCTGGGCGCGGTCGGCGTATCCGGCGACACCTCGGACAACGACGAGTCGGTCGCTCTGGCCGGGATCGACGGGGCCGGCCTCACGGCTCAGCCCGACTGACCAGATATTCCGCCTGAGCTCGGGGCGGCCGGTTGACTCCTCCGGCGCCCGAGCGGCAGAGTGGCCGCTGCCATACACCCGCCGAGGAGGCCTTCGTGAGCCAGCACGTGTATCGGTTGAGCGAGATCGTGGGCAGTAGCGCCACGGGTGTCGACGATGCCATTCGGTCGGCCATCCGTAAGGCGTCGGAAACCGTGCGCAATATCGAGTGGTTCGAGACCTCTCAGATCCGTGGCCAGGTCGTGGACGGCGACGTCAAGTACTTCCAGGTCCTGCTCAAGGTCGGATTTCGCGTCGAGGATTAGTCGCGGCCTCGCGCGCACACGCGAGTTCGCGGCCTAGTCGAGTGGGTGCTCGACGAATTCAATGCCCAGCCGTGCCAATTCCGGACGTAGTCCCATCACGTCCAGTGATAGCTCACCGCGCACGAACAATTCGCGCAGGCCGGCCTCTTTGGCAATGCGTTCGGTGACCCGTTCGGCGGCCTGTTCGGCCTGTCGCCTCGGGACGACAACTACCCCGTCGTCGTCCGCGCAGACCACGTCACCCGGCATCACGACGGCATCGCCGAGCGGGATAGGAACGTTGACCGACCCGGGCGCGGCCTTGAGCGTCCCGTGGGACGAGACGTACTGACTCCAGATCGGAAATCCGATCTCGCGCAACTCGGCCATGTCCCGTACCGCTGCGTCGGTGATGAACCCGGCGATGCCGCGGGCCTGCATGGACGTGGCCAGCAGATCGCCGAACTCGCCGTGCGTAGACGACGACGTGTGCGACACGACGATGACGTCGCCCGGCTGGCTGACCGCGATCGCCGCGTGAATCATCAAGTTGTCGCCCGGATGGCTAGACACCGTGATCGCCGCACCGGCCACCTTTGCTCCCGGCAGGCGGCACACGATGGACGGACCGACGTACCCACGGCGCCCGATGGCCTCGTGCACCGTCGACACGCCGGCGTCCCTCAACACCGACAGCGCTGCCGGATCCGGGCGCTCGATCGTGCTGACGACGACGTGCTTGGCCGGGACGGTGGACGTCGTGTTCGGCGAATCATCGGCCACCACGGCACTGATTGTCACGAGCCTACGATGCTTGCGCAAGCATCGAAGGGGGAGTTAGTGTTCTGACGCGTGCTCCACAGGTTGACGACGCGGCAGTGAAGACCGGTCATATTCTTCAATACCCGTCGGCGGCATTGGAGAACCGCTCAACGCCGATGATTCTACGTCCGCGTCAGCTGTGAGTGGAGAGAGTGGCTATATGAGCGAACCCGTTCCCACGCTCGCTCTCGACCTGGACACCGACGAGCAGTTCCTCAAAGATCCGTGGGCGGTTTGGGATCGGATCCGCAAGGAATACGGGGCATTCCGCGCGATTCCCGGAACACCGCACGGCGAGTCCGTCTGGGTATGCACCCGCGACAGCGTCATCCGCGACGGGTACGCCCTCGGCCCCGAGTACTTCTCGAACGCGATCTTGTTCCCCTATCACCCGACCGCTCCGCGGCGGCTGGGGCTGGTCGAGATGGACCCCCCGATCCACACGAGCCTGCGCAAAGCCATGTCGCCGCTGTTCTCGCCCCGCGTGGTGGAAAGCCAGCGCGAAGGGATGCACGAGATCGCGCGGTCGGTGATCGACGAGTTCATCGCCGATGGCCAATGCGAATTCGTGAGCCAGTTCGCCAAGCGCTACGTAGCGAAGATCTTTCTGCAGTATCTCGGCGTACCCATGAGCGAGCTGGACATCATGCTGCAGTGGGGTTACGACGCCGTCCACCTCACCTCTGAGGACGACCCGGACGGTAGTCGCCGGGCAGCAGCGATGAATTCCGTCGGCACGCTCATGGTCGGCATCGCCGACGAACGCCGGATGACACCGAAGGACGACCTGATCACCGAGATGGTCAGGGTCGCCGACGAGGTGCAACTATCCGACGAGGACTTCGCAGGAACGCTACGGCTGCTGTTCTTCGGCGGCCTGGACACGACCGCCGGATCCCTGAGCTTCGCGGCGCGGCACTTCGCCGAGCATCCGGCCGATCGGGCCGCGGTCCGAGCCGACAAGCAGGCCGTGCTCAACGCCACCGAAGAGGTGCTTCGCGCCTTCGGCATCCTCAACGCCACGAAGTTGGTGATCAAGGACGCCGAACTGGGTGGTTGCCCGATGAAGGTGGGCGATCGCGTGGTGTTCGCGACGAGCTCGTCGGGGCGGGACGAGGCCGTCTTCCCCGACGCCAACGAGTTCCGTCTGGATCGGGAGAGCTATCGCCACATCGCGTTCGGCCTCGGCCCACACCGTTGCATCGGCGGCCATTTCGCCAGGGCGGAGCTGCAGGTATTCCTCGAAGAATGGCATCGCGCCATACCGGAGTACGAGGTTTCCAATCCCGATGAGATCGTCAACCACGGCGGTATCGTCATGGGAATCGACCACCTTCCGCTCCGCTGGCCGACCTGAGCAACGTGACCGGCGACCGCAAAACAGAAGATGGGTGATGCAATGGCGATGCCTGACGCCGCAGTAACACAGAATGCGCACCGTCCACTGAGCGGAATCGTCGTACTCGAGCTGGCGCACTACCTGGCCGGGCCGATGATCTGCCGAATCCTGCTCGACCTCGGCGCCACCGTGGTGAAGATCGAACCGCCGGGTGGTGAGTCGATGCGACGCGCCAGCCCGCCCGGGGAATGGGTTCCCTCGCCGACCTACCTCGCGTTGCACCGCGACAAGTTGCACATGGTGTTGGACCTCAAGTCGCCGAGCGGCCTCAAAGCGTTCATGCGCTTGGTCGAGAAGGCCGACGTCGTCGTCGAGAATTTCCGGCCGGGCGTACCTGATCGTCTCGGCATCGGCGTCTCGGCGCTGACCGGCGTGAACGAGCGGCTCATCTACTGCACCCTGAACGGCTTTGGCACGGGCGGTCCCTTCCAGGCCATGCCGACCACCGACGGCATCGTTCAGGCCTTCGCCGGTGTCCTGCAGATGCTGGCCCCGCGGGACAAGCCGTTCGCGCCGCCGGCGACCTTCGCGATCGGCGATCTGTTCGGGGGCGCGACGACTGCCCAGGCCGTCCTCGCCGCGCTCTACGCGCGGGAGCGGACCGGCAAGGGCACCCACATCGAGATGAACATGCTCGAGTGCGCGTTGTTCGCACGCATGCTCAGCACCGAACGAGGCATGGTTTCGCCGAACACCTTCGTCGCTCGCACGTCCGACGGAGTCGATCTGGTCATCCAAACCGTGCCGGCGATCATTCCGCGGTTCTTGACCATGCTGCGCGCGCTGCCGGGCTGCGAGGACATCGCCGACGACGAGCGGTTCAGCACCGACGAAGCGCGGATCGCCAACGAAGACGCCTACCTGAGCCGGTTGCGAGACGCGATCGCGCTACGCGACGCCGAGGAGTGGGTCGACATCCTTATGCGGGCGGGCATTCCGGTCTCTCCGGTCAACACGATGGACGAGGCGCTCCACCATGACCAGGTCACTGCCCGACACGCATACTCCGACCTGACGGTGCCCGGGCTCGGCGCCAAGCGGCTCCCCGCATCGCCGTTCATCTTCGACGGCCAGCGCAAAGTCGCCACCGACGCACCTTCCCTTCTGGGTGCCGACACGGCCAAGGTGCTCACGGAGATCGCCGACTACAGCCCCTCCGAGCTCGAGGCGTTCGAGGCGGAGCAGGATCCCAACTCGACGAAGGTAGGCACCCTTGGCTGAGTCGGGGCGAGTGAGCTGATGTCCGGTCGGCTCAGCGGCTCACGCGTCGTCGTCGTCGGCGCTGGGCAGAGTGACGGTCAGGGACTTGGCTTCGGCCGCGCTATCTCGTTGTTGTTCGCTCGAGAGGGCGCCAACCTTCTCTTGGTCGACCGTGACCCGGCGCGTCTGCAGTCGACGGTTGATGCCGTGGCCGCCGAGGAACCTCCGGCGGCCGACCGCGTCAACAGCGTCGTGGCTGACATCACCGACGCCGCTGACGTGCAGGGTGTTGCGGCCGCTGTCGACGAGACCCTTGGCGGCGCCGACGTCCTCGTCAACAACGTCGGAATCCTCGGCCTCGGCTCGGTCACGGCACTCGAGGAGAGTGCCTGGGACCGGGTGTTCGACATCAACCTCAAAGGGATGTGGCTCATGAGCCGAGCCATCATTCCGCTCATGACCCGCCAGCAGAGCGGGTCGATCATCAACATGTCTTCGATCGGCGCGTATCGAGGCGTCTCCCCGGCGTACTGCTCGTCGAAGGCGGGCGTCAACGCGCTGACTCGGGCGATCGCCACCGGGTACGGATCGGAGGGGATCCGCGCCAACGCGATCTTGCCCGGCCACATCGACACGCCGATGGCGGTTGACGGCGTCGTGGCGCAGCGCGGGGGCAACCGGGACGATCTCGTCAAGGCCGGTCACGAACGGACTCCGCTGTCTCACAAGGGCACCTCGTGGGACATCGCCTACGCGGCGTTGTATCTCGCGTCGGATGAGTCCCGCTTCGTTTCCGGCATTGAGCTCGTCGTGGACGGCGCCGCGCTGGTCGCGCCGTGACGGCCGCCGTGGACCGACCGACCGTATCGACACCGACGGAGGATGAACTGTGACGCTTACCGATCCCGCCATCGAAGACCTGATCCGGTCGCCCGAGCTTTCGGTCGACCCGTTTCCGACCTATCGCCGGTTGCTCGAGGACGCGCCGGTATGGATCACCGAAGACGGTACGAAGGTGTTCAGCCGCCACAGCACGTGCCAGTCCGTCCTGCGCCAACCCGACCGTTTCGGTCAGCTGGCCACTCAGCACAAGAAGCCGTCCTTCTTCGGCATGGATCGTCCGGCGCATACCCGCATCCGATCGCTCGTCGGGCAGGCGTTCACCCCGAACGCCATCGCCAAACTGCAGAGCGAGGTGCAAGGTCGGGCCGACGACCTGATGGTGACGATTCGGCCCCGCGGACAGATGGACATGGTCGTCGAACTCGCGCGTCCGCTCGCCGCGTACATGATCACCATGATGATCGGCATTCCGCTCGAGGACTCCGCGTTGTGGGAGCCCTGGGCCGACACGATTCACCACGCGATCGGCACGATCGGGCTGCTGCCCGAACAACGTGCGCGCCAGATGTCGCTGATGGCCGACGCACAGGAGGCGTCGGAGCAGGAAGCGGATTACTTCAAGCGCATCATCGAGCAGCGCCGAGCCGCTCCCAAGCAGGACAACCTGCTGGGCATGATGATGGAGGCTGAAGAAGCCGGTGATCGCCTGACCGACGAGGAGTTGAGGTACACCCTCGTGCTCGTCCTCGGGGCCGGCCATCACACGACCGTCAACCTCATGTGCAGCACCGTGCTCAGTCTGTTGCGCAATCCGTCTCAACTGGCCCTGGTGCAGGCAGACCGTTCGCTGGTCCCCAACGCCATCGACGAGACAGCGCGGATGGAAGGCGTGCTGCAGTTCACGCAGCGTATCGTTCGTGAGGACTCCGAGATCGAGGGCGTCCCGGTCCGTACGGGTGAGGTCGTGCAGCTGTGCCTGGGCGCGGCCAACCACGACCCGACGGTGTTCCCGGACCCGTACACCTTCGACATCCGACGCGACAACCTCAGTCGTCATCTGGCCTTCGGGTTCGGGATTCACCACTGCCTGGGCCGGCATCTGGGCGTATCCGAAGCGACGGTGGCCGTGAACACGGTGCTGGACCTGCCCAACGTCGAGGTGGAGCCCTTCGACTACGAGGGCATGGCCGTGCTCCGCGGGCCGATGCACCTGCCGCTGCGGTGGACGACGTCGGACTGAATTGATCTCAGTCGCCCCCTCACGCGCGAGCGCGAGTTCGCGGCGGAAGGCGCGATCGGGCGACTTAGGGGAACGAAGTAGGCGTCCCGTCGGCGCCGTCGGCTGATGACGCTGCCGGGCACGAGCGCTGAGGAGACGCAGATGGCACGTGGGCGCAGTAGCAGGCGACTCGGGTGGCCCGGTGGGTGGCGCGGCGTATCCCTCGCCGTTGGTTGCGTCGTGCTCCTCGCGGTGTCCGCGTGTTCGTCGAGCTCGTCGTCCAAGAGTTCGAACGGCTCGGGCGGAGCATCGGCGGCGGGCGGTTCGTGCTCCGGATCGCAGTCGGACGTCAAGATCGCGGTGATCGCCGACCTCAGCGGTCAGGCGACCACGCTGGTACAGCACGGGAAAGCGGTGGTGGCGGCCGCCGCCACCGCCGCTCACCTGGCCAACACCTCAGGCGGGATCGCTTGCCACCCGGTCAAGTTGGTGGTCCACGACGGCGCCGGATCGGCGCAGGGTGTGGCTCAGGCGGTCCGCGAGGCGATCAATGACCACCCGGTAGCGATCACCGGATTTGCCCTCAGCGGGTACCTGTCCAGCGCGGTACCGCTGATCTCCCAGGCGAAGATTCCCTGGATATCCGCCTCCAACGTGTTCGCCGGCGTCGTGAACCTGCCCTACTTCTACTCGACGGTGGTGTCGAACGAGGTCCTCGGGACCGACTCGGCGGAAGCGGCCAAACGGCAACTGGGTGGCTCGTTGCAGGGCAAGCGGGTGGCGTTCGCGGGCGCGGTCAACAGCGCGGCGGTCGACGAGTTGCTCGCCGCGTTCAAGAAGACGGTCGAGGCGGGCGGTGGCACGGTCGGGCCGGTCTTCCGCGACTCAGCCTCTTTCACGGAGTGGAGTAGCCAGGCCGTCAACACGGTGTCCGCCCACGCCGACGCGGTGGTGGCGTACGAGGCGAATCCGACCATGCTGACCCTGGCTGATGCGCTGAAGACGGCCAAGTACTCGGGACCGTTGATCGGCATCTTCGCCGCCCCTGACACGGTATTCCAAAAGATCAACAACACGCCGCCGTACTCGACGCTGCGCAGCGCGGCGTTCCCCACCGACGGAACTCCACTTGCGGATGCGGTAACGGCGGCGGGCGCGTCGTTGAGTGACGCGAACGCCTCGTCGTACTTCGGTCAGGAGTTCGCCGCCGCGACCGTGTTACTGGCCGCGCTGCGCAAGTGCGGCGCGAAGTGCGACACCGACCAATTCGTCAAGGCGGTCGATGCGGTCGTGCCCTTCACGGTGCCGCTGAACGGGTTGCTCGGCCCGATGACGTTCAACAAGACGGTGGCTACCTACCCAGTTGGCCTCGCCCAGATGGGCGCATCGCAGAAGGTGGAGTTGGTCGGGGGAAACCTGTCGTCGTAGCGAAGGCCGGATATCTCGGCTCAGCCCGGGCGCGGGGCCTCGGCCAGGAAGTCCGCCGGGCCCACGGGTTCGAGCGGTCGCTGGGCCGAGGTAGGGGATCCGTTGTCGTTGGACGGACTGATGCCCGCGTCCTGAGGGGTCTCGCTCTCGTCGTCCTCGCTGCCTTCGCCGATACCAGCCAGCTCCAACGCCTCGCGACGAGCGTGCTCCATGTCGTAATACTTGCGGGCGACGAGACGCTGGGCGTAGAGGGAACCTCCGGAGAACAGGTTCATGACGCTGTTCCATCCGCCGTACGAGTCGGCAGTGAAGTCGCGGATCGCCAGGAACAGTCGAAGCCGCCGCTCGCCCGAGACCTTCTCGCTGCCCTGCATGTACTTGCGGACGAAGTCCCCGGTGTCCTCGTTGTCGAGGTCAGCGGACGACGGTGACGTGACGATCGCGCCGCCGGCGATGTCGTGGAGATGACGGAACATCCGGTTGAGCTCAGCCGCACCTTGGTACTTCGTCACGTTGGTCAGGAGCTCGTCGGGGAAGTAGTAGCCCTCGTCGCTCTCGACGGCGTTGGCGATGGCGCCCTCCATGCCAGCCCGCAGCAGGGTCGCGTGGATGATCATCTCGTCGATCTTCTCGCGGATGTGCTGGGCACGTTCGAGGCCGTTGGCCTCCGCGATCAGGTGGGCGAGCCCGACCAGTTGGTCGGCCTGGCGTACGTACCGGGCCACCCCGTTCAGGCGGACCCACGGGCCCAGCGAGTGCACGATCGACGCCGAGCACTCGACCTGGCCGTCGAGGAACACCTGCTCATACGGTACGAAGACGTCGTCGAAGATGACGAATCCCTCGGCCAAAGCGGACTTGGTACTCACCGGGTGGTCGCCGGGCACCTCGTCCTGCGGGTAGGTGGTCGCGTTGAGCACGATCACCCCGGGAGCGTTGACCGGGACGGCGCACGCGACCGCGTAGTCCTCCTCGCCGGGCTTCATCGCCTTCGTGGGCATGACGAGCAACTCGTCGGATACCGACGCACCCGAAATGTGGATCTTGGCTCCGCGCAGGACGATTCCGTCCGGGCGGCGATCTACGACCCGCAAGTACGCGTCAGGGTCCGGCTGGGCCAGCGGTGCCAACGAGCGGTTGCCCTTGACGTCGCTGATGCATTGCGCGATACGGATGTCGCGGATCGTTGCGTCCTGGACGTAGGCGCGGGCCCGCTTGGCGTACTCGGGCGGAAGCTTCGGTGCAGCCGAGTTCATGCTCATCAAGGCGAGGTAAGTCGCGATGAGTGTCTCTTCGATGGTCACGACGACCGACGCGCGCTCGCGCAGCTCCTCCCGAGAGCGGGGAGCGTCGAGCAGCGGGTTGGTTGCTCCCGGCTCGGGCGAATAGAACCGGTCGTGCTCGGCGGCGGTGTTCATCGCCATCGCGTGCAAGGTCGAATCGTCGGAGATCCGAGCGATTCGCCGGCCACGGAAGTAGGTACAGCGTCCGTCGTCGATCGCCGCGAGATATTGCTTACCGGTCCTCATTGCTTCGATTCCTCACTGTCGCCCTGGGCGGGGAGCTTCGCCAGGAAGTCCAGGACCGACCGGTTGAAGTCGTCCGGGGCGTCCATATTGGCGCCGTGACCAACGCCGGCGACGACCACCTCGGTCGCGTCCGGGATCTTCTTCGTCATGTAGCTGGACGGTATGAGGAACTCGGTGTCGAGTTCGCCAACCACGACCAACGTCGGCACGTCGATCGTGGGCAGAGCCTCCATGACATGTGCGTCGCTCTGCTTGAGCATCCCACGCGACGCCTGCGCGAGGCCGGTCGCCGAGCGGTGCAGCGGGTGCCGACCCCAAGCGATCACATCGAGCGCGTCCAGGCCTTTGGCGTCGAGGGAGTCCGCCAGGGCGTCGGCGCTGCTGTTCCATGCGTCGCGTGCGGCATCCTTGCGGTACCCAGGTCCGGTGCCGACCAGGATCAGCGCGTCGGTCCGTTCGGGACGGGCGATGTAGAAGCACAGGGACAGGTATCCGCCCAGCGCCAGACCAGCAATCACCGCGTGCGGCGCATCGCAGGCGTCGAGGATCGCTTCCATGTCGGCGACGGCTTCGGCCTCGGAGTAGGCCGCTAGGTCACTGGGGGAGTCCGAACGTGCGTGACCGCGCATCTCCCAGGTGATCACGCGGTACTGCTTGGACAGCTCCTCGGCCTGCCGGGCCCACATCTCGGCCGTGCCCCCGTAGCCGTGGGAGAAGAGGATCGGCCGGCCGTTTCCGGTGCTCTCGTAATAGAGCGTGGTGCCGTTTCTCGCGATCGTCGGCATAAGACGCACTCCTCGTGACTAGGCGGTCGGCGGCTCATCCGCTCCCGGCGACGACCTAGCCCCAGGTCAGTGGGAGCTTGTCGATACCCATGACGGTCCCACCGTGGTTCTTGATGTTCGCGGGGTCGGCGACGGAGTAGTCCGGGATGTGCCGATGCCACTCGTCGATGTAGACCTGAAGCTCGGCCCGCGCAAAGTGCGACCCGATACAGCGGTGTGGGCCTAGGCCGAACGCGATGTGCCGGTAGCTGTCCCGGTCGACGCGGAAGGAGTCCGCGTCCGGATACACGCTGGCGTCTCGACCGGCCGAGCTCGTGGCGAACACGATGCGGTCGTTCTTCTTGATCGGGCACCCGTGGAAGTCGACGTCCTTCACGACGATCTTGGTCGCGTTGAGGATGCCGAACGCTCGTAGCACTTCCTCCGCGGCGTTGCGCACGGCTTCCGGGCTCGCGGTGGCCGCGCGGCGGTCGTCCGGATTCTCCGCGAAGTGCCGGGCGGCGAAGCTCAGCGAGCCGGCCGTGGTGTCGAGACCACCGAGAAACAGCAGGATGAGGGTGCCCGCGAAATCGGCGTCGCTGAGATCGGTCTCTTCCGCCACCTGCAGCATCGACGTCGTCAGGTCCTCTTGGGGGTCCGTACGACGGTCGTCGGCGACTTGAAGCATCATCGACCGGATCTGGTTCATCGCATTGGCGCGCCGGGTGCCGTCCGGATCGTCCTCCATGGTGAGGTGCACCGAGTCGTACGCCCACTGGAGCATGTGGTCGAGTTCGGTCATCGGAACACCGAGGTACTCGAGGAAGATCGCCGCGACATAGCGCTTGGCGAAGTCCGCCACATATTCACACTCGCCGCGGTCCGCGAACTCCCCGATGATCTCGCGCGCGATCTCGTACATCCGCTCCCGGCGTGCCTCGACCACGCGTGGGGCGAAGTAGGGCGACATCGCCTTGCGCAGCGCCGTGTGGATGGGAGGGTCCATCTCGACCAGGCCCAGCCGGCGAGGGCCGGTCGGGTGATACGGGAACAGCAGCGCGTTCGAGAAGTACTCCGGCCCGAGCGCGTAGCCGTCGCGGATCACCTGATCTTGCGTGCACACCCAGATCGACTCGCCCGCCTCGGTGCCCGGCAACGCGCGGAACACGCCGTAATCCTCGCGGATCCGGTCCCAGGCTCCCCATGGGTCTTTGACGAACTGGTCGTCCAGGTCAAGGTGTAAGGGCAGTTCTGGCACCGAGTCGTGCATATCCACCTCTTCGCCATAGCGCGACGCCGATTCGCGATCAAGACCGCTGGGCGAACCCATTGGTCGTGCGTTCACGTGACCGCGATGACCAAAACCATAGGCGGCCGAATGATGCATGCACAAGCACACGTTTGGGTGCGGCCGCACGTTGCTCACTAGTGAACGACGACGGTCGCTGATCGACGGCTCGACTCGGCGACGTCCTCTGAACGGACCGGTTGGTCCTCAGTGCGTCACTGGCTGGCGGCGCGATCGCGCGCCACCGAGATCACCTGTTCGGGGCAGCTCTCGATGGCGTGCTGTGCCTGCTCCTCGAGACCTTCCGGGACGTCCACCTCAGGCGTCGTCACGTAGCCCTCGTCATTGAGCTGGAACAGTTCCGGGGCGACAGCTGCGCACCGGGCATTGCCCATACAGCCGTCGACATTCACGTTCAGCTTCATGCCCATGTGTCACCGCGGTTGCTCATTGATCGATATACCACCGAAACGATCACGTGACGACGTCCTCACCTTTCGCCGATCGCCATCGGCGGCCCAGCCGTCCCTGGCCTGACTGGGGCGAATCGCTCGAGCCGCCTCGGCGGCGCTCACGCCGAGTGCGTGGTTAGACGCTACGGTCCACTGTGTGCTTGCGCAAGCATCCGCTTAGTGTTAGACAGCAGGAACACTCGGCGCGAGCGTCCCAACAGGACGGTTCACTTATTCGGCGAGGTAGGTCGAGTACTCCGTTCCGGTTTCGTTGCTGCGGTGGGCCCGGTGCATGGTGGTGGACAGTCTTGGAGGGCCGGATGTACCGCGACCTGAAGGTCTTCGACGTCCACGGACATATTTCCCCACCTCTCGGGGCCATCGGCCTCTACAGCCTCATGTTGCAGGCGACGAACTCTCGTCAGGCCAGTCCTTTCGAGTCCGCGGCGGCCGACTTCTACGGGTTCACCGACGAAGCGTGGGAGCAGAGCGTCGACGCTCACGTGGCGGCTCTCGACGAGAGAAGTATCGACGCCCAGGTGCTGGGCCCGCGGCCCTTCTTCATGTTGGGCTGGTTGGAAGGCGAGATTCGGCAGGCATGGACTGAGTTCGCGAACGACTGCGTCGCTCGCCAGGTCTCCCTGCGGCCGGATCGGTTCCTCGGTGCGTGCATGCTGCCGCAGGACGTGACGGCGCCGGACGCGTCGCATTGCCTGCCCGAGCTCGAGCGCTGCGCCGACATGGGCTTCGGTGGCACCTACCTCAGCCCCGACCCCACGGGCACGCACACTGGTCCGGGCGTTGCGGACACCTGGTGGGATCCGCTCTACGCCCGCTGCCAGGAGCTCGGCTGGACGATCATCATTCACGGCACCAATTCGGTCGACAAACGGTTCCGGCACGTGCCGAACAATTACCAGTTGAGCTTCGTCGCCGAGCAGTATTGGGCGCGTATCGCCTTAGGCCACAGCGACGTCTTCAAGAGATTTCCCGACCTTCGTTTTATGATTTGTCATTGCGGCGGCGCCTTGGACCGGTTCATTCCCGGAGATCCTCATTTGCCGTCGCAGGACACCTCGCGGAATCTCTTCTACGACACCTGCGCCCATGATCTGATCTTCCTGCGCGCGGCCATCGAGCAACGCGGTCCCGCGCAGATGGCGTTCGGGACCGAAGCGCCCGGATCGGGAGGGATGAAGCGCCCCGAAACGGGTCGGCCCGCCGACGACCTGGTCCCGGTGATCGCCGGCTTCGACTTCCTGACCGACGAGCAGAAGGCCGCCATCTTCACCGAGCGGCCGCAGGAACTGTTCCCGGCCCTGAAAACGCTCTGACGCCAGGGGGGCAGACGATGGCCGAGTTCGTCTTCGTGGTGACGAGCGCCGGCGCGGTGTGGGAGTGAGCAGCGCCGGCGACGTCGTCCGACGTTTGGGGCGGCTGGACTCCTGCGCAGTCTCTGACGCCATTGACCGGCTCGGACTGTCGGTGGAGCAGGCCGGCGTCGTCGACGGCCTCGAGCCGGCCGTGCCGTCGGCCGCGCTCGCGGGCCGCGTCGTGACCGTGGAACTCGGGCCGGTCGGGGAGCAGACCTCCGGCCGTCATCTGGGGACCTCGGCCATCGAGGCCTCCGGCAGTGGGGACGTCATCGTGGTGGCGCACGGTAGCCGCGTGGACTGCGCCGGCTGGGGAGGCAACCTGACCCGGGGCGCGCTGGCGCGCGGAGTCCGTGGCGTCGTGGTTGACGGAGCGGTCCGCGACGTCGACGAGGCGCGCAGCCTGGGCTTCGCCGTGTACAGCGTCGGCGCGACGCCGCGAACCGCGCGCGGCCGGACCGTCGAGGTCAGCTGGGGGCAGCCGGTCGACATTCGAGGCCGGACGGTCGCCACCGGCGACTACGTCATCGCCGACGCGACCGGCGTCGTGTTCGTCGGACAGGAGGTCATCGACGACGTCCTGACCGCCGCGGAAGCCATCGCCGAACGAGAAGCGAGGATGGCCGCTGACATCGATGCGGGTACGCCGATCGGGACGGTGATGGGCAGCAACTACGAGACCATGCTCTCCGGCGGTGGTCGATGACCGACGTGAAAGAACGCCTGCAGGCACTGGACAGTTCTTCGCTGTCCGACGCCATGGACAAGCTGCGTATCCCCGGCCAGGCCTTGGGCATCATGCCCATCTCCCGCCAATTCAAGGTGGTGGGTCCGGCCTACACCGTTCGTATGCTGCCGCGTGGCATGTCCGGCAAGTCGGTGGGCGACTACATCGACGAGGTGCCGCCCGGTTGCGTGATCGTGATCGACAACGCCGGACGCACGGACACAACCGTGTGGGGTGACATCCTGACCGAGGTTGCGCACCGGCAGGGCGTCGCCGGGACGGTGATCGACGGCGTGTGCCGCGACACCGACGTCTCGGTCGAGACCGGCTACCCCGTATTCGCCCGTTCGCACACCATGCGTACCGGCAAGGACCGGGTGGCCGCGGAGGCGTACCAGGAACCGGTTGCGCTCGGGGGCGCCCGGGTCGAATCCGGCGACTGGATCTTCGGTGACGCCGACGGTGTCCTCGTACTACCGCAGGCTCACGTCGAAGCCGTACTGGACGAAGCCGAGAGCATCGTCGAGGTCGAGAAGTCGATTCGTGAGGCGGTGCGTTCTGGCCAGCGCCTCGCAGAGGCTCGCAACGCGCTGAACTACCACCAGCTGCAGACGCCCGACGCCGCGGAGTGACGACCGCGGCTACTCGCGGTCGCGCGCCTTGATCGGGTCGACACTTTCGTCGACCACGCGTACGAGTTGGTGCCGGCCGGCGGCGGCCCGGACCGCAGCCATGTCGTGGCGAGTAATGGCGTCGACCAGGTCGGCGTGCACCTTCGCCCGGTTAGCCAGGTAGGGCTCGGTGGTCGCGTCGTCGCCGTCGACGGAGTACAGGCCGGACTCCAGCTGCTCCACGACGTGTACGTAGATCTCGCGCAACATCCGGTTCTGACACAGGGACGCGATCCTCGCGTGGAAACGTGAATCGGCCGCGAAGAAGGCTTCGGGATCGTGGGTGCTCCGGACCATGTCCACGACCGCCCGGGTCAGGTCCACAACCGCCGCTTCGGTCGCGTACCGCGCCGCTTCGACCAGGACCGCGGGTTCGATCGCCTGGCGGACGACAAGTGCGTCCGCCGCCGATACGGCGTCGACCGTGTGCCAGGTGAGGATCCCGCTGATCGACAGGCTCTCGTCCCGTTCACCAGGGTCCACAGCGCCCTCGTCGAGCCGGCCCGTGGACACCGCGAGGGCGCTGGCCGCCATCACCCCGATAGCTCGCTCGTTGAGCACCCGCGCCACCGCGTCCGCCACGTAGGGCTGAGCGCGTTTGAGGCGCTGCACGCCCGACGCGGTCAGCGACACCTCGATGGCTCGGCGATCGGCGACCGAAACCGAGCGCACGATGACGGCGTCATCCTCCATCCGAGCGAGCAGGCGACTCGTGCCGCTCGGCGTCAGATTGACCGCCTTCTCGAGCCCCCGCGGCGAGACGGCAGCTCGCTGCGCGTCCCGTTGGTACAACCAACTGAGCGCGATGTAGGCGTCGAGCCGCAAGTCACAATTCTGGCTGAGCGCGTTCTCGACCTCGACGTCGACAAGCGACGTCGTCTGCCGCAACGCAAGCCATGACGTGTGTTGTTCCTGCATCTCTGTGCGACGCCCCTGACGGTCTACGCCCAGTGCACTCTATGTGCGTACACAACCATCACCATCTTATGGATAAACAGCCGCATTTTCGAGTGTGAGGTCGGTCGGCGCTGTGCGGCAACGCGGACCCCAATGCTTGCGCACGCATCGAAGCGCCGATTATGCTCCCTCTCAAGTCGAGTTGGTTGATCGGCGCCTGCTGGGCGCGTAAACACGAGACTTGGTGGCCAGCCGTTGAACAAGCAATGGGAAACGTTGCTCGTGAACGTCGACGGCAGCTTGGCGTCCGTTGTCATGAACCGTCCTGATCGCAAGAACGCCGCCAATACCGCCATGATCTCGGATTTGCACGAGTGTCTGTCGATGATCGCCAAGCGCGATGACGTACATGTTGTTGTGCTGACCGGATCGGGACACTTCTTCTGCCCGGGCGGCGATACCGAAGCTATTGCCGCCGGCGACATCGGCTTCGAGCAGGTCGACGGTCGCCCGTCGCCCATCTACGACGTGGCGCTCGTCCTGCACGAGATGCCGCAGCTCACGATCGCCATGATCAACGGGGCGTGTGCCGGTGCCGGCCTCGGCTTCGCCTGTGCGTGCGACGTGCGGGTGGCCGTCACGTCCGCGAACTTCTCGACCGCGTTCCTCCGGCACGGCCTGCCCGGCAGCATGTGCCTCCCGTGGAGCCTGCCCCGGACCGTCGGCGCCGGGTCGGCGCGATTCCTGTCCTTCGTCCCCGAGCGTTTCACCGCCTCGGACGCATTGCGACTGGGCCTGGTGTCGGCCGTCTACCGGCCAGAAGAGTACGAATCACGGGTGGACGCGTTGCGGCGCAGACTTCGCGATGCCGAGCCCTCGGCGGTGCGCAGCCTGAAGGCAAGCTACCGCGCTGCGGAACGCGGCCGACCCCACCCCGCACGACGTCCGAGTGCGGGCGCCGTCCGCCAACGAGCAGCGTGATCCCGACGATCACTGCCTGACAGTTCCGAGAACGAGAAAGG
Source organism: uncultured Jatrophihabitantaceae bacterium (assembly GCA_964245745.1). Classification (GTDB taxonomy): domain Bacteria; phylum Actinomycetota; class Actinomycetes; order Mycobacteriales; family Jatrophihabitantaceae; genus CAXTNQ01. The sequence goes on from CAXTNQ010000008.1 coordinate 22,862, forward strand.
GCCGCTAATGGTTTCAACGAGCGATCACGAAGACCTCGTCCGCGTGTCAGCAGGGACCGTCATGGGCGACCTGCTGAGGTTGTACTGGATGCCCGCACTCATCTCGAACGACCTGGTCGCCGGTCACCGGCCGACGCGGATCAAGCTGCTTGGTGAGAACCTCGTCGCGTTCCGCTCGCCGGACGGGTCGGTACACGTGCAGGGCGCGATGTGCCCGCATCGTCAGGCGCCGTTGTCGTTCGCGCGCAACGAGCCGGGTGGGCTGCGGTGCGTCTACCACGCCTGGAAGTTCAACGCCGAGGGCGCGTGCATTGGCATGCCGAACGAGGCCCGCGTGCGCAAGCACCCGGAGAAGGTCCGGGTCCCGTCGTATCCGACCCGGGAGCGTAACGGCATCGTCTGGGTCCATATGGGCAACGACCGGGGTGACGCCTCCGAGCTGCCGGACCTGCCAGCCCTCGAATGGAACATGGTCCCCGAAGATCAGGTCTACGTCTCGCTTCGCGTCCAGCAGTGCAACTGGGTCCAGGCGTTGGAGGGCGAGATCGACTCGAGCCACGCGCCGATCCTGCACGGGCGCGTCGACGAAGGAGGCCTGCGGGCGCAGACTGCCTGGGACGATGACCTCGACCCGGAGCTGGAAGTCATGGATACCGACCACGGCACGGTCGTGGCCGCCGCTCGGGAAGCCGGCGACAAGCAGTACTGGCGCATCAACCAATTCCTGATGCCGTTCTGGACCCTGGTGCCACCGACGAGTCCGTACCCGAACCTCAGCGGCCACGCATGGGTTCCGATGGATGACACCACCACCCTCACCTTCATGTTCTCCTACCAGCCGACCGAGCCGCTGCCGGAGAAGGTCGTGAAGCTGTTCAAGTACGGCGCCCGCGGCCGGGAATCGGGTCACCTCTCGATCGATCGCCACGTCGAGGGTCCGTTGACGACGGTGCGGCCGTTCGGCAAGTACTGGCCGACCCTCACGGCGGAGAACGACTACCTCTACGACAACGAGCTCGAGGCCTCGCACTTCTCGGCGCTGCCCGGACTGTGGGTGCAGGACGCCGCGTGCCAGGAGGGTATGGCGCCGATCATGGATCGGACCAAGGAGAACCTGGGCGCGAGCGACATCGGGATCGTCCGGATGCGACGCATGCTGCTCAAGGCCGCGCGCGAGCTGCGGGACAACGAGACGCGGCCGGTCTCCGCGGTGTCGCCGGAGGTGTATGC